>NZ_JAMYQI010000007.1:0-383834 GCF_040320805.1 Mesorhizobium sp. M0615 | reverse complement strand
CCTCTCCCACCCCCCCCGCGGCGGCGGGGGGGCTGGCCCCCCCCCCCCCGCCGGCGCGGGCCCCCCCGACCCTTAGCGCGGTACGGCAGGATTCTTGCGCCTTGTCCCTGTTCAATGTCCGTTGGCGACCGTTGCCAGGTGGTTCCCCCACTCCGTCGCTGCTTCGCAGCGCCACCTCTCCCCCCTCCGGAGGGAGAGGAAAGGTGCCCGCCTCTGTTACTTCCAGTTCTTGCGTCGCTCGAGCTCTGCCTCTGACGGCTCTTGCGTGGCGAACGACCCGACCTTGACCTCACCCCCGCGTTCGTAGGTCGCCATCATGACGCCGGTGGTGGTAGCCTGCGACTTCACCAGCTTGAAGGCGGCCGGCATCGCGCCGTCGCCAAACAGCCGCTTGCCCTTGCCCAGCAGCAGCGGGAAGATCATCAACCGGATCTCGTCGATCAGCCCGTTGGCGAGCAAAGTCTGGATCAGCTCGCTCGAACCCTGGATGAGCAGGTCAGGCCCATCTTCCTTCTTGAGGCGGCGCAACGCCGCGACGATATCTTCTCCAAGCCATTGCGTATTTTCCCAGGTGAGCGAATCCGGCCGATGCGTCGCCACATATTTAGTGGCAGGGTTGAAGACGTCTCCGATGGCATCTTTCTGATACGGCCAGTAAGCGGCGAAGATGTCGTAGGTTCTGCGGCCGAGCAGCAGGGCGAAGGGCTTAGAGAACAATTCCTCCATGGCCACGCCCGCCACCTCGTCGAAGTAGTGGAACGTCCAGCCGCCGAACTCGAAGCCGCCAACCGGGTCTTCTTCCGGGCCGCCCGGCGCCTGCATGACGCCGTCGAGGCTGACGAAGGTAGCGGCGATGATCTTTCGCATTGGATTTTCCTTTTCCAGGATCCGCGCCGTCAGGGCCGGATTTCGATCTAAGGACGGACAGGCCGGCGGCCGCCCGACAGGCGTTGGCAAAAAAACGCTGCGGCCGACAAGAGTACCTACCGCCGTCGCCCGCCGCCAAGCGCCTGCGACGAAAACCAGACATCGCCGATGATGGCGGTGGCGGTCCGGTCCGGCGCCCTGTCTGATGTCAGCCAGATCGAACGGCTGCGCGCGGCCTTCTGGAGGTCGGGGATTTTGGCCGCCGAACCGGCGACCGAGGCGCCGACGCAGGGGATGAACCACGAGCGCATGAAGGGGTCGCAGGCAAAACCTTGTTTGGTGCGGGTCACCATTACGGCCAGGCCGACGCCCTGGGACGGGCGCCAGGGAAAGATCATGCGGCCGCCCGCTTTCAGCGCCCGCAGCCAGGCAGCCGGCGGTGCGACGACACCGGCATTGACATAGATGATGTCGGACGGCGGCAGATCGCCGGTGACGGCATCGCCGTGGATGACGCTTACATTGCCGTAGGTCTCGAGATTCTTTGTCGCTCTGGCAGCAAGATCGGCCTCCAGTTCGAAGGCGGTCACCGGGCCGGGCGCAACCAGCCGGGCCAGCAAGGCGGTGTAGTAGCCGGTGCCGGCGCCGATATGGCTGACGGCCTCGTCCGGTCTGGGGGCGATCCTGCCGATCCACATGGCGTGCAGGGAGGGTTCGCCATTGTTGATGCCCTTGTCGGCATCGAGCGCCACCAGCACGTCCTGATAGATGTGAACAGGATCGGCGCTCGGCGTCATGATCTTGCCGTTGCCGGTGGTGAGCGCCCTGCCGGCGACTACCGCCCAGGGTCCGGGACCGAGAAAGGCCTCGCGCGGAACGGTGGCGAACGCCTCTTCGAGGCGCGGGTCGGCCGAGCCGGCATTGGCCGCCATCAGCTGCGCGTAAAATTTCCTGGCGTCTTCGACACTTGTCATGATGGCGAGCAAGATAGCGCAAGCCGCCGGTTTGTCGCGGTCGGGAATGAGAATCAGCCGACGCCGAAGACGGTGTCGTAGAGCAGCTTGAAGTTGAGCACCAGGATGACCGCCGCGACCACCCAGGCGAGGGCCGCCACGCCGCGGGGAATGGCAAGGTTGCCCATCTTCTTCTTGTCGGAGACGAACTGCACCAGCGGGATGACTGCGAAGGGCAGCTGCATCGACAGTACCACCTGGCTGAAGACCAGCAACTGGCCGGTGCCCTTTTCGCCATAGAGCGCGGTGACGACCACCACCGGGACGATGGCGATGCCGCGCGTCAGCAGCCGGCGCGCCCATTGCGGAATGCGCAGGCGCAAAAAGCCTTCCATGACGATCTGGCCGGCAAGCGTTGCCGTAACCGTCGAGTTGAGGCCGGAGGCCAGTAGCGCCACCGCAAACAGGATGGAGGCGATGCCGAGGCCGAGCAGTGGCGACAAGAGCTCGAAGGCCTGGCCGATCTCGGCGACATCCTGATGGCCGGTGCCATGGAAGGCCACCGCCGAGACGATCAGGATCGAGGAGTTGACGAACAGCGCCAGGACGAGCGCGATGGTCGAGTCCGTCGTCGCCCATTTAATGGCGTCGCGCTTGCCTTTTTCGGTCCGTTCATAGGCGCGTGTCTGTACGATCGAGGAGTGCAGGTAGAGATTGTGCGGCATCACCGTGGCGCCGATGATGCCGATGGCGATGTAGAGCATCGCCGGATTGGTGACGATCTCCGTCGACGGCACGAACATCGAATGCAGGATCGAGCCGACCGGAGGGGCAGCGGCAAAGATCTGGATGGCGAAACAGCCGAAGATGATGATCAGAAGCGCGATGACGAAGGCTTCGAGATAGCGGAAACCCTTGTTCATCAAGAGCAGCACGATGAAGGCGTCGAGCGCCGTCAGCAACGCGCCGCCGATCAGCGGAATGCCGAACAGAAGCTGCAGCGCGATCGCCGTGCCGATCACCTCGGCGAGGTCGCAGGCGATGATGGCGAGTTCGCAGGCGATCCACAGCACGAAACTGACGGGACGCGGATAATAGGCGCGGCAGGCCTGGGCGAGGTCGCGGCCGGTGGCGATGCCAAGCCGGGCGGCAAGCGCCTGCAGCAGGATCGCCATCAGGTTGGACAGCATGATGATGAACAATAGCGTGTAGCCGAACTGGGCGCCGCCGGCGAGGTCGGTGGCCCAGTTGCCCGGATCCATATAGCCGACCGAGACCATGTAGCCCGGTCCCATGAAGGCGAACAGGCGACGGAACCAGACGCCGGACTGCGGCACCGCGATCGTGGAGTTCACCTCGCGCAGGCTGGGAGGATTGTCCTCCGGCCTGTCAAATCGCCAGGATGATCCCAAGGTAGCGTCAGCTTCGGACATGGAGGGCTTTCCACTGGGTGGATCGGTTGACGTCATCCTATCTATGCCAGGGCTCAACATTATGCAATAGGCTATATTTCATTGTATGTGCTTCCTGTTGCGCCGACCGGCAGGCCGGCCGGGGATCGCAAACGCCGGTTGCGCCTACCATGGAATGGAAATAAACGGCTGGAACAGTTAAGCCCGTGCTATGAATGGCAAAGGGCGATTGCTTTGCCCAAAGCCGATTCTTGTCAAAAGATGGGAAGGAGCGCGTGTTGGCGCTGAAGCACAGACCGGTTGGACGCGAGGAGCCGCTGCCTGACGCCGAGATTCATTCGAAAGGGTTCCGGCAGCAGCGCGAAGCGCGCCGCGGCGCGCTGGTCGAGGATTATGTCGAGCTGATCGCCGACCTGATCGAGGACGGCAATGAGGCGCGTCAGGTCGATATTGCTGCGCGGCTCGGTGTCGCCCAGCCGACGGTGGCCAAGATGCTGACCAGGCTGTGCGCCGACGGGCTCGTTTCCAGAAAACCCTATCGCGGTGTGTTCCTGACCGACGCCGGGCGCAAGGTGGCGGAAGAGAGCCGCATCCGCCACCAGACGGTAGAAGCGTTTTTGCGTTCGCTCGGTGTCAGCGCCGAGACGGCGCGCATCGATGCCGAGGGCATCGAGCATCATGTCAGCGCCGAGACGCTGGAAGCCTTTCGCAAGGCGATGATCGCGCCGCGCTGAGGGGTGCCGGGGCCGCACCACTGGAACCTCCGCACGTCAGGCTCGTTGCTCCTGACGTTGCGCGTGATTGTCGCGCGCCAAGGAGGAAAACATGGGCGTCGAACAGGCACCGACCGCGAAGGGCAAGCAGGCGGCCGAGGGTTTGAGGCAGGCAGCGGCAAAGGACGAACGCAAGACCGAGGTCGAAACCGGCCATGCGCTGAAAAAGGGCGCCGCGCGTTTCGAGGAACGCTCCAAAAGCTCGGACGGCAAAAGCGCCGGCACCAAGCAGAAGATCTGAGTTCTGTTCGCAAGCGGCAACCTGCCGCTCATTCCTCGGTGTCCTGCACCCAACTGCGCGGATGGCCGTCGACGCGGAACTGGAATATGAAATAGGGCGGAATGCAGGAGCCCTTGCCAGGCTTGGCTGCGGCCAGATCGTCGTAGCCGGCGGTGCAGATATAGTCCTCGCGGCAGGGATGCGCCTTGTCGCAGGCGCGCAGGCCGGCGGTCTTGGTGAATTCCTTGGTGCAGAATTTGTGGTCCTTGCCCGACGCGATGCAGTCGTTGAAACCGGTCTTGGCGAGGCGGCCGCAAGTCGCCTCGTCGGGAAGCTTGTCGCAGCTTGCCTTGCGCAGCATGCCCCCGGGAAAGCCACCGGTCTTCTGCTCGGGGTTGTCGTAGCGTTGGCGCGCCGCGCCATAGCCGGCGAGCTTGATTACCGGTTTCTTGTCGCGCGCCGGATCGATGGCGCAGGCTTTTGCGGTGGCCGGCGACAGGCGGCAATAGTTGTCGCTGCCCCAGCTCGACATCTTAATCTCGCCGAACTCGACGGGGTCGCCGACTGCGGTGGCCGCCTCGCTGACGCAGGTGCCGAAGCCCGGATGGATGTCGCTTTCATGGACGCCGGCGCAGCGCAGGCTTTCGCCGCAGCTCCAGTCCTTGAAGCTGGCATCCTTGCCGCTGTAGCAGATCGAGCCCCAGCCATTGTAGAGATCGGTGCCTTTCAGCGCTTCGGCGAGTTTGGCGTCCGGACGGGCGGCGAAGCCGCGTGAGAAATCCGGATGGCCGCCGGCGGCGAAGTCCTCGACGATGGCGCGGCGGCGAGGCAGGTCGGCGAAGAACACCGCCGAGCCGGGGACGAAGACGGCGTTGCGGCGCGGCTCGCTGGCCGGATCGGCGCCGGTGTAATGGAAGCCGGCAATGCCGTGCGTCTGGTGGCAGCCGGTGCAGGTCATTTCGTTGAGACGCAGATTGAAGCCGGCCACCGATTTCACGCTGCGCAGCTCGTTGCCCTTGGCGACATAGTCCTGCAGTGCCTTGTCGATGTCGGCATCGTCGAGCAGCCCATAGGCGATATTGTTTTGCGACCTGGCCATGCCGCCGGGTGCGACCGAGACGGCGCTGGTCGCCAGGAACTTGTCGTCGATGACCAGCCGGCCGCGATCGAGGTCGTAGAGGTTGCGGTCGGTGAGCAGCCATTTGGCGAAGGCCGGCCGGTCGGCCAGAACCACTTTCCGGTCGATCTGGTTCTCCATCTTCGATTCCTGGAAGGTGGACGTCGTTGGGTCCCATTTGAAAATCTTGAGGAGATATTCGGCGTGGCCACCGAAGTCGCGGCGGCTCGAGGCCGACAGCCGGAGAACCTGCATGTTCAGCTCAAGCCGCATGATCTGCGACGAATTCAGCATGGCGTTGGAGAGCGGCCCTTCGTCGGAGCGCAGCCAGGCTGCCAGTTGCTCGGGCGCAAGGTTCTTCTGGCCGGCGGCGAGCCAGCGCTTGGCGATTTCGGCACAGGAAACGGCGGTGGCGCTTGGACGGTCTCTCGAAGCGCGGGGGCGAGCCTCGCCGGGCCTGGCGTTGAAGACCAGACCCATGGTCAGCGGCAGCCGCGACGAGATGCGTTGCGCTGTCTTTCCCTTCGTGGGCTTCTCCGCCACCGAATAGTGGAAGCGGTAGATCAGCCTGATCTCGCCGCATTCGGTGTGGCCGAGATAGCCGCGGTCCATGCGGTTGACGACGCCGGTCAGGTCGAGCGTCGAGCCGTCATCGTCGATGTATTTCGGGTTGAATTTCTGGCTGGTGTCCTTCGACTTGACCATGGCCGCGACGTAAGGATCGGGGCTATTGGCAGGCTCGTCGGCGATCTCCTGCTTGACGGCGTTGCGCACAGGGGTCAGCGCGCGCACCGAAAACAGGCCCCGATTGTCGACCTCGCGCGTGAGACCCAGCGCCGGGCCGAGCAGGCGGCTGATCGAGAGGCCGCCACGCTCAAGCGCCTGCAATGTCTCGGGATCGGTTACGGCGACGCTGGAATCGAGCGTCACGGCGCGCGCCGGCGACGGGCCGAGGCATAGCACCACCGCCAGCAGCAGAAATCGACCGATCGTCCGCAAGTCCCCGACACCCCCGTTCGAACCGGATGCTACAGCGCGCATGCCGCCTCGACCAGAGTGCGAACACGATGCCGCTGCCACGAAAAATACTGTGACTTGGCGCAACCATTGCGATAATTGTCTGTTGGGTCGGACTGGGCCACGACATCGGCCACGCCAGCCGAAATTTGCATACGGGGAGTTGCCATGCTCTGGAAGGGCCGCCGTCAGAGTGACAATGTCGAGGACGAGCGCAGCGACAGCGGCGGCGGTGGTGGTTTCGGCGGCGGCAGCCCTGGCCAGTTCCGCATCCCGATCGGCGGCCGCACCGGCGGCGGCGGCAGCATATTGCTGGTCGTCCTCGTGGTGCTGGCCGGATGGTATTTCGGCTTCGACCCGTCGCAGATCCTGGGCAGCGGCGACGGCGGCGGCGTGCTGCCGGGTGGCGGTGGCCAGATTACCGACAACAGCGGCGGCCAGGACGACGGCGCCGGCACGCCTGCTTCCGACGAGATGAAGCAGTTCGTGGCGACCGTGCTGGCCGAGACCGAAGAGACCTGGACCGGCATCTTCCAGTCGCAGGGCCTGAAATACGAGGACCCGAAGCTTGTGCTGTTCAGCGGCCAGATCCGCTCGGCCTGCGGCTCCGCCTCGACGGCAGCCGGACCGTTCTATTGTCCCGGCGACCACAAGGTCTACCTCGACACCACCTTCTTCCAGCAGCTCGACCAGCAGTTCGGCGCCTCGGGGGATTTCGCCCAGGCATATGTGATCGCCCATGAAGTCGGTCACCATGTGCAGAACCTCACCGGCATCCTGCCCAAGTTCAACCAGATGCGGCAGTCGATGGGTGAGGCGGAAGCCAACCAGATGTCGGTGCGCATCGAGCTGCAGGCCGACTGCTTCGCCGGCGTTTGGGCGCATTTCACCGCGCAGAAGGGCATTCTGGAACAGGGCGACATCGAAGAGGCGCTCAACGCCGCCAAGCAGATCGGCGACGATACGCTGCAGAAGAAGATGCAGGGCTATGTCGTTCCGGAAAGCTTCAACCACGGGACGTCGCAGCAAAGGCAGACCTGGCTGGCGCGCGGCTACAAGAGCGGCAAGCTGTCGGATTGCAACACGCTGACCGGTCCGGTTTGAGGCGCTCGCAAGTTCCAGCCGACCGCGGTTCAAAGCGCATCCGTCGGCGGGCCGATTCACCACCGGCAACAGATGTCAGGAGGAGAACGCCTGAGGCGTTCTCCTATTGTTCCAAAGTGGCGCCTCGCCTATAACGGGCGCCCGCCCAAGGGCGGTCCCAGGGAGCAGACGCCATCATGATCGACCCCAAAACCGCCAGGCGGGGCCTTGCGCTCGTCTTCACCACGCTGCTGCTCGACATTATCGGCTTCGGCATGATCATGCCGGTGTTGCCGGCCTTTCTCAGGGAGCTTTCCGGCGTCGGCATCAGCGAAGCGGCGATCGAAGGCGGCTGGCTGTTCTTCGTCTATGCGGCGATGCAGTTCTTCTTCGCGCCAATCATGGGTGGATTGAGCGACCGCTTCGGGCGGCGGCCGATCCTGCTTGCCTCG
The DNA here is from genome assembly GCF_040320805.1 of Mesorhizobium sp. M0615. Classification (NCBI taxonomy): domain Bacteria; kingdom Pseudomonadati; phylum Pseudomonadota; class Alphaproteobacteria; order Hyphomicrobiales; family Phyllobacteriaceae; genus Mesorhizobium; species Mesorhizobium sp. M0615. Next base: position 375,940 of record NZ_JAMYQI010000007.1, on the reverse strand, counting down.
GTGCTTACATTCTCGATCGACAATCTGATCTGCGCCATCGCCTGGTCCTATCCGATGCTGTTCATCGGCCGCGTGCTGGCCGGCGTTTCGGGCGCCAGCTATTCGACGACGTCGGCCTTCATTGCCGACATCTCGAACGACGACAACCGGGCGAAGAATTTCGGTCTGCTCGGCATCGCCTTCGGCGTCGGCTTCGTCATTGGGCCGGTGCTGGGCGGGCTGCTCGGCACGTTCGGGCCGCGAGTGCCGTTTTACTTTGCCGCCGGGCTTGCCTTCGTGAACTTCCTCATCGCCATGTTCTTCCTGCCTGAAACGCTCGATGAAAAGCACCGCCGCCGCTTCGAGTGGAAACGCGCCAACCCGGTCGGCACGCTGCTGCAGATGCGCCAATATCAGGGCATCGGCTGGATCGGGCTCGCCTTCTTCCTGATGACGCTCGGCCACATGATGTATCCTGCGGTGTGGTCGTTCGTGTCCAATTATCGTTATGGTTGGAGCGAGCAGCAGATCGGCTTCTCGCTCGGCGCCTTCGGCCTGTGTGGGGCGATCGTCATGGCGACGGTGCTGCCGCGCGTGATCCCCAAACTTGGCGAATGGAGGACGGCGGTGATCGGCCTGACATTTACTGCGGCCAGCGCCTTCGGCTACGCCTTCGCCTCGCAAGGCTGGATGATCTATGCGGTGATCGTCGTCGGCTGCCTCGAAGCACTGGCCGATCCGCCGCTGAGAAGCCTTGCCGCCGCCAAGGTGCCGCCATCGGCGCAAGGCGAATTGCAGGGTGCGATGACGTCGATCTTCTCGATCACCTCGATCATCACGCCGCTGCTCTACACCGCGATCTTTTCCTGGTTCACCGGACCGAATGCGCCCGTAGTGTTCGGCGGCGCCCCCTATCTGGTTGGCGCGTGCTTCCTGACGCTTGCGGTCATTGTCTTTGTGACGAAAGTTGCGAGGCCGACGGCGGTGAGAAGCGTTGCCACCGGCGCTGCGGAAGATGGAGCCCAGATATGAGCCATGACAGCCGCATAGAGCTGACCAAGGACGGTTTGTCGCTGTCGCGGCTGGTGTTCGGCGCCTGGCGCCTGCTCGACAGCGCCGCGCGCCCGGACGCCGACCAGATCGCGCGGCTGATCGGCACTGCGGTCGATCTCGGCCTTACCAGCTTCGACCATGCCGATATTTACGGGCATTACCAGGTGGAAGCTGCCTTTGGCGCCGGCTTGTCGCGCTGGAAGGGCAAGCGCGACAGCATCGAGCTGATCTCGAAATGCGACATCATTCTGGCATCGGCCAACCGGCCTCTGAACCGGCTGAAGCATTACGACACCAGTGCGGCCCACATTGCCGCCTCGGTCGACCGTTCGCTCGCCAATCTCGGCACCGACTATCTCGACCTGTTGCTGCTGCACCGGCCGGATCCGCTGATGGATGCCGACGAGACGGCGGCGGCCCTTGCCGGGCTGGTCAAGTCGGGCAAGGTGAGAGCGGTCGGGGTCTCCAATTTCACGCCGTCGCAGTTCGACCTTCTGGCTTCGCGGCTGCCGTTTGCCTTGGCCACCAACCAGATCGAGATGTCGGTGCTGAAGACCAATGCGCTGATGGATGGCAGCCTCGATCACGCGCAACGCCTCGGCTATGCGCGATGATCTGGTCGCCGCTCGGCGGCGGCTTGCTGTTCACCGGCAAGGAAGGGCGCGAGGCGCGGGTCAGGGCGGCAATCGCGGCGGTGGCTGCCGAGATCGGCGCCGGCGATCTCGCCGCCGTCGCCATCGCCTGGCTGCTGCGTCATCCGGCGCGGCTGGCGCCGGTGCTCGGCACGATGAAGCCCGAGCGGCTGGCCGTCATGGTCAAGGCGCTGGAGATCGACCTCGACCGCCAGCAATGGTTCGCCATACTGGAGGCCAGCGAAGGCCGGCCGGTGGCGTAAGGTTACCCAGGCGCGAACTTCGAACCCGCCATAGGTGTGTGCTTCGTCCGTTAATGCGGCGCGCAAGCGAAGCGATGAGGAGGGCTTGGGCTCAGGGGATGCCGTCGGCGCTCTCGAAGCCTTCGTCGCTTCGCGCCGTCACAAACAGACCGGTTGACCGGTTTATTCCATTGACCCAAGACAAGGGCAATCGCGCCGCGTTTGTAACTCCGGCTATTCGGAGCATCACGATCTGGGCAACGGCTAGGCGAAGACCTGTAAAATCAAACCCGTTCGGCCAGCAATTCCTCGCCGCGCTTTTCGCGGATCAGGTTGACGAAGCGGCGGAACAGATAGTGCGAGTCCTGCGGGCCGGGCGAGGCCTCGGGGTGGTGCTGGACCGAGAACACCGGACGTCCGGTCAGCGCGATGCCGCAGTTCGAGCCGTCGAACAGCGAGACATGGGTTTCCTCGACGCCCTCGGGCAAGGAGTCGGCATCGACGGCAAAGCCGTGGTTCATCGAGACGATCTCGACCTTGCCGGTGGTATGATCCTTGACCGGGTGGTTGGCGCCGTGATGGCCCTGGTGCATCTTGGCGGTCTTGCCGCCCAGCGCCAGGGCCAGAATCTGGTGGCCGAGGCAGATGCCGAATACCGGGATGTCGGTCTTGAGCAGGTCCTGGATGACCGGCACGGCGTAGTCGCCGGTGGCTTCCGGGTCGCCGGGGCCGTTGGAGAGGAAGATGCCGTCGGGCTGCATGGCCAGGATCTCTTCCGAGCCGGTGCCGGCCGGAACCACGGTGACCTTGGCGCCGAGGCCGGAAAGCAGGCGAAGGATGTTACGCTTGACGCCGTAGTCGATGGCGACGACGTGCATCGACGGCTCGGCCTGTTCGCCAAAGCCTTCGTTCCATACCCAGGGCGTTTCACGCCAGACCGAGGACTGGCCCGAGGTGACTTCCTTGGCGAGGTCAAGCCCGATCAGGCCCGACCAGGCGGCGGCGCGCCGCTTCAAATCGTCGATGTCGAAGATGCCGTCGGGCGCGTGCGCAATGACGGCATTGGGCATGCCCTTTTCGCGGATCAGCGCGGTCAGCGCCCGGGTGTCGATGCCCGACAGCGCGACGATGCCGCGCTTCTTCAGCCACTGGTCCAGCCCGGTGTCGGCGCGGTAGTTGGACGGGTTGGTGACATCGGCCTTGAACACCGCGCCAACGGCGCCTGCACGGGCGACCGGGTTCAAGTCCTCGATGTCCTCGTCATTGGTGCCGATGTTGCCGATATGCGGGAAGGTGAAGGTGACGATCTGGCCGGCATAGGACGGGTCGGTGAGAATTTCCTGGTAGCCGGTGAGCGCGGTGTTGAAGCAGACTTCGGCAACGGCGGAACCGGTGGCGCCGAGGCCGCGACCCTCGATGACGGTGCCGTCGGCCAGCACCAGGACGGCGGTCGGCTTTTCGGTTGCCCAAGGCGGGGTCAGTTCGGGGGTCATCTCGGCCATGGCGACGCTCCTGTCACGCTGCGCGCTTCGATGGCGGGCCATCTGCGCAGCAAACGGCGCGGCCGATCTCTCAAGCCTGCGCGCATCAATTCTTTGTCTTATGCAAGGCCGAGTACATAGGGGAAGGCGCCAGAGCGGTCAATGATGCCGTGCCAAAACGGCGAGCATTTGTTTCGTCAAACGATATCAGGGCTTTGGCGCGTTTGCTTTGCGGATGGGCCGCGGTTATTGTCCGCGCCGTTCGAAGGAGAAAGCATCATGCGCGCAAAAATCGCTGAATCCCTGAAAAGCGCGATGAAGGCGCAGGACAAGCACCGCCTGCCGACGCTCAGGCTGATCCAGGCCGCCATCCACGACCGCGACATCGCCAATCGCGGCTCGGCCAAGGACCCCGCCAGCGACGAGGAGATCCTGCAGATCCTGGCCAAGATGGTGAAGCAGCGCGAGGAATCGGCCAAGGCGTTCGAGGACGGCAAGCGCCCGGAACTGGCGGCGCAGGAGCGTGGCGAGATGGAGATCATCCGCGGCTTCCTGCCGACGCCGTTGGACGACGCCGCCGTAACAGCTGCGGCGCGCGAGGCGATCGTTGCGACCGGTGCCGCCAGCCAAAAGGACATGGGCAAGGTGATCGCCGCGCTGAAGCAGAAATATGCCGGCCAGATGGATTTCGGCAAGGCTAGCGGCATCGTCAAAGGCCTGCTGCAGTAAGAGCCGACACCGCTTCAGTGGCGAAGGAGAGCAGGGGCGGGACATCACCTCTGGGCAAGAAACGGTCCGCACCGGCTTAAGCGAGCCAAGCCTTGACCTGCCGGAGAGCCCCACCATAATCGAAATCGTCAAACCCACGCTCGAACATCTGCCCTCCTACAAGGCGGCGCTCGAGCGTGGCTGGTCGCCGGACAATGTCCGGCTGATGGAAGCGACGCGCGAGCAACTTGCGGCGATCGACGAGGATCCCGCGGCGTTCCTTGCCAGCCTCGACGATCCCGAGGCCAAAGGAGGCCCGATTACCTTGCCGGACGGCACGACCGTGCCGCGGCTCCCGGGGTTCCGGCGCTGGATCTGGGACGGCGAGGCCGCCGGCTCGATCGGCTTTCGCTGGCAGCCGGGTACGGCCGCGCTGCCGTCGCATGTGCTCGGCCATATCGGCTATGCCGTGGTGCCGTGGAAGCGCGGACGAGGCTATGCGACCGAGGCGCTGCGGCTGATGCTGGAGGAGGCGAAGGCTGTTGGTTTGCCATATGTCGAGATCACCACCGACCTCGACAATCCGGCCTCGCAGAAGGTGGTGCTGGCCAATGGCGGCCGTGTGGTCGGTTCGTTCATCAAGGACGCCGCGTATGGCGGCGCCGAGAGTTTGTTGTTCCGGATCGATTTGTAGTCCGACGCTATTCGGCCGGTGCGGGCAGCGGCGGCGCTGCCCGGCTGCGCCCCTCCCAGATGTAGGAGGCAAGTGCCACCACCACCGCGACCAGCATGGCGGCAGCGCCCACAACCGGCAGGCTGCGGTAGCCGTAGCCGGCATTGAGCATGGCGGCGCCCAGCGACGCGGCGAGCGCGATGCCGACATTGAAGCCGGAGGGGATGAGCGAGGAGGCGAGGTTGGAGGCGTCCGCCGTCCAGGCCAGGATGCGGGTCTGGATCGGCGTGCCTATGGCGAAGTTGAGGCCACCCCAGATAACGATGGCGATGACCATCGGCACGGGGTAGGGGCTGACGGCATAGATCACGCCCAACATCACCGCCTGCAGCGCAAGCATGGTGATCAGCGACGGCATCAGCTTCCAATCGGAAAGCTTGCCGCCGAGAAACACACCGACGGTGGCGCCGACGCCGTTGAGCAGCAGCACCCAGGGGATCAGGCTCTCGTCGAGATGGGTCACCTCAAGCAGTGTCGGGGTGATGTAGGTGAACAGGCCGAACTGGCCGATCATCAACGTCAGCATCAGGATCAGCGAGGTCCAGACTTGCTGGCGCGCCAGCACGCGAACCTCGCTGCCAAGGCTGGTGGATGGGCTCGATGCGCCCGTTTTGCGCGGCAGGAGGGCGGCCATGGCGGCAAACGCCACCACGCCCAGCGCGCACATCACCCAGAAGGTGGCGCGCCAGCCCCAGAGATTGCCGATTGCGGTGCCGGCCGGCACGCCGATGACATTGGATACGGTGAGGCCGGAGAGGATCACAGCCACGGCCATGCCGCGCTTGTCCTCGGGCACGAGGCCGACAGCCACCACCATGGCGACGCCGAAATAGGCGCCGTGTGCGACGGCGACCGCAATGCGCAAGAGCAGCATCGAGGTAAAATCGGGCGCTAGCGCGCAAGCGGCCTGGCCGATGGTGAAGGCGACGGTCAGGCAAAGCAGCAGCGTCTTGCGGGGAATGCCCTTGGTGGCGAGCGCCAGCAATGGCCCGCCAACCGCGATGCCGCCGGCATAGCCTGAGACGAGATAGCCGGAGGTCGGGATCGAAACGCCAAGGCCGTCGGCCACTTGCGGCAGCACGCCGGCAATGACGAATTCGGTGGTGCCGAAAGCGAAGGCGGCGATGAACAGGGCAATGAGCGGAAGCATGGCGCGGAAGCGATCCTTGAACGAGTTGGCCTCAAATCATGGATGGCGCTTGCCGGCAATGCAGAAATTTTTGCGGCCGGTTTAGGTTTTCTTGATCAGCTCGCCTTCAACCTGGAGCCGCCGAGCAGGCCGCGCTCTTCCAGCACCGGGTAGGCCATCGACGCCAGCAGCGAGTTGATCTGCTTCAGGTCGCGGATGGTGTCGAGGTGGATGGAGCTGGTCTCGACGCTCTTGGCGGTGCCGTCGCGCAGGCGCACGAAATGGCTGGCGCTGGTTTCCTTTTCGCGGTCGCGCAGCCGGTCCTTTTCCAGCACCAGCTGGCGGGCAGTCTCAGGGTCGCGCGACACCAGCACGTTGAAGGCAAGCCTGGCATTGGCCAGCACCGAGGTGTGAAAGGCGAGCAGCTCGCTCCAGCCCTCGGGCGTGAACTCCAGCCCGCGCTCGAACTTCTTCTTCACATGCACCAGCATGTTGCGCACGATGATGTCGCCGACCTGCTCAAGCTTGACGCAGGCGCCTATCAGCTCCTGGCAGCGCAGCGCCTCGTCCTCTGTGAGCGAGTTCCTGGTCAATTTGGCCAGATAGAGCTTGATCGCCGCGTGCTTCCTGTCGACGCGGTCGTCAAGGGCGGCCAGCGCCTTGATCTTGTCGCCGTCGGCGCTTTCATACAGCTCGATGATACGCTTGAGCATGATCTCGACCGTCTCGCAGACGCGGACCACCTCGCGGGTGGCGTTGGCCAGCGCCTGGCTCGGAACGTCGAGCGCGCCGTCGTTGAGGGCGGAGAGTTCGACCACATCGAGCTCTGTAGCCGGCGCCGGCTTGGTGCCCATTGCGACGATCTTCTCGGAAGCACGATAGATCAGGCTGGCAAGCGGCAGGCCGGCGAGCAGGATCAGCACATTGAACAGTATGTGGGCGTTGACGATCTGGTCGGGCACGGTGGCGCCGAGGAAGGCGACCGGTGGCTTCAGCGTCATGAACAGGATCAGCATCACCAGCGAGCCCATGCCGCGCATCAACAGATTGCCGATCGGCACGACGCGCACGCCAGGTTCGGCACTTCGGGTGAGCAGCGGCGCGATGATCGACGAGCCGAGATTGACGCCGAGCACCAGCACGATGCCGAGTTCGGGCGGGATGAAGCCGCGCCCGGCCAGCGTGACCATCAAAAGCACGGCGGCGATTGAGGAGTGGAAGAGCCAGGTAAGGAGCGCGGCGAGCAGATAGGCGGTGACGTAGTCGCTGGAGAAATATTCGATGATGAGCGGCATCAGCGTGCTCTGGCGCAGCGGCTCCGAGGCCTGGCCGATCATCTCCAGCGACAGTACCAAAAGGCCGATGCCGACCAGGATGCGGCCGAACTGGCGCCAGTCGCGCCGCTCGGTGGCCATGAACATGACCGTGCCGGCGACGAGGCAGATCGGCACCAGCAGCGTCAGATCGAAGGTCAAGAGCTTGACCACCAGCGCCGAGCCGATCTCGGCGCCGCGCACAGCCAATTGGCCCGACATGCCCGAGACGATGCCGGCGCCGGCGAAGGAGCCGACGAGAAGCGTGACGGCGGTCGAGCTCTGCAGCGCGATGGACAGGCCGCAGCCGGCCAGCACCGCCATGATCGGATTGCGCATGGTGGAGCGCAGCCGGTGACGCAGCACGTCGCCATAGGCGCGCTCGACGCCTGTCTTGACCATGCGGGTGGCAAACAGCATCAGCGCCACCGAGCCCGCCAGATGCAGCAGAACGACGGAGCCGCTCATTTCGAAACCCGCACGCAGACAGCTACCGCGACGCGGAGGGCGCGCAGTGCAGGGATGAAAACGGGGCTGCGAATCATGGTCATGACAGTCTTGAACAATATCCGGAATATTTTAGCCGGGTAATAAAATCTTGTCGATTTCAAGAGCCGTCGCGGCGCGACAGGGCGTGTCGGAAAATGGACGGATGCGCAAATGGTTGCATGGCGGATCCCTGGTGATGGCAGCGGATCGTCCCGGTTTGCCGGACTCCCGGCAATCGCCTTTGCGATGATGTTCAAATATCCAGGATAAGCGCCGGATTTCATTGCGTAAATGTAATGCTAGTGTTCAGTTTCGGTTCATCCTTCGGGCGCTATTCCCTAGGCATCGACAACCAAGGAGCCCCGCTATGAAACGTGTTGTTCTTTCCGCCCTCGCTTTCTCGATGCTGGCCGCCACTTCGCTTACCGGCCAGGCCGCACCGGTGAACGCACCGGTCGCACCGCAGTCGAATTACACGCGGGTCGACTGGCAGAGGCCCGGCAAGCATGTCGATGTCAGGAAGCGCGTCGTGAAGAAGACGGTGGTCGTCAAGCGCAGCCATTGGCGCAATGGCCAGAAATATTCCAGCTGGAAGCGGCACCAGCCGATCCGCGATTATGGCCGCTACGGCCTGCATCGCCCCGGCCGCGGCCAGGAATGGATCCGCGTCGGCAACGACTATGTGCTGGTCAGCGTCCTGTCCGGCATCATCTTCGGCGCCATTGCCGCGCATTAAGCCCGGCCTCGCCGGCGCAATGCAGAGACTTGAAAGGAGGCGGCCCGAAAGGGCCGCCTTTCTTTTGGCTGTAGAACCGGGCTTTTTGGCTGTGGAAACCGGGTATGGTCCGCAATAAGGGTCGTCGGATTCCGCGAGCATGATTATATGAGGGACAAACGAGTTCCCCAATGCGCTTTCCGCCCGCCTTTCTCGATGAGATACGCGACCGTGTGCCGATTTCATCGGTCATCGGCCAGCGCGTCGCATGGGACAGGAAGAAGACCAACGCCTCGCGCGGCGACTATTGGGCCTGTTGTCCGTTCCATGGCGAAAAGAGCCCCTCCTTCCACTGCGAGGACAAGAAGGGCCGCTATCACTGTTTCGGCTGTTCGGTGTCGGGCGATCATTTCAAGTTCCTGACCGAGCTCGACGGATTAAGCTTTCCCGAAGCGGTCGAGAAGATCGCCGACATGGCCGGCGTGCCGATGCCGGTGCGCGACGAGCGGGAAGAACAGCGTGAGAAGGAACGCGCCAGTCTGACCGACGTCATGGAGATGGCGACTGCCTTCTTCCAGGAGCGGCTGCAAGGACCGGAGGGTGCAAAAGCCCGCGCCTATCTCAGGGATCGCGGGCTGACGCCGGCGACGCAGCAATCGTTCCGGCTGGGCTTTGCGCCCGACAGCCGCAATGCGCTGAAGGAACATCTTGCCGCCAAGGGTGTGCCCAAGGCCGACATCGAGGCCTGCGGGCTGGTGCGTCATGGCGACGACATCCCGGTCTCCTATGACTGGTTCCGCGATCGCATCATGTTCCCGATCCCGGATTCGCGCGGCAAGATCATCGCCTTTGGCGGCCGCGCACTGGCGCCCGATGCGCTGGCCAAATACATGAATTCGCCCGACACGGAGCTCTTCCACAAGGGCAACGTGCTCTACAATTTCGCCCGCGCCCGCAAAGCGCTGGCGAAAGGCGGCACGGTGATTGCCGTCGAAGGTTATATGGACGTGATTGCGCTGGCGCAGGCCGGCTTCGAGAATGCCGTGGCGCCGCTCGGCACCGCGCTCACCGAAAACCAGCTCGAACTTCTGTGGCGCATGGCGCCTGAGCCGATGCTGTGCTTCGACGGCGACCAGGCCGGGCTGAAGGCGGCGTGGCGGGCCGCGGATCTCGCGCTGCCGTCGGTGCAGGCCGGGCGGTCGGTGCGCTTTGCGCTGTTGCCGGAGGGCAAGGATCCCGACGATCTGGTCAAGGCAGAAGGGCCGGACGCGTTTCGTGCCGTGCTGGCGGAAGCGCGGCCTCTCGCTGATTTGTTGTGGATGCGTGAGACATCCGGTGGCGTCTTCGACACGCCGGAGCGGCGGGCGGGGCTGACAAAGACGCTGCGCGAACTGACCAGCCGCATCCGCGATGAGAGCCAGCGCTACCACTACCAGCAGTGGATGCGCGAGCGGGAGCTGACCTTCTTCAGCGCCCAGCGCGAAGTGCGGCAAGGTCGCCAGGACTGGAAACCGGGGCAGGGCAAAACGCCCGCACCCGGCGGACAGTTCGCCAAAGGCAGCGGGGCAGGCGCGCGCGCCGCGATCACCGAAAGCCTCGGCCGCTCCGCCATGGTCAAACGCGGTGGCGAGATGATGTCGGTGCGCGAGGCGACGATCATCGTAGCCCTCGTCAACCATCCGGCGCTGATCGACGAGAACTTCGCCCATGTCGAGTTCCTCGATCTCGCCAACACCGATCTGCAGCGGCTGCACGCCGCCATCCTCGATGCGATGGCGCACGACATGGCCAACGACCGTAGCGCGGTGATCGCCACCATCGAACGTGCCGGCTGCAGCGATATCTGGGGGCGCGCCGTGGCGCTCATCCAACGGGCCAGGCAATGGCCCGCGCTGGAAACCGCAGCGCTTGACGATGCCCGCGACGCCTTCAACCAGGCGCTGCACTTGCAGCGCAGCGCGCGCACCTTACATAAGGAGCTGAAACAGGCGGAAGCAGCGCTCGCCAGCGATCCCACTGACGAAAACTACCGGCACCTCATCGAGATTCAGGCGCAGTTCCGTGATGTACAAGCAACGGAAGCGCTGATCGAAGGCTTCGGTGTGTCCTCGGGCAGGGGTGGGCGCGTGTAGGTCGAAACCTGCGCAAGAATGGATGATGTACGTGCTGCGCGTCGAATCGACGCCTCTAAGTCGGGTAATTGATTCGCTTTTTTGATGCGAATCATGCGAGAGGCGCTTGACCTTCTGGCAGAATGACGGAATCAGGACGATTCGAAACCTTAACCCGTGCCGGCGTCGATGGAAATGCACTGACGCGAGGTGCTGATCACTGGACAGGCTGTCAGCCTGCCACAGATATCAGGGTTAATCTGGACTTAATGCATATCGCCCAAAAGTGAAAACCGGTTTTGGGGGCACGATATGAACAAACAAAAGAGTTGATTCGGTTACCGGCCCGGTTAAGCGCCACCAGCGCATGTAGTTTGACCGGTGCGGCAGCTACGCGGCTTCGATGCTCGGCCGCTAGGAGAAGATAAAGACTATGGCGACAAAGGAAAAGGAAGAGGTCGAGACCGAACGTGAAGGCGCCACCGATGGGCCTCTGCTCGACCTTTCCGATGATGCTGTCAAGAAGATGATCAAGGCCGCCAAGAAGCGCGGCTATGTGACTCTCGACGAACTGAACGCGGTGCTGCCGTCGGAAGAGACCGATCCGGATCGCATCGAAGACATCAATGCGATGCTGTCCGACATGGGCATCAACGTGGTCGAGGACGACGATCAGAGCGAGGAGCCCGAGGCCGCCGACAGCAATGCCGACGCCGAGGAAGACGCCAACGAGCTGGCCGAGCAGACCGGCACCGCCGTCGCCGCCACGACCACCAAGAAAGAGCCGACCGACCGCACCGATGACCCGGTGCGCATGTATCTGCGCGAGATGGGCTCGGTCGAGCTCCTGTCGCGCGAGGGCGAAATCGCGATCGCCAAGCGCATCGAGGCCGGCCGCGAGACGATGATTGCGGGCCTCTGCGAAAGCCCGCTGACCTTCCAGGCCATCATCATCTGGCGTGACGAGCTCAACGAATCCAAGATCCTGCTGCGCGAGATCATCGACCTCGAAGCCACCTATGCCGGCCCCGAAGCCAAGCAGGCGCCGGTGGTCGAGCGCATCGAGGAGGCGCCCAAGGCCGAGGACAAGCCGAGGCGTGGACGCGACGAGGAAGACGACATCACCAATGTCGGCGCCGACACGCGCGGCCTGGTCGATGACGACGAGGAAGACGAGGACGAGGCGAGCCTGTCGCTGGCGGCGATGGAAGCGGAACTGCGCCCGCAGGTGATGGAGACGCTCGACGTCATCGCCGACACCTACAAGAAGCTGCGCAAGCTGCAGGACCAGCAGGTCGAGAACCGTCTGGCCGCGACCGGCACGCTGTCGCCAAGCCAGGACCGCCGCCTGAAGGAGCTGAAGGACCAGCTGATCAAGGCGGTGAAGTCGCTGTCGCTCAACACGGCGCGCATCGAGGCGCTGGTCGAGCAGCTCTACGACATCAACAAGCGGCTGGTGCAGAACGAAGGCAAGCTGCTGCGCCTGGCCGAAAGCTATGGCGTGCGCCGCGAGGAGTTCCTCAAGGAATATCAGGGCTCCGAGCTCGACCCGAACTGGACACGCTCGATCGGCAATCTCACCTCGCGCGGCTGGAAGGAATTCACCAAGAACGAGAAGGACGCGATCAAGGATCTGCGTTCGGAAATCCAGAACCTCGCCACCGAGACGGCGATCTCGATCCTGGAATTCCGCAAGATCGTCAACCAGGTGCAGAAGGGCGAGCGCGAAGCCGCTATCGCCAAGAAGGAAATGGTCGAGGCCAACCTGCGCCTCGTCATTTCCATCGCTAAGAAATACACCAATCGCGGCCTGCAGTTCCTCGACCTGATCCAGGAAGGCAATATCGGCTTGATGAAGGCGGTCGACAAATTCGAATACCGCCGCGGCTACAAGTTCTCGACCTATGCGACATGGTGGATCCGGCAGGCGATCACGCGTTCGATTGCCGACCAGGCGCGCACCATCCGCATCCCGGTGCACATGATCGAAACGATCAACAAGATCGTGCGCACGTCGCGCCAGATGCTGCATGAAATCGGCCGCGAGCCGACGCCGGAGGAACTGGCAGAAAAGCTCGCAATGCCGCTCGAAAAAGTGCGCAAGGTCTTGAAGATCGCCAAGGAGCCGATCTCGCTCGAAACCCCTGTGGGTGACGAAGAGGATTCGCATCTGGGCGATTTCATCGAGGACAAGATGGCGATCCTGCCGATCGATGCGGCGATCCAAGCCAATCTGCGCGAGACCACCACGCGGGTGCTCGCCTCGCTGACGCCGCGCGAGGAGCGGGTGCTGCGCATGCGCTTCGGCATCGGCATGAACACCGACCACACGCTGGAAGAAGTCGGCCAGCAGTTCTCGGTGACGCGCGAGCGTATCCGCCAGATCGAAGCCAAGGCGCTGCGCAAGCTCAAGCACCCGAGCCGGAGCCGCAAGCTGAGGAGCTTCCTCGACAGCTGATACCGGCAACAGACCAGAATTCGAAAAGGGCGCCGATGGCGCCCTTTTTGTTGCCGGGTGAAGGCTCTTGTCGCCCATCTCCGTCGGGAGGATACTTGCCTGGTCGGATGCATGTTCTGGGCGAAAAACCGGATGTCCGCCCCGGCTGATGTCCTCAGCCGTGCTCCGTGGCGCCGGAGGGAGGTGTGTGATGACAACCTACATCCTGCTGATGAACTGGACGGAACAGGGCGCCAGAAATATCCGAGAGTCGCCGAAGCGGCTCGATGCCGCCAAGAAGCAACTGGCCGACATGGGCGGCTCGTTCAAGGCGTTTTACCTGACTATGGGCGAATATGACATGGTGGCGATTATCGAGGCGCCCGACGATGCTGTGCTTGCTCGTTTCGCCCTGATGCTGGCAACGGGTGGCAGCGTCAAGACGCGAACGCTCAAGGCTTTCCCGGAATTTGCCTATCGCGAGATCGTCGCCTCGCTTGGATAGCGCTGGGCGCGGGTCCGTGCGGCTCGGCGTCATATTGCGGGGCCGTGCCGTCAGGGTGATAGTCGCGCCATGTCCAAGCCTGCGCTGACCGTCTGGTACAACACACGCTGCCCGGTTTGCGATGGCGGCATCACCCGGCAGAAACGGCGGCTGATCGAGGCGATCAAGGCCGGGCGGATCGAATTCCGCGACATCAACCTCGAACCGGCGGCGCTCTCTGGCTACAGCGCCTCGCTGGAGGACATACGCCGCCGGCTGCATGCCACCGATGCCGAAGGCAGGCTGCTGGTCGGCGCCGATGTCGCGGTTGCCGTCTGGCGGGCGACGCCGGGCGACGGCTGGCTGGCGACGCTCTTCGGCAATCCGGTCGCGCTGCCGCTGACGCGCTTGGCCTATGATCGTTTCGCCGATCTTCTCTATGCCTGGAACCGGCGCAAGGGCCGCTGGTAGCGAGGCAAGGCCCGAAGAATCTGCGGGCCTTACCGTCATGGGCGTTACCGGGACGCCGGCTCGCAAAGCCAGCCGACAATGCGGCGCACCGCCGGCAGCACCATGAGCAACGTTGGGAACGCTACCAGCCAGGACAGGCCCCAGGCAGTGAGCCAGACAGCCGGCAAATCAGGTTGCAGTCCAAGGCTTTTCAGCGTCGATATGAACGAGACGATGAAGGTCATCAGCAGCGACAGCACCAGCGGGCTGACGATCGCGGCATAGCGCGCCGGCAGCTTGCCGCGCTTACGGTTCGTGGTCATTTTTGGATTTTCCTGAAACATCCGGTCCGTCGCATTTGGCATCCATTGCGCCGGGTTTCCGGCGGAACTGCCCGGAAAGACCGGGGTGGATGCGTTGCTTGACGTCAGACGCTTACGGAGAGGTTTTGGCCCTCACGCGCTTTCTAGCTGCCGGCGGCGGCGAAATCAACCTTCTGGCGCCGCCTTTAGATACATCGTAAGATATATCTTGACTCGTCGGCGGGGCAAGCCTAATTAAGATGTATCGTAAGATATAACTCAAGGAGCAATTCATGCATAGACATCATCCCTTTGGCGAGCGCGCCGAGCGCGCATTCCTGCACATGGCAGGCAAATTTGGTGGAAGAGGGGGCGGCGGCTTTGGTCCGTTCGGCCACGGCGGACGTGGCGGTGGACGCGGCGGCCCGGGCGACATGTTTCGTGCCGGGCGCATGCTGGCCGACGGCGATCTCAAGCTGATCACGCTGTCGCTGCTGGCCGAGGCGCCTCGCCACGGCTACGACATCATCAAGGCGCTGGAAGAGCGCACCAGCGGCATCTACAGCCCGAGCCCGGGCGTCGTCTATCCGACGCTGACCTTCCTGGAAGAGGCCGGCTATGCGGCTTCAGCCGCCGACGGCAACAAGAAGGTGTTTTCGATCACCGAGGCGGGCCAGGCGCATCTCGCCGAGAACCGCGAGATGATCGACGGCGTGCTCGAGCATCTCGAGCGCTTCGGCCGCAAGATGGCCAAAGCGCGGGACTGGTTCGGCTGGAACGACGACGGCGAGGAAGGCGGACGGCGTGGTGGACGGGGTCGCTCGGAAGCCCGCGACGAGTTCCGCGCCGTGCGCCACCGGCTGCGTGCCGCGCTCGGCGATCTCGTCGACGCGCCGGCTGAAAAGCAGGCCGAGGCGATTGCAGTCCTGGAAGCCGCCGCTGAAGCCCTGGAAGCGCTATCGCGCGGTTGACCCCTGGCGAGAACGCTTGCCCGTTCGACTGAGGAACGGTACTGAAAATCATCCTGCACCGCGAGACGTGGTGCAGGATGATTGCCGTTGGAGGAAGCCCCATGTCTTTTCTGAAGCGTCTTTTCGGTGGTGGCGGTGAGGGGGGCGAGCCCAAGAGCGCAGCACCGGCAAAGCAGGTTGAGCACAAGGGATTTTTGATCAGCGCCACGCCCTACAAGGCGGAGGGGGGCCAATACCAGACCTGCGGCGTGGTTTCGAAGGAAGTCGACGGCGTGATGAAGGAACACAAATTCATCCGCGCCGATCGCTTTGCCGGACTGGACGACGCCGTCGACATCTCGATCAAGAAGGGCATGCAGTTGGTCGACGAGCAAGGCGAGAGGATGTTCGGGTAGGGCCTGCGGTGGCCAACATTTGCACCGGTTGTTTATCTTTTCCGCCGATTTCCGCTCGATAATTTTTCGGCCTATGGCTCCGGCATCCCACTCATCTTTTTGAAACATTCGTCAAACGACAGATTACGACAGAGGTCGCGAAGAACGCCTGCGGGCACTTGTTGTGTGGCATCGGGCCGTGAGAATGTTTTCGCGGGCTCATTTGAGCCAGAAAGCGCGGCAGCAAGTTTAACAAGCACAAAGATGATCATAACCCATACCCACCCGGAAATAGGTGATTGACGCGCCGAACCGGTGGCTTGGCTCGATGGTGCGATCGTTTCGGGCTCAGGGTCCTGTTGCGGCGCGGACGCCATACGATATTGGGGTGCCGTCTCAGGATCGATTAGCGCGTGCAACCAGTCAAGCTGTTGACGCTCCCAATAGTTTGATCCGCGATTGTGTGTCCAGCCAAAGCGTTCGTCAAGCAAGTCAAGCAAGCGCTGCATCATCCAGGGCTTGGCCGACGGACGCTGCCGCTCGCCGAAGCCTGATTGTTCGCAAACATAGGTCCGCATGCGGGTTTCAAACTCTTGAATGTCATCAATCGTCTGTAGGAGCTCGCCATCCAGAATTGCCAGCCAGCTGTCTATTCTCTGCCATTTTCTTGGTTCGGTGATAAGCGACTCGACAGCTTTCATGGCGCGAAGGGCAGGCGCTTCGGTGGCAATTGAAGCCGTGCGGGCTGGAGCCGCTTCTTTCGGTGCATCTGGTTCGATATTTTCGATAAGGAGCGTCTCGATATCATCTTCCATGGCCCGCAAAGCGCGTGCTTCGAGGATAGCGGGAAGCGGACTCTCGTTGGACAGTGGCACGTTCTTCAACGCGGGCGTGTCGGTGTCTTCGGCAATTTGTGTCTCGTCAGGGGAAGTAATTTTCTTGAAATACTCCCGCCGGTTGACCTGATCGCGCGCCTGCTCGAATGCGTGACGCAATGCAATGAAGCTGTCGCGATCCTCATCGACGTTGATTAGTTTGAGCTTTGTAGCGTAGGCGCGCTTGATCTCGCGTTCGGTGACGTCTTCCCGGTCGGATATTCCGAGCATGGAAAACGCATCAATAAACATCGTACTTCTCTAACGCTTCGAGTTTTCCCGTGATTTGGGATCGCACTGCGGCGATTTCCTTGGGATGTTGCCGGGCAAGGATTGCCTCGAATTCCCCAAGCCATGCCGACAACATCTTGCGTTGCGGCCCCAAGGCATTTTCAAAAGCTTTCGTGATGCGCGCGACGAGCGCCGCGTTAAACGCTTCTTCGCGTGGATGGATTTTGATCCGTTCAAGTTCTGCCAGGCGTTGCAGAATGTCTTTTTGCGAAAGAGCGCCCGGATTGCCTTCTATGACAAGTCGATGAGCCTTGCCATTAGTGACGACCGTTGCGATGACTTCAAGCACTCCGGACGTATCGTAGGTAAAGCGAACATCGACCGCTTCATTTGCGTTGCGGTTGACGGGAACAGGAACGCTCAATGTACCTATCTTCACATTGTCGCGTACCAGCGGCGCCTCGCCCTGAAAGACATTGAGTTCCACTTTCTGCTGACCAGGAACTACAGTATTGAAACGCTCAACCCGGCTCGCTGGAATAACCGTGTTGCGCTCGATGATTGGAGCAAAATATCCGGGCAGGGTTTGGCTATTCGGTCCGACTTGATGATTTGTCTCGATACCCAAGGTGAAGGGTGAAACATCGGTCATGACGATGTCGTCGAGCGCCTGATGCCGGGAAGCAAGCCCGGCCTGTACCGCCGCGCCCAAGGCCACGACATGGTCAGGGTCGAGATCATGTTCCGGAAAACGCTTGAAAAGCTTGGTTATTGTAGACTTGATGATTGGCATTCTCGTTGCACCGCCAACGAGAATGATCCGGTCGATCTGGTCGTTGCTTAGGTTTGCGTCGCGCATCGCGCGCTGTAAAGGGGCCTTCATCCGGTTGACTAACTGCGTCGTTGCCTCCTCAAAACGATCTGCAGAGACGGAAAGATGCTTCTGTTCGCTGTCCAGGACATATCGGATATCGGCGTCTTTGCTGGTTGAAAGCTTGTGCTTTGCTTCGTCAGCCAGCGCACGCAGCCGTGACAGATCTCCCTTTCCCAAATCTTCACGGCCAAGATCCTTGCCCAACAACGCCACAAGGATATCCGTGAAGTCTTCTCCGCCCAGAAATGCGTCCCCGGCCGACGCTCGCACCTCCATGACGCCAGAAAACATCTCCAGAATTGAAACGTCGAATGTGCCGCCGCCAAGATCCACGACAAGAAAGGTGCTTTCATCGTCCTTGCGATGCAGGCCATAAGCCAAGGCCGCCGCGGTCGGTTCATTGATCAGCCGGCTTACCTTAAGACCCGCGAGTTGTGCGGCAGCGATCGTTGCCTTGCGTTGCACATCGTTGAAGTAGGCCGGCACGGAAATAACCGCATCGTCAATAGGGTGCTGGAAATGCGCCTCGGCGTCCGCTTTCAAGGAGCGCAGAATGAACGCGGACAACTCTTCCGGTCGAAATGCCTTGCGGCCGAGACGAACCATGTGATCCGTGCCCATATAACGCTTGAATCGTGCCGTGCTTATATCGGGATTGGACACGAGCCTGTCCTTGGCTGCCTGGCCGACCAGCAAGTCACCATTGTCGCTAAGCCCCACGGCAGAAGGCGTCAGAAAAGCCCCGATAGCATTGGGGATCAATATGGGGCCTTCTTCGGTAAAATGAGCTACCAACGAATTGGTCGTGCCAAGGTCAATGCCGAGAATTGGGAACTCAGACAAACAAGTCTCCATGAGCGGTTTCGAGGTGGCTTGTCATTAAGACGTATGTGACTTGCGCATACTGTACTTGGCATAAAACTCAAAATGGAACTTATCTGAATGATAAAACCCATGTGAAGAAAATTCACCCGACAACGCGTACACGGTTACGTGGCGATCTCGCGGCGCGTTTCACTACATGCGCTACTCCGTTCCGGTCGACATTCGTGCAACAACAAAAGAGGCAGGCGCCGGAGCGCCTGCCTTTTTTAATGCAGGTGGGAAGGGCCTGCGCTTACGCCGCTGCAGCAACCTGCTGGCTCGCAGCCACCACGGCATCGACCTTGGCCGTCGCATTGGCGAGCGCGGCGGTCACGGCGTCGGGACCCATGCCGACGCCTTCGATCCGGATGACGTCGACGTCGGTCATGCCGAGAAAGCCGAGCACGCCGCGCAGATAGGGGATGGCGTGATCGAACTGCACGGCCGCACCTTCGGAATAGATGCCGCCCGAGGCGAGTACGATATAGACCTTCTTGCCGGTGACGAGGCCCTTGGGACCACCCTCGCCATAAGAGAAGCTCTTGCCGGAGCGGGAGATGTGATCGACCCAGGACTTCAGGGTCGAGGAGATGTTGAAGTTGATGAAGCCGGTGGCCAGGATCACGGTGTCGGCTGCGAACAGTTCGTCAAGCACGATGTCGGAGACGCCGACGACTTCGGCTTGGCGCGGCGTGCGGGCTTCAACGGGGGTGTAGATGCCGGTCGCATAATCGGTGTCGATATGCGGCAGCGGGTTGGCCACGAGGTCGCGTACGACGAGCGTATTCGACGGGTCGGCGGCGACGAGCTTTTCAGCGAATTCGGTAGCGATACGGGTCGAGTGCGAGGCAGCGCCGCGCGGGCTCGAGGTTACAAGCAGGATAGACATAGCGGTTCTCTCCAGTGGGAATTGATTTCTCCCGCCTGATATGGGCCTACCGACCCATTCAAAAAACTGGTATATTTTCTATACGATCCATCCATAAAGTAGGTATGCCGTGCAGCCCAATCCGACGCTCGACCAATTGCAGATCCTGGTTGCGGTCGCCGACACCGGCAGCTTCTCAGCCGCCGGCCGCAAGCTTAACCGCGCGCAGTCCGTCATCAGCTACGGCATCGCCAATCTTGAAGCGCAGCTTGGCCTGAAACTGTTCGAGCGCGAGGGCACGCGCGAGCCGCAGCTGACCGAAATCGGCCGGGCGATGCTGGAGGACGCCCGGCGCATGGTCGGCGTGCTGCAGCGCATCCGTTCGCGTGCCGACGGTCACCATCAGGGGCTGGAGGCTGAAGTTGCGCTATCGGTTGACGCGGCGCTGCCCTCGCCGGTGCTGGTGCGGGTGCTGAAGGCGTTCGAGGCGCAGTTCCCGACCGTGATGATGCGACTGCATATCGGCACGCTCGGTCTGATCCCCGACCATGTCGTCAGCGGACAGTCGGATCTTGGCATCGGTGGCTTGCTGGGCGAGGTCGACGTGCATCTCGTGCGCATCGGCTTCATGTCGATCGTGCTGGCTGCCGCCCCCACCCACCCTCTGGCACTGCTGCCGAAACCGGTGGCGCTCGAGGATGCGCGAGAGCACACCCAGCTGGTTGTCAGTGACCAGTCGGAACGCACCAAGGGACGCGACTTCGGCGTCTTTGCCTATCGTACATGGCGGCTGACAGATGTGCGTATCAAGCATACGTTGATGCGCGAGGGGCTGGGCTGGGGCGGGTTGCCGCGCTGGCTGATCGCGGACGATTTGGCCAGCGGCAGGCTGGTCGAACTCGACCTTGAACCTTTTAGCGAGGTGCGCTCATCGCTCTATGCCATGCACCGCGCCGACCGTAGCCCGAAACCGGCGGCGGCCTGGCTGATCGACCAGTTCAAACGCCAGCTCGGCTGCTTCAACGAGTTCGACCCGGACGACCTGCCTGAAGATGAGCCGGAGACAGCCCATCGATCAGAGCCATGAGCACGGCGCGATAGTCTTCGGCCGAGGCGCCGGCCTCGACGGCAAGTGCTGCGCGGTCGAAGGCAGCGGCGAGCAAAGCGGTCAGCGCATCGGCCGGCAGTCTGGTCATCGACTGTTCGCGCATTGCCGCAACCAGGCCTTCGCGCAGCGACCGGTTGCCGTGGCGATTGTCGATCGCATCCATGGCGGCGCGGCCAAGCACGGCCGGCCCGTCGAGCAGCAAAAGCCGCGTGCGGCCGGGCGCGCGCATGGCGGCGAGATAGGCGTCCGAGCCGGCAATCAGCGCATTGCGGGCAAACAAAGAAGGCGGCGAGGCGCGCTCGATCTCTTGCGCCACCGCCGCCGCCTCCTGCTCGACCACGGCGGCAAACAGCGCCTGCTTGTCGGCAAAGTGGTGATAGAGCGCGCCGCGGGTGACGCCGGCGGCCGCAACGATCTCCGGCGTGCCGGTCTCGGCATAGGACTTTTCGATGAACAGTTTGCGCGCCGCAGCGATCAGGTCGGCGCGCGTCGCTTCGGTGCGGTCGCGGTTGGAGCGGCGCGGGGTTTCTCGTTGCATACATGCAGCCTGTATGTTATTTCGAATTACATGCAAACTGTATGTTGGCTGACGGGAGAAAGAAAGATGAAGACGACGAGCTATTATCCGGTGCTGATGACGGGCGACGTAGCCGGCACAAAAGCCTTCTATATCAATCACTTCCGCTTCAAGCCGCTGTTTGCGAGCGACTGGTATGTGCATCTGCAGTCTGCCGAGGATCGCCGGGTCAATCTCGGTATCGTCCAGGGCGACCACGAGACGATCCCCGAGGGGGGGCGCGGCCGCACATCGGGGCTGCTGATCAATTTCGAGGTGAGGGATCCTGATGCTGTCTATGAACGGATCGTTGCGGCCGGCCTGCCGATCCTGTGCCCGCTGCGCGACGAACCCTTCGGCCAGCGCCATTTCATCACCAGGGATCCCAATGGCGTGCTGATCGACGTCATCAAGCCGATCCCGCTCAGCCCGGAATTTCAGGCGCAATTCGCGGCGGGCGCGGCGGGCGCCTGAACAATGGCAGCAAATGTCGGCAGCGGCTCCGGCCGCTGTGGCCGGATCCGCACCATGCGGTCTATGTTGGTGACGTTGAAGCTGGGCCTGCCGCATGCGTGACATCTGCCTTGTTCGGGCGCCATCCAATCTCGGCCTTCGGCCCTTGGAGCCGGGCCATGTGCCCGGCACCTGGCGTGCGCCGCAAGCGCTGAGCCAAGCTGGTTTGATCGAGTCGCTGGCGCCGGGGCGGGTGGTCGATCTCGACAGACCCGCCTACAGTACCGAACCGCAACCGGGCACTAGGCTGCGTAATGGTCCGGCGATCCGCCGCTTCAACCTCGATCTTGCCGAGATCGTCACCCGTGCGCTTGGGCAAGGCGAGTTCCCGCTGATCATCGGCGGCGACTGCTCGATCCTGCTTGGCGCACTGGTCGCCGCGCGGCGCTCGGGCGCAGTCGCCCTGGTCCATGTCGATGGCCACAGCGATTTCCGCCATCCCGGCAACTACGATGTCAATGCCTCACTCGGCTCGGTTGCCGGCATGGATCTGGCACTTGCCACCGGACGCGGCGAGGCTTTGCTGGCGCAATGGCCAGGTGTTGTCGGTCCGCTCGTCGCCGACGAGGCGGTGGTTCAGATCGGCGAACGCGAGAGCCGCGATGCCGATTTTGCCTGGCCCGACATCAATGCGACCGCCGTGACGCGCATCGACGTCTTTGCCGCGCAGGAACTCGGCGCGGCTGGAGTGTTGCAAAAGACAAGAGCGACGCTGGCGCGCGCCGGCTGTCCCTACTGGCTGCATCTCGATGTCGATGTGCTCGACCAGACGGTGATGCCGGCGGTGGATTCGCCCGGCAGCCCCGGCATCGACCCCGATGAACTCGTTGCCATTCTGTCGGCGCTGGCAGCGGACCAGCGCTGCACCGGCTTGGACATGACGATCTACGATCCCGACCTCGACCCGACCGGTGACCTTGCGCGACTGCTGGTGTCGCTGCTCGGGCGGGTGCTCAAGCCTCGATAAAGGCTCAGCTCGCCCTTGCTACCGGCGTCACCGTCACCTGGCTGACGCCGGTGCGGCGCACCACTGTGCATAGCGTCTCGCGGCCGATGCGTTCGGCGTCGAGCATGCGCACGAGGTCGTCGACGCCGGTGACCGGGCGACCGTCTATCGCCGCGATGATGTCGCCTTCCCTGAGGCCGGCCTTCGCCGCGGGTCCGTCTTTCTCGACGCTGCGCAGCCGCACCGCAGTACTGGTGGTCACCTGCGACAGGAGCGCTGCGCGGCGCGGCAAACTGGTGGTGTCGGCCGAGATGCCGATGAAGGCGCGCCGCACGCGGCCGAAGCGGATGATCTCCGAAATGACGAAGTTGGCGGTGTTGGAAGCGACCGCGAAGGCGATGCCTTGCGCGCCGTGGATCATGGCGGTGTTGACGCCGATGACTTCGCCTGCCGACGACACCAGCGGTCCGCCGGAATTGCCGGGATTGAGCGCGGCATCGGTCTGGACGACATCGTCGATCAGCCGCCCGGTCGAGGCGCGCATCGAACGGCCAAGTGCGGAGACCACGCCTGACGTTACGGTCCATTCGAAGCCGAGCGGATTGCCGATGGCAATGGCGATCTGGCCGCGCCGCAGCCGCTTGGAATCGCCGAGCGGCGCGACTTCGGTGAAGCTGCCATCGGCGCGCACCAGCGCGATGTCGGTGTCGGGGTCGCGGCCTAGCACGCGGCCTTCGCTGGAGGCGCCGTCGGGCATAGAGACGCGCACCGTTTTGGCATCGCCAACGACATGGAAATTGGTAACCACCAGCCCGTCCGGGGTGATGACGAAGCCGGAGCCATGGCCACCTTGGCCACCGACGCGCTCGATGCGGCAGACGGCTGGGCCGATGCGGTCGACGGCGTCGGCGACTGTCGTCGAATAGGCGTCGAGCAGTGTGTCGTCGGTCTCGAATTTGTGGGCGGCGAGGGCCATTGGCAGGGCTCCGTGTTTTCAGGCGCGATGATGACTATATGTGCGGAGCGGCTCGAACTGCCGCGACCTGACCAGATGGCCAGTCAAACCAGTAACTAGCCGTCAGACGAGTACCTCCGGGCGCACTGCCGAGCGATATCTGGGGCATGAGAAAACCCAGGAGATCATCATGAGTGACTTCAACCTTAATGCATTTTCCGAGGCCATCGCCGATCTCGCCGCCAAGGCTGCGCCGGCAACGGCAAGTTTCACCACCCATCACCATCGCACCGCCAGCGCCTTCCACTGGCGTGACGGCTATTTCGTCACCGCCGAGGAAGCTGTCGAGGCCGGTGAGGAGATCGAATTGACATTGGCTTCGGGCGAAGTGGTGAAGGCCGAACTGGTCGGTCGCGATCCGTCGACCGGCGTAGCGCTTCTGAAGCCGGCCGGCGCGGTCGCGGCGCCTGCGCTCGCCAAGGCTGACGCGGTACGGCCGGGCAACGTCGCCATCGCTGTCGGCAGCAGTCAGGGCTCGGCGCTGGCTGTCTCGGGCTCGGTCGGCGAGGTCGGCCCCGCCTGGCGCTCGATGCGCGGCGGCAGCATCGATCGGCGCATCAATCTCGCCGTCAATGCCGGCGGCCGTTTCGAGGGCGGGCCGGTGCTTGACGCCAAGGGCGCGCTGATCGGCATGCTGCTGTTCGGGCCGCGTGGTCGTGCGCTGGTCATGCCTTATGAGACGGTCGAGCGGGCCGTGGCGACGCTGCGTGAAAAGGGCCATGTCGCGCGCGGCTATCTCGGCGCCGGCCTGCACCCGATCCGTGACGGCGCGGCGCGCGGCGCCATGGTCATGAGCCTCGACGACAATGGTCCGGCCAAGGCCGCCGGCCTTGCGCTGGGCGACATCATCGTGGCGTGGAATGGCGAGGCCGTGCACGGCCCGCGCGAACTGATCCGAAAGCTCGGGCCGGATAGCGCGGGTGCCGCGGTGACGCTCGGCGTGGTGCGCGGCGGCGAGCAGCGCGATGTCGCGCTGACCGTCGGTGAAAAGCCGCTGAGCTGAGAGGGCCGATGGAAAGCGACACGCTGACAAGGCCGGAGGCGGGTGGGCCGGAGGTGGGTGGGCCGGAGGTGGCGGGCGGCGGACGCCAGCTCGTGGTGCTGATCGCGCTGCACGATGCCGCGCGTGCCGAGCGCCTGTCGGCTTCGCTTGCCATGGCGGACGATCTGCTTCCGGTCGTGGCCGGCAGCGGGATTGCCGACGTCGCTGTCGTCGATGACGCTGTTGCGAACAGTGCGGCCTGGCTCGATCGGGCCGATGGTGGCAACAGCGCAATCCCACGGGTGCTGCTATCCGCGAGCGCTGGCCGGCCAGAAAACCGGGTGCTTGCCGTGCTGCCTTTGGCGTCGGATGCGAATCTGATCGCGGCTGCCGTCAGACTAGCGGCGGCCGGCTACCGGGTGTCCAGGGATGGGCGTTCGACGCCCGCTCGCCACGACGATTTCGATGGCGCCGCCAACGGCGGAAGCCATAGCGGGCTGTTCGGCGAGGAGCTGTTGGACGATGGCGCTACCGCCCGTCCGGCGCTGTCGCCGCGCGAGGCCGAAGTGCTGGCGCTGCTGGCCGAAGGCGCGCCCAACAAGGTGATCGCGCGGCGGCTGAACATCTCCGTGCATACGGCAAAGTTCCACGTCGCCGCGATCCTGATCAAGCTGGGTGCTGCGAACCGCACGGATGCCATCGCGATCGCGATGCGGCAGGGCCTGGTGCTGGTCTAACCCCCTTTTCCGTTTGAGCCTACGTTGCGTAACCCGTTGCAGGCTGCCGAGGCCTTGCGCAGTGCATTGCCGCCGCGCAATGGTTCGCGTCAGTGATGTAGCAAGGGAGGTGCCAAGACATGTCGCTCAAGGGAAAGACGCTGTTCATCTCCGGCGGGTCGCGCGGCATCGGTCTTTCGATCGCGCTGCGAGCTGCGCGCGACGGCGCCAATGTGACGATCGCGGCCAAGACCGCCGAGCCGCATCCGAAGCTGCCGGGCACGATCTACTCGGCAGCTGAGGAGATCGAGCAGGCCGGCGGCAAGGCGCTGCCTGTTTTGTGCGACATCCGCGAGGAGGCGCAGGTGGCTGAGGCGGTTGCCAAGACCGTCGAAAAGTTCGGCGGCATCGATATCTGCGTCAACAATGCCAGCGCCATCCAGCTCACCGGCACGCTGGAGACGGACATGAAGCGCTACGATCTGATGCACCAGATCAACACGCGCGGCACCTTCCTGGTGTCGAAAATGTGCATTCCGCACCTGAAGTTGGCAAGCAATCCTCACATCTTGAATCTGGCGCCGCCGCTCGACATGAAGGCCAAATGGTTCAAGAACCATGTCGCCTACACCATGGCCAAGTTCGGCATGTCGATGTGCACGCTGGGGATGAGCGCCGAGTTTGCCAAGGACGGCATCGCGGTCAATTCGCTGTGGCCGATCTCGACCATCGACACGGCTGCGGTGCGCAATCTGCTCGGCGGCGCGACGGTGGCGGCGATGAGCCGCTTACCCGACATCATGGCCGATGCCGCACACGCCATCTTCCTGCGGCCATCGCGCGAGACATCAGGCAATTTCTACATCGATGAAGAGGTGCTGCGGGCCGAGGGCGTGACCGATTTCGCGGTCTATGCGCCGGGCGCGACCGGGCCGCTGGCCGGCGACTTTTTCGTGCCGGACGCGGTATTTGCCAATTCGCCGACGAACGTCAAAAGCATCTACTGACGGAAATCACGGGCCGACGGCGCTGCTTCCTCATCCACCTGCCGGCGTTTTTCGAAAAACCAAGCAATTGGCTTTTCGCCCGCTGTGCGGACCAGCCTCACCTCCCCATGAACGGGGAGAAAGGGGCTCATCACTCCTCGCCCTTCTTGCCTTTGCTCAGTCCCATCAGCCGGTCGATATAGGCCAGCATCAGCGCCGAGACGACGAAAGCGAGGTGGATGATGGTCAGCCACATCAGCTGGTCGATCGTATAGGAAGACGAATTCAGGAACACCTGCAACAGGTGGATCGAGGAAATAGCGACGATGGTCGAGGCGACCTTGACCTTCAGCGAACCGACATCGATCGTACCCAGCCAGTGCACACCGCCATCCTGGTCGTCGAAGCGGCTGACGAAATTCTCGTAGCCGGAGATGATCACCATCACCACCAGCGAGGCGACAAGTGCGGCGTCGATGAGGCCGAGCATCTTCAGGATGGTGTCGGTGTCGTCGAGTGTGAAGGCGACCATGACGAACTCGTAGAGTTTTTTGCCGAAGGACAGCGCATAGACGGCGAGCGCTAGGGCCAGCCCGATGTAGAAAACCACCAGCAGCCAGCGTGAGGCGAGGATGATCGATTCGATGGCGAGTTCGAGACGTTTCATGCAGCGGTTCCGGTCAGCTTTCTGAGGTCGACTGGGGTATTTCGATCAGCTTGCCGCAGTTTGCAAGGCAAATTGCGACGCAAAAAAACCCCGCCGGGAGGGCCGGCGGGGTTCAATGCATCCCGCTGGAGTCGGGACGGGGCAGGGAACGCCCAGGCTTGAATCTGGGGAGGGCGGCCGCTCTATTCAATGAGCCGGTTCTAATACCAGTACAATTCTTGCTGAACCGGGATTGCTGTCCGCAGCTCGACCCATCCCGATCTGCCGGGATGGGTCCTTGTTGTCGATCTGATTCCAGAAAGCTGCTCAAGCCATTGGAAAGCAGATCAATTGTTACTCGCCACCGGTGCCACCAGCGAGGTGATGCGACGGATGCCGACACGGCGGTTCTCGCGGTTGGGCGCCGTGGTGTTGACCTTCAGGTATTCCTCGCCATAGCCCTGAGTGGTCAGGTTTTCCGGCGGGATCCCGAAGGCATTGGTCAGCGCTTCGGCGACAGACTCAGCGCGCCGGTCGGACAGAGCAAGGTTTGCTTCCGGCGTGCCAACCGCATCGGTGTGGCCTTCGATCAGGAAGGTTTCGGCCGGGTTCTTCTTCAACAGTTTCTCCATGGCCGTGGCGACGCCTTCCAGTTTCTGCACTTCGGTGTCGGATATCGAGGCCGAGCCGAACTCGAAGTTCAATGTATCGAGGTCGACGCGACGGGCAATGTCGCGCACGCGCGCCGAACGCTTCACTTCGTCGATGGAATAGAGGCGCTGGACCTTCTCCACCGGCGGTTGTTCGAGGAACTCGTAATAATCGTCCGGGCTTTCGACATCTTCCGAATCGAGGATGTACTCGCGGCGCGGGATGGTGAGCCGCATCGGCGGCAGGTCGTCACCGGGATCGCGCCAGTCATTGTCGTCGTCATAGCTGCGCTCGTCGACATAGCTCAGCACATATTCGTGCCCATCCGGCGTGATGCGCGATCGCCTGATGACGTCGCCATTGCGGTTGCGGATGGTGACGATCTGGATGCCATTGTCGCGCTCGACGATTTCCCGAGAGCGATCGCCCGACAGTTCCTCATAGTAAACATTCCTGGCGCCGCGGTGCATGCGCGGAGCGTCATTGCTTTCCACGATCGTCTGGTTGTTGAACTGCAGGATGACGCGGTCGCCGAGTTCCTTGACGACGTCGACGCCTTTCGGACGCCGGCGGTCGCGGACGTTCTCATCGGGTGCACGCTCGACGCGTTTGCCTTTTTCCTCCGTCACCGGGGCGATCTTTTCTGGCTGAATTGCCTGCTGAGCTGACTTGTCGTCGATGGGCGGCGGTCCCTGGTCGACCGGAGCCGGCTTCGGGGCTTGCGCCTCGGTGCCGCCCTGAGCGGGCTGCTCGCCCGTCTGGCCGCCAGCATTCTGGCCGTTCCCATTTTGGCTGTTGCCGCCCTGGTCCTTGCGGTGCTTGCGCCTGGCATCCTTCTGGCTGTCCAGGATGGGTGCTTCGTCGGGGTTGGCCGTGGCTTCGCCTTGCGCCGGCGTCTCACGTTGCGCGGGCTGCTCGGCATTGGCCGGTTGCTCCGCAGGCTGTGGTTCACCGGTCGCAGGCTGCTGTTCGCCCGTCACCGGCTGTTCGCCGACAGTTTTTTTGCCGTGCTTTTTCGCCTGATCCTTCGGCTGTTCACCTTCGGCGGGAGCCGCTTGCTGATCGGCCGGGGGCTGAATCGGCTCGGCCTGCGGCGCGGGCTCTTCGGCAGGCGCAACTTTGACGTCTGGCGCTTTGTCGGCAGGCGCGGCCTCAATCTGCTGATCCTGCTTTCGCTTTTTCTTGCCCGACTTGTTGTCGTTTGCCGGCGCCACCTGTTCGGTGGGCGCTGCCTGCTCGGCAGGCTGCTGGGCCGGCTGTTCAGCGGGCGCCGCTTCGATCTGCTGTTGGTCGCGCTTCTTCTTGCGTGGCTTTAGCGGCTGTTCTTCATTTGCCGGAGCTACCTGTTCGGCCGGTTGTTCAGCCGGTGCTGCCTCGATCTGCTGCTGGTCACGCTTCTTCTTGCGTGGCTTGAGCGGCTGCTCATCGGTCGCCGGCGCTGCCTGGGCGCCGCCCTCATCCGCAGGCGCCGCCTCGATCTGCTGCTGTTGATTGCGCTTCTTTTTGCGCGGCTGCTGTTCCTCGGCGGCAGGTGCGGCCTGTTCGGCCGGGGCCTGCTCGGTCTGCTGCTGATCCCGCTTCTTCCTGCGCGGCTGTTGTTCCTCGGCGGCAGGGGCGGGTTGCTCTGCAGCCGGTGCAGGCTGCTCGGCGGCCGGCGCTGCCTGTTCGGCCTGCTGGCGTTTCTTTTTGCGCGGCAGTTCCTGGTCGGTCTGCTGACCATCTGCAGCAGGGTCGTCCTGGACCAGGATCAGTGGCGCGGCCGTGTGCTGCAAGGGGCCGAAAACGGCGTTGCCCTGCAACGGGGATGCGCCCAACGGCGCGGATGCCATAAGCAGGCCAAGTGCCGTACCTGCCAGTACCCGTGGTTGGCGTTTCATCTTAAATTCTCCTTGTGGGGTCCCATCCCTGCCCAAACTGTCCTTGACCGGATTGGTTCCGGTTTGCGGGCATTACCCGCACCCAAGGACGATTGACCGGCGTTTTGAAGGCAACTTCATGTTTTTCCTATGGTGCGGCCGGAACTTGAAGTCACACAACAGCTTGACCTTGCCGCATGCGGAGGCCACATCTCGACCCATAATGGAAACGCCGTTCTGGAAGACCAAGACGCTGGAAGCGATGACGCCCACCGAGTGGGAATCGCTGTGCGACGGCTGCGGAAAATGCTGCCTGTCTAAACTCGAGGACGAGGACACCGGCGAGATCTACTGGACATCAGTCGGCTGCCGGCTGTTCGATGGGCAAAGCTGCCGCTGTTCGGACTATGCCAACCGGCTGGCGCGCGTGCCGGACTGTGTCGGGCTGACGCCGCAGAATGTGCGCACCATCACGTGGCTGCCGAAAACCTGTGCCTACCGGCTGGTTGCCGAGGGGCACGACCTCTATTGGTGGCACAGGCTGGTGTCGGGAAGTGCCGAGACCGTTCATGATGCCGGCATCTCCATGCGCGGCCGCGTCCGCGCCAGTGAGACCGATCTGGCCGAGCCGGACGACTATTTCGACTATATGCTCGATGACGAGCCCTGAGCATTCTGGAACGGACGCTGCCATAGGGCGTTCTGCGCCATTGGACGTTTTTGACGGTCAGGATCGTTTGCAGCGGTGGAAGGGGCGGTTGCTTTCAACCTGTCGGGCAGATTAACCGAAAATGAACGGCCGGTTCGCGAAGAGTTCAGATTGCAAGGAGCATTCTCCCCCCATCGGTTCGACCAAGACGGGCGCAAGCCCTCAACAAGGAGAGAAGACAATGTTCAACTCATTCAAGACGGCAGCCCTTTCGGGTCTCGTAGCTCTCGGCACGCTTGCCGCAGTGCCCGCCCAGGCGGACTCGATCTATCTCGGCTTCGGCAACAACCATGACCGCCGCGTCGGCGTCTACACCGGCGACGATGAGGACGGCTTTCGCCGTGACCGCAATTGGCGCCGCTGCTCGCCGGATCGCGCCCTCGACAAGGCCGAGCGCATGGGCCTGCACCGCGTCCGCATCGTCGATGTCAATCGCCGCGTGGTGAAGGTCGCCGGCCGTCAGTATGGCGATCGCGTTGTGATCGTGTTCGCCAATGAGCGCGGCTGCCCGGTTATTTATCGCTAAGAGAACCAGACTGATCTTCTGCGAAGATCAGTCTGGGATACGACCTTCTGCGAAGGTCGATCCGGAGGCATGTTCCTCCGCGAGGATCAGCCTGGAGTAGCGGCATGACCCTTCTAGGGTCAGCCAGGAGCCCCTTTCCCTCCGCGGAAGGGTGCGGCTCGAAAAAACCCCGGAGGCCAGTCCTCCGGGGTTTTTCATGTCGGCGATAGCGGTTCCGGCCGACGGGTTCAGCAGAACCGCGCCCGGCCCGGCGGCCTGCTACTTAAGCTCGAATGTCACTGTTACCTGCACGGCGTAGGCATTCTCGCCGGCCTGCACGGGAACCGCGGCGCCTGCCGCATCGAAGGCCTTGGCATTGATCGGCATCGGCGCCGGCGCAACGTTCTGGTCGGTGATTTCCAGCACCCGGCCGATGCTGACGCCGGCGGCTTCGGCCAGCGTCTTGGCCTTGGCCATGGCATCGGCGACCGCCTTCTTGCGGGCTTCGGTGACGGCAGCCTTCGGATCCTCGTTGGAGAACGAAATGCCGCCGCCCTGGTTGACGCCGAGCGACACAGCCTTGTCGAGGACCTCACCTGTTTTGTCGATGTCGCGAATGCGCACCGAGAGTGTGTTGGTCACCTGGTAAGCGACAAGCTCGGCTTCCTGGCTGCCGTCGGGCTTGTTGGTGTAATTGTAACGCGGGTTGATCTGGATGCCGGCGGTCTGCAGGTCGCGATCCTTGATCCCTGCCGACTTCATTGCCGCGATCACGGCGGCCATGGCGTCGTTGTTGGCGTCGAGTGCCGCGCGTGCGGTCTTGGCCTCGCGCATGACGCTGAGCGTCAGCAGCGCCAGGTCGGGCGCCACGGTCGACTGGCCTTCACCCGACACGATGATGCGGGGCGGGGGCAGCGAATCGGCAGCGCTTGCCATCGCCGGAAAAGCGATCGCGGCGGCAAGTGCGAGCGGCAAAATATGTCTGGTCATGAAAATCTCCTCGATGTGCGATCCAGTCGCGCCTGTCGACTAGGGCGCGAATATGGGCTGATTTGGGCGATCTCGGCCAGCCCGTCCGGAAAGCCTTGTGCCGCGCAAGGAAAAACACTAATCCAGCGCGCGTGGGGCCTGTAGCTCAATGGTTAGAGCCGGCGGCTCATAACCGCTTGGTTGGGGGTTCGAGTCCCTCCGGGCCCACCATTGTTATGGAGTGATTCGCCACGAGGTTCGCCGACAGGTTCGCCAAGCATCGGCTTGCGCGTGACCAGCCGCACGACTCGATCCATCCCCGGGACCGCCAGCCGCACCTGCGATGCCTCGCACGAATAGAGCTCCGCATGATCGATATCGTCGTGACCGAGACGTCCATCATCTGCCTGGTGAAGGCCTCGGCCTTCGCCAGATAAACACCGAGCGATTTCCTCAAACCATGCAGGGTAAGGCCGTTCGGAAGACCGGCAAGCTTGCACCAATGCGCCATCATTCCAGTCAAGGACTTGGCGGAGAAGGGCTCCCCATAGGCGTTGACCAAGACGGTCTCCCCGCGCCTGTCAGCCGCATCCAGGATCTCGGACAGCATCGGCGTGATTGGCACGAAAAGCCGTTTGCCGCCGGTTCCCCTTGTTCTTGGCCTGGACGATATCAAACCCCGTCGAAGTGCGCTCGATCTTGGAACCCCGGATCAGGATCGGCCGAATCGAACAGCTCAACGACGACTTTGAATTCATCGGCGTGACGCTGTCTCAAAAGGCCGATCGGATCGCACTGCGAGAAATGCGCCGGCACCTCAGCGTCAAGAACGGCGTGATCTGCATGAGCAAGGACTGGGACAGCCCCTCATGTGGGCGCACTACGCAGGCAGCCATAAGGGTATAGTCCTCGGCTTCGACGTGCCTGAAAAGGCACTCTATGATGTCGACTATGTGAAAAAGCGTCCGACGCTCACTGACATGGGCCTCAACATTCTGGATGAAATCACCCCCGAAGACATCAAACGTCTAATCCGGACAAAGGCCGATGGGTGGCCTATGAGCAAGAATATCGCGCCTACGTCGCGCTCAAAGACGGTGTCGAGGTCAATTGTGAGATGCACTATTTCATGCCCTTCTCGGAGAACATAAGCTGCGCGCGGTGATCGTGGGCTCACGCTACAAAGGCAGGCGGACCGAAATGGTGGCGGCCGTCAACGATCCGAGCGTCGACGTCTACATGGCGCGCGGATCGCTCGAGGAATTCAGGTGGTGCGACAGAACCAAGAGAGCATGTGGCCCTGACCATTATGGGTTGGGCGGCGTAGCTTTGGTGTCGCTGCTAAGGGCGGCGATGGTGTTGTTCAGCCGACGCAGCCTTCTATCCTATCGTTTCCTAGTACCTGCTCGTGCGGATCGCATGGAGGTCAAACACCATATACTCGGCCGGTTGGCAAAAGTGATGCGCCACGTCGTAGTCGCGCGCAAGTGCATCGACCATCTTGGGCGTTGGCTCGATCGCGAAGGTCCTTGGTACGGCAGAAGCGAGGTCATAATCGGGCCGATCAAAAACACGCGCGCATGGCGCACGCAGTCGGCGTCGAGATCGAGGTCGGCGAGCGCGGCCTCGCCGGTTTCCGACTGCATGAGACATTGCAGGTCGTAGTAATGGCCCGCTGCCCTGACGGCCGCAGTTCGCTGCGTCGGTCCCCAGCGGCGCGGTCAGTGAGCGATCACCACTTTGTCCCGGAAGGTTGGGGTCGCCTCGATCATGGTGTGCGGTACTGCGAGATCAACGCCTGCGTTGTCCTAACTTCTGCGGCATGCATCGGGCAGTTACTCGCAAATGCGCCGAACGCGTCGTAGCGTTTAGTGGGGGATGATGGTTTTGAAAAGGCCCACCGACGATTGGATGCATCGTCCGTTTTTCACAGGATGGACAACGCCTGGGATCGGTTTTACGAGTCAGCCCAACCAGCGGAGATGTTCGCGTCCCCAAATGAAC
Source organism: Mesorhizobium sp. M0615 (assembly GCF_040320805.1). Taxonomy (NCBI): domain Bacteria; kingdom Pseudomonadati; phylum Pseudomonadota; class Alphaproteobacteria; order Hyphomicrobiales; family Phyllobacteriaceae; genus Mesorhizobium; species Mesorhizobium sp. M0615. The sequence continues at coordinate 342,463 of NZ_JAMYQI010000007.1, read as the reverse complement.
AAGATGGACACCCAAAACAGCAAGGGCGGCGACGAGCGCTCGACCGCCACCAGCCTTCTGCGGCTCGGCATACGGTTGAAACTCTCCCGGCAGACGCGTGGGCTGACCTTGAAGGCGCTAGCTGCCGCCGCGAACTGCTCTGAAAGCCTGCTTTCCAAGGTCGAGAACGGCAAGGTCTCGCCCTCGCTTCCCATGCTGCACCGGCTTGTCGAGGTGCTTGGCACCAACATTGGCTGGATGTTCGAGGAATCCGATGGTGAGGAAGGCATCGTCTTTCGGGCTGGATCGCGGCCGTTGATCGCGCTCGATCCGCTTCGGCGCGGCGAAGGCATTTCGCTCGAGCGCGTCATTCCGTATTCGCCCGGCCATCTCCTGCAGTGCAACATCCATCACATCGAGGCGGGAGGTGAGAGCGCCGGCCCGATCCAGCACGCTGGCGAGGAAGTCGGCTACCTCCTGGAAGGTGCGATCGAATTGATGGTCGGCGAAAAGACGTTTCGCCTGTCGGCCGGCGATTCCTTCGTCTTCAATTCCGAACTGCCGCACTGGTACCGCAATGTCGGCGACGAACGCGCCAGCATTTTCTGGGTGAACACGCCGGCAACATTCTGATCGGGCGAGCCCCTCATTTCTCTTCGTTGATGCCAATTCAAGTCACTTGACAAGAAATCAAGCATCTTGAAATATGCTCTGCGCTCAGGCGCCACGTGAGCCCGATCAAGGGCCTTTTCGAGAAAACCAAGGGGAACCGGAATGCGTCTTACCAAGATCCTTTCAGGCTGCGCCGCAGCCATCGCCATGACCCTCGCCCTCGGCTCTGCTTCCGCCATGGCCGAGACCTATGCGCTGGTGACCATCAACCAGCAGGCCCTGTTCTTCAACCAGATCAATGACGGCGCAACGGCTGCCGCAAAGGCTGCCGGCGTGGACCTCGTCATCTTCAACGCCAACAATGTACCAAGCGCGCAGAACGACGCCATCGAGAACTACATCACCCAGAAGGTCGACGGCATCATTCTCGTCGCCATCGATGTCAACGGTGTGAAGCCGGCCATCACCGCGGCCAAAGCCGCCGGCATTCCGGTCATCGCCATTGACGCGCAGATCCCAAATGGCGACAACGTCGCCTTCGTCGGCGTTGACAACACGAAGGCAGGCGAGGATATCGGCAAGTTCTACGCCGAATACGTGAAGACTAAGCTGAGCGGCACCGCCAAGATCGGCGTCGTTGGCGCGCTCAATTCGTTTATCCAGAACCAGCGCCTCGACGGCTTCAAGAAGGCTGTCACCGACAGCGGCCAGAAGGTCACCTTCCTCGACACGGTCGACGGCCAGAACGTCCAGGACGTCGCCCTGTCCGCCTCCGAAAACCTGATGACCGCCAATCCTGACATGACGACGCTTTACGCGACCGGCGAGCCGGCTCTGCTCGGCGCGGTTTCCGCCGTCTCCAGCCAGGTCCGTACGGGCGACGTCAAGGTGTTCGGCTGGGACCTGACCAAGTCGGCGGTGCAGGGTCTCGAAGAGGGCTGGGTGGTCGCTGTCGTCCAGCAGGATCCGGCCGGTGAAGGCAAGGCTGCCATCGAAGCTTTCGTCAAGCTCAAGAAGGGCGAGAAGATCGACCCGATCATCAACGTTCCGATCACCATCGTGACCAAGGAAAATGTCGGCCAGTTCAAGGACATGTTCAAGTAGTATCCTCCCCGGACCGCTGGGCTGCGCATTGACCCGAGGGTTGCCTGCGCGGCCCGGCGACCGATTGAACATGTCGCGCCCAGAGAATTGGAACCATGATGAGCGATGGCGAGACCTACCGCGTCAGGATGACCGGTATTTCCAAACGGTACGGCCCTATCCAGACGCTGGACGATGTCTCGCTGAACCTGAAGCCTGGCGAAGTGCTCGGTCTGGTCGGCGACAATGGCGCCGGCAAATCCACCTTGAGCAAGGTGCTGTCCGGTGCGGTCATTCCTGATGCCGGCACCATCGAGATCGATGGCAAGGCGGCGTCTTTCTCGTCGCCGGCCGATGCCCGCGCCGCGCGGGTGGAGATGGTCTACCAGGACCTTTCGCTCTGCGACACGGTGGATGTGGCGGGCAATCTCTTCCTCGGCCGCGAGCCGCGTCGCCGCGTTCTCGGCGTCCCCTTTCTCGACAACAAGCGCATGCATGGCGAGACGCGCCAGATGCTCGACCGGCTCGGCATCGTCATCACCGACACCAGGCTCAAGGTCGAAAACCTCTCCGGTGGCCAGCGCCAGTCGATCGCCATCGGCCGCGCCGCTTCCTTCGATCCGTCGGTGCTGATCATGGACGAGCCGACGGCCGCCCTTGCGGTGGCGGAAGTGGAGGCGGTTCTGGAACTCATCCGCGCCGTCAGCGCCCGGGGCGTCAGCGTCATCCTCATCACCCATCGGCTGCAGGATCTGTTCCTGGTCTGCGATCGTATCCAGGTCATGTACGAAGGCCGCAATGTCGCCGAGCGCAAGATCGGCGAGACCAGCATCGAGGAGGTCGTCAACCTGATCGTCGGCCGCAAATTCACCGCGCGCTCGGCCCGCGCAAGCCGCGATGAGGGGGTCCAACCATGAACGTTACCTCCGCCGGTGTTGGCGCCTCGCCCAAACGCGCTCACAACAGCACGTGGAAGGATGTGGCGTTAGCCAATGGCAGCGTCGTCTCGATTGCGCTGTTCTTCATCGTCGTCTGCGCGGTCTTCTCGCTGATCACCGGTTCCTTCCTGACGACGCCCAATCTGCTCAACATCGCGCGCCAGTCGGCGCCGCTGCTGATCGTTGCGGCCGCGATGACCTTCGTCATCACCACCGGCGGCATCGACCTCTCGGTCGGCTCCGTGCTGGCGCTGACGGCAACGCTGTCGGCGGTTTTCCTGCAGGCCGACCTGCCATGGCCGCTGGTCGTCATCGCCATGCTGGCGCTTGGTGCTGCGATCGGCGCCTTGCACGGCTTCTTCATCGCCTACGAGCGGATACCGCCCTTCATCGTCACCCTTGCCGGGCTCTCCGTCATCCGCGGCGTGGCGTTGCTGATCACCGGCGGCTATTCGATCCCGGTCGAACCGACCAGCTTCTTCGTCAACATCGGCAGGGCCTGGTTTCTCGGCGTGCCGGTACCGGCGCTGCTCGCCCTTGTCGTGCTGATCATTGCCTATCTCGCCTTCAACCAGACGCCGTTCGGCCGCTATGTCACCGGCATCGGCGCCAATACAGAGGCCGTGCGCCGAGCCGGTGTCGATACGCGCTTCATGACGCTCTTCGTCTACATCCTGTCGGGCATGGCGGCGGCGGTGGCCGGCATCATCCTCGCCGCCCGGCTCGGTTCCGGCTCGTCGAATGCCGGCCAGGGTTTCGAGCTCGATGTCATCGCCGCCGTGGTGCTTGGCGGCACCAGTCTGTTCGGCGGGCGCGGTACGATCATCGGCACTGTGCTCGGCGCGTTGACCGTCGCGGTCATCGGCAACGGCTTGATCCTGGCGCACATGTCCCCATTCCTGACGCCGATCGTTACCGGCACAATCATCCTCGTTGCCATCTGGCTGAATTTCCGCCTGTTCAAGGGCGCAACGCGGAGCCGCTGACATGGATCATCTGTTCGACGACAAGCCAAGGGAACGGGCGCCGATCGGTGTTCGCTCCGGCACGGTGATGACCGTCACCGGCCCGGTTGCGATCGCCGATATGGGCGTGACGCTGATGCACGAGCATATCCTGCTCGATGGCGCGACATCGTGGAAATGCCCTTGCCATCCCGACGAGAAGAAGATCGCCGAGCAGCCGGTCAGCATGGAGATCATCGGCGAGTTGCGGATGAACCCCTACATGAACCGCGACAACGTCTCGCTCGACGACAGCGACCTGGCGCTGTCGGAACTGGCGAAGTACCGGGCGCTCGGCGGCCATACCGTGGTCGATGCAACCAATATCGGCATTGGCCGCGATCCGGCGAAGCTGGCGCGCATTGCCCGCGCGTCGGGACTGCGCATCGTCATGGGCACTGGCTTCTATCTGCAACACACCCACCCCGACTGGCTGAAAGCGATGGACGTCGACGATGTCACCGAATTCCTCGTCAATGATGTCGGCGGCGGGTCGGCGCAGCCCGAAATCATTGCCGGCATCATCGGCGAGGTTGGCGTCAGCAAGGATTTTACCGACGAGGAGCGCAAGTCGCTGCGGGCCTCCGCCCGTGCGGCCAAGATGACCGGCGTGCCGCTGACGATCCATCTGCCCGGCTGGGAGCGGCTGGCGCATGATGTGCTTGACGTGGTCGAGACAGAAGGCGCCGATCTCCGGCATACGGTGCTTTGCCACATGAACCCCAGCCACAACGATCTTGCCTACCAGCAAAGCCTCGCCGCGCGTGGCGCCTTCCTGGAATACGACATGATCGGCATGGATTTCTATTATGCCGACCAGGACGCGCAATCGCCGTCCGACGAGCAGAATGCGCAGGCGATCCGCTCGCTGATCGACATGGGACTGCTCGACAGGATTCTGCTGTCGCAGGACGTCTTTCTCAAGATCATGCTGACCCGCTTCGGCGGTTTCGGCTACGGCTTCATCCTCAAGCATTTCGTGCCGAGACTGAAGCGCCATGGTGTCGGGCAGTCGGCAATCGACACGATGCTCATCGACAATCCAAAGACTGTGTTCGCCGAGGGCCTCAGCCGCGGCTCCAAAACAAGATAGGGAGACTACATGTCCAGGAGGAAGGTTCTTCTCGCAGGCGAGTCCTGGGTCTCGACCGCGACCCACATCAAAGGCTTCGATCAGTTTCCCACCGTGACCTATCACACCGGTGCCGATGAGTTGCTGGCCGCGCTGAAGGACAGCCTATTCGACGTCACCTTCATGCCGGCGCATGAGGCACAGCGGAATTTCCCGCAGACCATGGAAGCGCTTTCGGCCTATGACGCGGTCGTGCTCTCCGATCTTGGAGCCAACACGCTGCTGCTTCACCCCGATACCTGGATCCACTCCAAACCGACGCCGAACCGGCTGCGCCTGTTGCGCGACTATGTCGGCAATGGCGGCGGCCTGTTGATGTTCGGCGGGTATTACAGCTTCCAAGGCATCAATGGTGGCGCGCGCTATCACAAGACGCCGGTTGAGGACGTTTTGCCGGTCATCTGCCTGCCGGTGGACGACCGTGTCGAGGTTCCAGAAGGCTATGCGCCGGTCGTCGTCGGCCCGCAGACCCATCCGATCCTCAAGGGCCTCGGCAAGGATTGGCCAATCCTGCTTGGCTTCAACGAGGTCACGGTCAAGGACGGCGCGGAAGTTCTCGCCACCGTCTCTTCCGACTACCGTTCGCTGCCGCTGCTGGTGACCGGCAAATATGGCCAGGGCCGCACCGTCGCCTGGACGTCGGATGTCGGCCCGCACTGGCTGCCGCCGGGCTTCATCGCCTGGAATGGCTACAAGACGTTGTTCGAACAGATGCTAGGCTGGGCAACGGCCAGGGATTAGCCATGCGCGTCCATGTCGTCGGTAATGTTTGCGTCGATACAACCTTTCAGTTGGACCGGTTTCCGGCGGCAGGCGAGACGCTGAACGCATCGGAACATGCTGACGGACTTGGCGGCAAGGGTGCGAACCAGGCGGTGGCCGCGGCGCGCACCGGAGCCGATGTTCGCTTCCGTGCCGCGATCGGCAACGATCCCGCCGGAGCCTGGATCGCAGAGCAGTTGAGCCGCGATCTCGATGCCAGCCATCTGGCGGTACTGCCACTGCCCAGCGATCGGTCAACGATCATGGTCGATGCGCGGGGCGAGAACCTGATCGTCACCGGAGCCAGTTGCGCCGCCGCGTACAATCCTATGGCCGACAGCGGTTTTACCCGAGCGATCGAACGCGGCGATATCGTGGTATTTCAGGGCAATCTGGCTCCGGATATGACGGCCACTTGCCTGAAGGTGGCGCGCGGCGCGGGAGCGATGACGATCTTCAATCCGAGCCCGCTTGCGGCCGACCACACACCGGGCTTGAGCGACGTCAGCGTCGTCATCGCCAACGCGGGCGAAGCGGCGCAACTGACCGGGGCTGGCGACCCTGCCATGGCGGCCCGCGACTTGATCCGTCAGGGCGCCGGCGCTGCCATCGTGACGCTTGGCGCACTCGGCTGCCTTGTCGCCGATGGCGAAGGACGGATCGACCGGATCGCGGCGCCCAGCGTGGCCGTGCTAGACACCAGCGGCGCGGGCGACGTCTTTTGCGGTTGCCTCGCTGGTTGCCTTGCGGCCGGCATGGAGCTCCCCGCGGCAGCGCGGATTGCGGTCCGCGCCGCAGCCATCTCGGTCGGGCGCGCCGGCACGCTCGGTTCCTGCCCCGACAGACGGGAAATGAAAGTGCTTATGGAAACGACGGAAGCGAAAACCGCATGACAAATTCCCCTAACTCCAAACCCATTGGCCAGGTCGCGGATGATGTGCTGCAGTCGATCTTCGGCAGGAGCAAGGTGGTGATCGGCGTTGTTCACCTTGCACCCTTGCCGGGTGCGCCGCGCTACGATGGCGAGGCGGTCGAGGCCATATATCAACGCGGCCTCGACGATGCGAAAGCCTATTTGCATGGCGGTTGCGACGGCGTGATCGTCGAAAACCACGGCGACGTGCCTTTTGCTAAGCCGGATGACATTGGGCCGGAGACTTCAGCCTATATGTCCGTCGTCTCCGACCGCATCCGCCGCGAATTCGGCCGGCCGATCGGCATCAATGTGCTTGCCAATGCCTCCATTCCCGCGCTTTCGATCGCCAGTGCCTCCGGTGCTTCCTTCGTGCGCGTCAATCAATGGGCCAACGCCTATGTCGCCAACGAGGGCTTTATCGAAGGCGAAGCGGCGCGCGCCATGCGTTTCCGCGCAAGGCTTCGGGCCAACGGTATCCGCATCTTCGCCGACGCGCATGTCAAGCATGGCGCCCACGCGATCGTCGGCGACCGGCCGATCGAGGAGCAGGTCAAGGACCTCGTGTTCTTCGATGCCGACGCGGTGATCGCCACCGGCCAGCGCACTGGCCACGCCGCCGACCTCAGCTACATCAGGATGATCAAGGACGCCGCCGGACTGCCGACGCTTGTCGGCAGCGGGGTGACACCCGACAACGCCAACGATATCTTGGACATCGTCGACGGCGTCATTGTCGCCAGCTCGCTGAAACATGATGGAGTGTGGTGGAATCAGGTCGATCCGCAACGGGTGAAGGCCTTCATCCGCGGCCTCAAGCGGTGACTTTAGTGCCGGAGATCGACGGCGAGCGGCTGCTGGGCCGGCTCGATGCCTTCGCCCGGATCGGCGCGACGCCAGCCGGTGGCGTAAACCGACAGGCGTTCAGCATTGAGGATCGCGGCGCCCGGCGCCTGTTGGCGGAATTGGCGCTCGCGCGCGGCTTCGCGGTTTTCCAGGACGCCATGGCAAACCTTTTCGTCCGCCGCGATGGCACGGATGCCACCCTGCCGCCGCTGCTGATCGGCAGCCACCTCGACAGCCAGCCGACCGGCGGGCGCTTCGATGGAGCGCTCGGCACGCTTTCCGCCTTCGAGGCGCTCGAAGCGCTGGAGGACGCGAGGGCCGAGACTCGGATGCCGATCGAGGTCGTCGCCTGGGCCAATGAAGAGGGCAGCCGGTTTACGCCGGGTGTCATGGGCTCCATGGCCTTCACCGGAGCCGACATTTCCGCATGGCGGTCCATAGTCGGCAGCGACGGTGCGTCCCTCGCAGAGGAGCTCGGGGCAACGATCTCCGCCTTGCCAGAGGCAACCCTTCGCCCCCTCGGCATGCCGATATCCGGCTACATCGAGCTGCATATCGAACAGGGACCGTCGCTGGAAAAGGAGCGGTTGCCGATCGGTATCGTCACAGCCGTGCAAGGTACGCGCTGGCTGGAGGTCTGCATTGAGGGCGCCGCCGGTCACGCCGGTACAACCGGCCTTGCCTACCGTAGGGATCCGATGGTCGCGGCCGTTGCCGCGATTCACAGGCTCCAGACGACCATCATGCCGTTCGACAGCAGCGCAAGGCTGACGGTGGGCCGGGTCACCGCCCAGCCGGGATCGATCAACGCCATACCGCAGTCTGTGGTCTTCGCCGTCGATATCAGGCATCCGCGGGTAGAGCGGCTCGATGCCATCGAAGCAGAACTGCGCCAGGTATGCGCGGCGGAGGCAGAAGCTCAGCATTGCACGGTAACGATCAGGCGGTCGTTCGACATGCCGGGGGCGGCATTCTCTCCCGATATGGTCAAAACCGTCGAGGAGGCCGCCAATTCCCTACAGCTGCCGCACAAACAGATGATCTCGGGTGCATTCCATGACGCGCTGTTCCTCGCCCGGGTGGCGCCTGCCGTGATGATCTTTGTGCCGTGCCGTGACGGGCTGAGCCACAACGAGGCGGAATATGTGGAGCCTGCCCACGCGGTTACCGGCGCGCGGGTTCTGCTTCAAGCGGCCACCGTCGCCGCCTCTTAGGCAGCGACGGTGGCACAGGCGTGCTGGCGTGAAGAGGCAACCCGTGGGACTTCCTGGTGCCCGTCCGTCATTTCGTGACGTCGGCGGGCTGCAACGGGTGATCAAGGCCGCCGAGCTGCGGCGGATTGATCGCGGACGTACGATCGGCCCACATTCAACACCTGACCCAGCAGAAAAGCCCACCAGATCCCTGGGCCGTCATTGACGCCGTGGGTGCTAGGCGGTGACGATCTCGTCGACTTACCGAGATGGACGATCTGCTGGGCTATCGCCTCGGCCACCGGCAGGAAATCCCCACGCCCGCCATAGAGCTTGCCCGTGTCGATCGCGAGCAACTGGCGCCGTCCAGCCGTCCAGCGCTGCTGGACGTTGTCGCACTCGAGGCGTCCACAGGGATGCGTGTGTCCCAACTGTCGCTGCGGTTAATCCTAAAGCCAATGTCGCGCACCATGGAAAGAGACAATCCCGATTGGGCACCCAGAAACTGGTGACGTCGCCGGCAAGGGAAGCCGCTTCGTAGTATTGCGCGACGGCGACGCCAGGCATCATGGCAACGAACCTTATTGCCCAAAGGCATCGGCGCTTTCAAAAATGTCGATAGATGACTGCGAGCCGTTTTGATCCTTCCCGGCCATCGCCAGATGGACGTTGCTACCGCACATTAGCAGAACCGGATTTTTCTCGCCAAAGGCGAAAAACGAAACGTCGTTCCTTATCTCTATAGATTTTGTCGAATATCGTCTGCCCCGGTTTGGAAATGACCGATGCGCATGCAGGGTCTGGGAGATTGACGAGTTGGCAAGGCTATCGGTTCTCGGAATATCCGGCGGCGTAAGCACGCCATCGCGCACAACCGCGGTGGTGAACGCGCTGGTCAAGGACGTGGCGTTGCGCGTCCCGGCAGACACCGGCCTGATCGAAATCACCGAGGCGGCGCCTTCGCTTTTCGTCGGGCTGTCCCGTGGCGCCCTCGGCGCGTCCGGCGAAGCAATCATCCAGCGCGTCGAGAAGGCCGATCTGCTCGTGGTCGGAACGCCTGTCTATCGGGCTTCCTACACCGGCGCCCTCAAGCACCTGTTCGACCTCGTCGACTATCGCGCGCTCGCCGGCAAGACCGTGCTTCTCGCGGCGACAGGCGGAAGTCCATACCATGGCCTGGTTCTCGAACATCAGCTGCGGCCATTATTCGGCTTTTTCGGCGCCGTCACCGTACCGACCGGCGTCTATGGGGCGCCCGACGATTTCATCGGCGCCGAAATCGTCGGCGAGGCGATACGCGAACGCATTTCACGGGCCGCATCCGAAGCGGTTTCACTGCTCAATTCCAACCATGCAAATGCCGCCGCCGCAGCGCGCGTCGGCTGAGCCAACCAAACAGGGAACAACGACATGACGTCTCATTCCGACGGCCTGAAATTCGCCTACTGGGTTCCGAACGTCTCCGGCGGCCTGGTCATCTCCAACATCGAGCAGCGGACCGGTTGGGACATCGACTACAACCGCAAGCTCGCCCAGATCGCAGAGGCCAACGGCTTCGACTACGCACTGAGCCAGATCCGCTTCACCGCCGGCTACGGCGCCGACAACCAGCACGAATCCGTGTCGTTCAGCCACGCGCTGCTGGCCGCCACCACAACGCTGAAAGTGATTGCCGCCGTCTTGCCCGGTCCATGGAACCCGGCGCTGGCGGCCAAGCAGATCGCCACCATCAACCACCTGACCAATGGCCGCGTGGCCGTCAATGTCGTCAGCGGCTGGTTCCGTGGCGAGTTCGCCGCCATCGGCGAGCTGTGGCTCGACCATGACGAGCGCTACCGCCGCTCGGAGGAGTTCATCCGCGCGTTGCGCGGCATCTGGACCGAGGACAATTTTACGCTGAAGGGCGACTTCTATCGCTTCACCAACTACTCGATGAAGCCGAAGCCGATCGATCCGCAGCCCGAGATCTTCCAGGGCGGCTCGTCGCGCGCCGCGCGTGACATGGCTTCGCGGGTGTCCGACTGGTATTTCACCAACGGCAACACGCCCGAAGAGATCAGGAAGCAGGTCGACGATATCAAGGCCAAGGCGAAGGCGAATGGCCACAAGGTGAAGATCGGCGTTAACGCCTTTGCCATTGCTCGCGAAACCGAGGCGGAAGCACGCGCCGTGCTGGACGAGATCGTCGCCAAGGCCAATCCCGAAGCGGTGCAGGGCTTTGCCGACCAGGTCAAGAATGCCGGCAAGGCCTCGCCGGAAGGCGAGGGCAACTGGGCGAAGTCGTCCCTCGAGGATCTCGTGCAGTACAATGACGGCTTCCGCAGCAATCTCATCGGCACGCCGGAACAGATCGCCGAACGCATCCTCAAGCTGAAGGATGCCGGCGCCGATCTGATCCTGCTCGGCTTCCTGCATTTCCAGGAAGAGGTCGAGTTCTTCGGTAAGCGCATCATCCCGCTGGTGCGCGAACTGGAAGCGGCGCGTGACAGGGAGCTTGTCGCCGCCGAATAGGCCAGGGCGCGGCCTGCGGGCCGCGCACTCCTTCAAAATCAGGAACGTGTCATGATTGGTGCTTCGCTGGGAGCCGCCGCATACGAGCGTGCGCCCGAAATCCCCGGCATTCTTGCTGGCGCTGGTCCACTCACGGACACGCGCCCGGCGCGCCTGTCGGCAAAGGTCGATGCGATCCTGACTCTGAGCGGGATTGGCATTTCGTTCGGCGGTGTCACGGCGCTGAGCGATGTCGATCTCGAGGTCAAGAGCGGCGAAATCCGCGCCGTGATCGGCCCCAACGGCGCAGGCAAATCCTCGCTGATCAACATCATCAGCGGCCTCTATCACGCCGACCACGGCAAGATCGCGATCGCCGGCCAGTCATTCTCCCGTGTGCCCGCGAACCGTCTGGCACGTCTGGGCGTCGCGCGCACCTTCCAGAACCTGGCGCTCTTTCCCGGGCTTTCCGTGCACGACAACATCGCGTCGGGCGGCGTCCACACCAGGCGCGCCAGTTTCGTCGAACATATTGCCGGCCTGCCACGCGCCAGGCGCGAAGATGCTGCGATTGCCGAAAAGGTCGACCAGACAATCGCCTTCCTGCATCTGGAAACGGTCGCCGATCGGCTGGTCGCGACGCTGCCCTACGGCTTGCAGAAGCGGGTCGAACTGGCGCGAGCGCTGGTTGCCGAGCCGAAGATCCTGCTGCTCGACGAACCGATGGCGGGCATGACGGCGACCGAGAAAGCCGAGATGGCCGGGTTCGTGCGCGCCGCGCGCGACCGGCATGGCGTCACCATCATTCTAATCGAGCACGACATCGGGGTCGTCATGGGCCTATCCGACCGCGTCGCCGTGCTCGATTACGGCCGCAAGATCGCCGACGGCACGCCGGCCGAAGTGCGCGCCGATCCGGACGTGATCCGGGCCTATCTCGGCACCGCCGGGGGCGAGGATGGCGAGGGCATCTGATGAGCTACTATGATTTTCTCTTCGTTGTCGAAGTGCTGGTCGGCGGCCTGTTGTCGGGAGTCATGTATTCGCTCGTCGCCATCGGCTTCGTGCTGATCTACAAGACGTCGGGTGTGCTGAACTTCGCGCAAGGGTCGATGGTGCTGTTTGCGGCACTCACCTTTGTCAGCCTGGTCGAACGCGGCATCCCGTTTGCGCTTGCGCTGCTCATCACCTTCGCAGTCATGGTCGCGCTGGGTTTCACCATCGAGCGAACCGTGCTCAGGCCGCTGGTCAACCGATCGCCGATGACGCTGTTCATGGCCACGCTTGGCCTGTCTTACATCATCGAGGGTGCAGCCCAGCTGATCTGGGGAACGCAGGTGCACGGGCTCGATCTCGGCATCGACGACACGCCTTTCGAGGTCGGTGGCATCCTCATCTCGTCGTTCGATCTGCTCGCGGCCGGCATTGCCGCGGCGATGGTGGCCGGCTTGAGCGCATTCTTCTACTGGACGCGGATCGGGCTGGCTTTTCGCGCCGTCGCCGACGATCAGTTCGCGGCACTTGCCGTCGGGCTGCGGCTGCCGCGGATCTGGGGAACGGTGTGGACGGCTGCAGGCTTCGTGGCGCTGGTCGCGGGACTGCTGTGGGGCGCACGCCTCGGCGTCCAGTTCTCGCTTTCGCTGATCGTGTTGAAGGCGCTGCCGGTGCTGGTGCTTGGCGGCTTCGATTCCATCCTTGGCGCCATCGTCGGCGGCCTCGTCATTGGCGCCAGCGAAAAGCTCGCTGAGGTCTATCTCGGACCCTTCGTCGGCGGCGGCATCGAAGGCTGGTTCGCCAATGCGCTGGCGCTGGTTGTCCTACTGGTGCGCCCCTCCGGCCTGTTTGGCCAGAAAACCGTCGAAAGGGTCTGACCGATGGCCGTGCAAGCGCTCGACGCCGCCAGGCTTCCAATCGACTGGCAGAAGTTCGCCCGGAAATTCGCTTTGCCGGCCGTGCTGATCGTCGTCGCCTACGGCCTGATCCCGGCCTATGCCTCGAGCTATCTGGTTGAGGCGATCCTGCTGCCGTTCCTGGCGCTCAGCCTGGCGGCAGTCGGCCTCAACCTCTTGACCGGCTATTGCGGCCAGCTTTCGCTTGGCTCCTCCGCTTTCATGGCGGTAGGCGCCTTCGCCGCATACAATTTCAACCTGCGGGTGGAAGGACTGCCGCTGGCGGCGACCATGATCCTGGCGGGAATTTCGGCCGCCGGCATCGGCGTCATCTTCGGATTGCCGAGCCTGCGCCTGCGCGGCTTCTATCTCGCTGTCTCGACGCTGGCCGCCCAGTTTTTCGTGCAGTGGGCGCTGACCAAGTTCGGCTGGTTCTCCAACGACAATCCGTCCGGGGTGATTTCTGCACCGCACCTTGCCGTAGCCGGGTTTTCGCTCGACGGCGCCACCGGCCGCTATTTGCTTTCCGTCACCACCGTCATCGTGCTGACGGCGCTGGTCTGGCGGCTGGTCAACAGCGCCACCGGCCGCAACTTCATCGCGGTGCGCGACAACGAAACCGCCGCGCGAGTGATAGGCGTCCCGGTGCTTACGACCAAGCTGCTGGCGTTCGCCATTTCATCCTTCATCATCGGCGTCGCCGGCGTGCTGTGGGCCTTCACCTATCTGCGCACGGTCGAGCCGGCCGGCTTCAATCTAGACCGCTCGTTTCAGATCCTGTTCATTATCATCATCGGCGGGCTGGCTTCGATACGCGGTGCGTTTCTGGGCGCCGCATTCATCGTCGTCTTCCCGCTCGTTCTGTCTCGGCTCGGCGCCTTCGTGTTCGGCGGCCTGTTCGATTCTGGTGTGCTCGACATGAGCCAGCGCATCGTGCTTGGCGCGCTCATCATCATTTTCCTCATCGCGGAACCGAACGGGCTGTCGGCCCTCTTCGACCGCCTGAAACGACGGATCGGCTCAAGGTCCAGCTGAGCGCCGCTCGACATTCTCTCACGGACCCAAAACCTCAGGAGACGCAACTCATGACCTTCTTCAGTCACCTCAAGAAAGCGGCGATCGCCACCGCTTTCGTGCTCGGCGCGACAGCCGTCCATGCCGACGAACAATATTTCCCGCTGCAGAGCTACCGCGTCGGCCCCTATGCCGCGGGCGGCACCGGCTTCTTCGGCGGCTTCATCGACTATCTCAACCTGATCAACATCCGCGACGGCGGCGTCAATGGCGTCAAGCTGACCTGGAGCGAGGGCGAAACCCAGTATGAGGTCGAGAAGGGCGTCGAGGTCTACGAACGGTTGAAGAGCAATCCCGGCATCGCCGCCTGGAACCCGCTCTCGGTCGGCATCGCCTACGCCATGATCGACCGCATCACCGACGACAAGGTGCCGCTTATCACCATCAATCACGGCCGCACCGACACCACCGACGGCCGGGTATTCCCTTACGTCTTCCCGCTGCTGCTCAACCCCTACAGCGAAACATCGGGCATCGTGAACTACATCGCCTCCAAGGAAGGCGGCCTCGACAAGCTCAAGGGCAAGAAGATCGTCGTGCTCTATCACGGCTCGCCCTACGGCAAGGAGACGATCCCGATCTATGAGCTGCTATCGCAGAAATACGGTTTCGAACTGTCGCAGATCGAGGTTCCGCACCCCGGCAACGAGCAGCAGGCACAGTGGCTGACGATCCGTCGCGATCGTCCCGACTATGTCGTGCTGCGCGGCTGGGGCGTGATGAACCCGGTTGCGCTGAAGACCGCGCAGAAGACCGGCTTCCCGGCCGATCACATCGTCGGCAACGTCTGGTCCAACTCTGAAGAGGACGTCGTCCCCGCCGGCGACGCCGCCAAGGGCTACACCGCCATCACCACCCAGGCGTCTGGCGCCGACTACCCGGTCGTCAAGGAGATCGTCAAGACGGTCTACGACGCCGGCAAGGGCAATCTCGAGGACAAGAGCCGCATCGGCTCGGTCTACCACAATCTCGGCATCGTCAACGGCATCCTCAATGTCGAAGCCATCCGCATCGCGCAGGCCAAATTCGGCAATCGCACGCTGACCGGCGATGAGGTCCGTTGGGGCTTCGAACACCTCAAGCTCGACCCGGCGCGCGTCGAGGCGCTCGGTGCCAAGGACCTGTTCCACTCGATCAACGTCTCTTGGGACAATCACGAAGGTGACGGCTACGTGACCTTCCAGCAGTGGGACGGCAAGAAGTGGAACGTCGTGTCCGACTGGATCGCGCCGGACTGGAATCTGCTGCGCCCGATCATCGAGAAGTCGTCCGAGGCCTATGCCAAGGAAAAGGGCCTCAAGATCCGCACGGCCGAAGACGCCGATGCGGTGGTCAGCAACTGAGTTTGAAGAGCTCACGGCCGGCCCGCGGGCCGGCCGTGCCATCCATCTTCGCAGCGGAGTTATCGATGTCCAGCCCGGAAAATCCGATCCTGTCGGTCAGCCGCGTCGAGGCCGTCTACAATGGCGCCATCGCCGCTTTGCATGGCGTTGACCTCTCGGTCGGCAAGGGCGAGATCGTTGCGCTGCTCGGCTCAAATGGCGCCGGCAAGACGACGTTGTTGCGAGCCGCATCCAATCTTCTGCCGGCAGAGCGCGGCGCCGTTACCGCCGGCCGGATCATTTTCGATGGCGAGGATGTTTCAAGGGCAAGCCCCTCGCACCTTGTCCGCAAGGGCCTGGTCCAGGTTCTCGAGGGCCGGCACTGTTTCCGCTCGCTGACGGTCGAGGAGAACCTTCTGACCGGTGCGCTCGGGCGCTCGTCCTCGCGCCTTGGCGTGAAGGCCGACCTTGAGCGTGTCTACGCGCTGTTTCCGAGGCTTCTCGAGAAACGGCGCACGCGGTCCGGCCTCACCTCCGGCGGCGAGCAGCAGATGACGGCGATCGGTCGCGGGCTGATGTCGCGGCCGAAACTCTTCGTGCTCGACGAGCCCTCGATGGGGCTCGCGCCGCTGATCGTCGACGAGATTTTCAGCGCTTTGAAGCGGCTCAATCGGGACGAGGGTCTTTCGATCCTTGTCGCCGAGCAGAATTCGGCGGTGGCGCTGAAATATGCCGACCGCGCCACCGTGCTCGAAAACGGTAAAAGCGTGCTGGAAGGGTCGGCTGCCGACCTGCGCCAGCGCGACGACATCAAGATCTACTATCTCGGCGGCGCGCCGCTTCCATCGCAACACTTTCCCCAGGAGACTGCAGCATGACCATCCAATCCAAGCAGCCGTCCGACGCGCGCGTCGCCGTGCCTCCGGTCGAGCGCCCGTCGGCCAAGGCGCATATCATCAAGACCGATGCCGAGGCGATCGCCATCGCCGAAAAACTTGCCACTGAATTCACCAGGGAAGCGTCGAAGCGGGATCGCGAGCGCATCTGGCCGAAGGAAGAGCTGGATGCGTTTTCGCAGAGCGGCCTGTGGTCGATCAATGTGCCGAAGGCCCATGGCGGGCCGGAGGTTTCCTATGTGACGCTCTCGAAGGTGATCACCATCATCTCGGCGGCTGATCCCTCGCTTGGCCAGATTCCGCAGAACCATCTCGGCGTGGTCGCCGCCATCCGCACGGTTTCGGACGAGGCGCAGAAAAAGCTGCTCTTCGCCGAGGCACTGTCCGGCACGCGCTTTGGCAACGCGTTTTCCGAGTTCGGCTCCAGGCGTGCCGCCGACTTCGAGACCAAGTTTGTCGATGCCGGTGACCATGTCGTGGTCAACGGCCAGAAATTCTATTCAAGCGGCGCCCTGCTCGCCCATCTGGTGCCGATTGTGGCGCTCGATGACGAGGGGCGCGCCTGGTATGCCATCGCCGATCGCGGCGCGCCCGGACTGACCGTCATCGATGACTGGTCGAGCTTCGGCCAGAAGACGACGCTCTCCGGCACGGTCCTGCTCGACAATGTGAAGGTGGCGAAGACGCATCTCGTCCCCGGCTACAAGGGGTACGACAAACCGACAGCCGACGGACCCATCTTCCAGATCATCCAGGCGGCGGTCGATCTCGGCATCGCCAAGGCGGCGATCGACGAGACGGTCAGCTTCGTGCGCACCAGATCGCGCGCGTGGATCGACAGCGGCGTCGATCATGCCTGGCAGGATCCCTATACGATCCAGGCGATCGGCGACCTCCGCCTGCGCGCCAATGCGGCCGAGGCTATTCTGGAAAAGGCCGGCCTTGCGGTCGACCGCGCCGTGGCCGATCCTAACGAGAAGACGGTCGCGGAAGCGCAGATCGCGGTCGCCGAATCCAAGATCCTCACCACCGAGATTGCCATCAACGCCACCAACAAACTGTTCGAACTCGCCGGCACGCGATCCACGCTGGCCGAGCACAATCTCGACCGCCACTGGCGCAATGCGCGCACCCACACCCTGCACGATCCCGTCCGCTGGAAATACGCGATCCTCGGCAACTATTACCTGAACGAGGTCAACCCGCCCCTCCACGCCTGGAGCTGAGCGGGAACGCCGTAAAGTCACAAAGGACTATTCATGAGCACTGCCACCCCCGACAGGATCAAGGTCCTGTGGTTCTTGCCCACCCATGGCGACAGCCGCTATCTCGGAACCTCCGAGGGCGGCAGGGCGGTCGACCTGCCCTATCTCACCCAGGTCGCCAAGGCGGCCGACGCCATCGGCTATTATGGCGCGCTGCTGCCGACCGGGCGCAGTTGCGAAGACAGCTGGGTGGTGGCGTCGGCGTTGGCGCCGCTAACGCAACGACTTCGCTTTCTCGTTGCGGTCCGTCCAGGGCTGCAGTCGCCGACGCTCGCCGCGCGCATGACCTCGACGCTCGACCGCATTTCGGGCGGGCGCTTGCTGATCAACGTGGTCACGGGCGGCGATCCGGTCGAGAACAAGGGCGATGGCATATTCCTCAGCCATGACGAGCGTTATGAGGTGACGCGGGAATTTCTCGACATCTACAAGGCCGTGCTCAGCGGCGAAACCGTAGCCTTCGAAGGCAAGCATTTCCACATCGAAGATGGCAGGTTGCTGTTCCCGCCGGTGCAGACGCCGCACCCGCCGCTCTATTTCGGCGGCTCGTCGGACGCGGCCAATGCGGTCGCCGCCGAGCAGATCGACAAATACCTCACCTGGGGCGAGCCGCCGGCGGACGTCGCCGCCAAGGTCGAGCATGTGCGCGGCCTTGCCGAAAAGGCCGGCCGCGAAGTGAGCTTTGGCATCCGATTGCATGTCATCGTTCGCGAGACCAATGACGAGGCCTGGGCCGATGCCGATCGGCTGATCAGCCGCCTCGACGACAAGACGATCGCCGAGGCACAGAAGGTTTTCGCCCGCATGGATTCGGTTGGCCAGTCGCGCATGAGCCGGTTGCATGGCGGCAGCCGCGACAAGCTCGAAATCAGCCCGAACCTTTGGGCCGGCGTTGGCCTCGTGCGCGGCGGCGCCGGCACCGCCTTGGTCGGTGACGCGGCGACCGTGGCAGAACGGATCGACGAATACCGAAGGATTGGCATCGATACCTTCATCCTGTCCGGCTATCCGCATCTGGAGGAAGCCTATCGCTTCGGCGAACTGGTGCTGCCGCTGCTACCGCTCGATCACGAAATCTCGACCCGGCCGACGACGGTGAACATGGGACCGTTCGGCGAAACGGTGGCCGGAGATCATCGACCATCGGCGCTGCGCGCGAGCCAGTCTTGAGCGCTTCCCGCAGGGCTGGGAAACTGACGGTCGCCATCATTGGCGGCGGCTTTTCCGGCGCCGCAACCGCGTTTCACCTGGCGCGGCTGCTGCCCGCCGATGCAGCCAATATCGTGGTCGTCGAACCGCGCGAGGCGCTCGGCTATGGTCTGGCCTATTCGACGGCCGATCCCTCGCACCGCATCAACGTGCGGGCGTCCAGGATGACGCTGATCTCAGGTGAGGAGGGCCATTTTTCCGACTGGCTGGAGCAGACCGGCGCTATTCTGGACGATACGCAGGCCATCGCCGCCAGCGGCGCGATTTACCCGCAGCGTCGGGTCTTCGGCCGCTATGTCGAATCCCATCTGCAGCCCTTCCTGCAAAGCAAGGCGATCCGCCATGTCAGGGCCGAAGTTGCTTGGGTCGAGCGCAGTGGCGAGGGCTACCGGCTTGTCCTGTCCGATGGCGCAACGCTTTCCGCCGATGCTGTGGTGATCGCGGCGACGCATCCATTGCCGGCCCTCCCGGCGCCGCTGCGCAGCGTGGCCTCAGTCGCCGGATTGGTGGCCAATCCCTACGATCTCGAACGGCTGCAGGCGATCGCGCGCGACGACCATGTTCTCATCGTCGGCACCGGTCTGACCTCGGCCGACGTCATTGCAACGCTCGACCGCAAGGGCCATCGCGGCCGCATCACGGCACTGTCGCGCCATGGCTATCGCTCGCATGTGCAGGCCGCCATGCAGGGCGACCCGATAGGCGACTTCACCAGCTTGCCTTTACGCAGCGCCATGGTGCTGCTCGGGCACATCCGGGCCACGATCGCGGCAGCGACGCGACAGGGCGAAGACTGGTATCCGGTCCTCGACGCTGTCCGGCGTCAGGGGCAGTTGATCTGGCAGGCCTTGCCGCTCGCAGAGCAGCGCCGCGTGCTGCGCCATCTTCGCGCGCTCTGGGACGTGCATCGCTTCCGCATCGCGCCACAGGTAGCGGCCGTGCTGGATCGCCGCCTTGTCGAGGGGACGCTTGTTTATCGCGCCGCATCGATTGTCGAGGCCGATGAGGCCGACGGGCGTCTCCGCGTCACGCAGCGGTCAAGGCGCCGACACGACCTCATCGTCGAGACGTTCGACAGCGTGATCGTGACCACCGGGCCGGCGCATGCCGACATTCTTCGCACCAACACGGCGATCGCCACCCTTGGACATCTGGGCCTGGTCCGTCTCGACCCAACCGGCCTTGGTCTCGACATCGACAGCCACGGCCGCGCGGTCGGTGCGTCAGGTCACCCGGCCGACAATATTTTCATCAGCGGACCGCTGGCGCGCGGCAGCGTCGGCGAGCTGATGGGCATCCCTGAAGTCACCGCCCATGCCGAGAGCATCGCCACCGGAATTCACCAATGGTTGGGATACAAGACGGCGTTGCGTCGCAGGGCGTCGTGAAACTGCAAACACGATGAGGCTATCCAGATGACACTAACCGAACGCATTCTGCCGGATGAAACCCGGATCTCCCTAAAATTTGCGATGCGACACCTGGCCGGAGCCGTGTCCGTGGTCACCGCAGGCATCGGCGACGAGCGGACGGGCGCAACAATTACCACAGCCCATTCCTTGTCGGTCGAACCGGAGGTGATGGTCGTCAGCATCAACCTGAGCTCGTCGACATGGGCAGCCATCAGCCGGCATCGGCACTTCTGCGTGAATGTGCTGCGCGCCGACCAGATCGCGATTGCCGACCGTTTTGCTGGTCGAGGCGGCCTCAAGGGGCAGGCTCGCTACGAGGGTGCACGCTGGTCCACCCTTGCAAGCGGCGCATTGGCGCTCGAAGGTGCGCTTGCCGCGGTCGATTGCACCGTCGAGGATACCATAGTTCGCCACAGCCATGCGCTAATCCTCGGCAGCGTCCGGCATGTGGTGAGCGGAGAGCCCGGTCCGGCACTGATCTATCATCACGGCGCCTATGGATCGTCGTGAGCGGGTTGGTACGTGTCGTTTTCTGACAGCCATGAAATTCTTGGTCTCATTCAAGGCGGCGAAAGGAACGAAATACGAATTCTCCATAGCCCTTCGCCGAGACGCGCCGCACACACCCAAAATGCGAAAACGCGACCGAGATGGCGCGGGAGCACTATGTGCGATTGTTTGGATGTGAGCCAATACGGGCTTTGCGCGTTGTTGTTGAACTTGCGGAAGCCCTTTTCCAGCAAGAGGCTTGAGAGGAACAATTCTTCCGTGGCGCGTAGCGGCCAGGCACTGCCGTTGGGCAGCCGATTGCGATTGCTACGGCAACGAAGAAGTCATGCCCGCGCGCATGCGGTGCTTGCCGTTGAAGGCCACGACCGATCTGCCACTGGCGCCCGGCGCCGTCGGTCGCTGCGGTCCAGAGTTGCCGACCAGTAAGGACAAGGCAAAATCTGGTGTTCTCGCGAAAAATGGCGACAAGGCGCGGGTCGCAGGACATCACGCCGAAGCCGAAGAAACGCTAGATTCGCGCCGGCAGCCCTAACTAGCGCTGGCGAGACTGGCATGTCCCGCAGCGGCTTCTTGCGCTTCGGCGGCACATAGGCATCGCTCCGATCTTCTGCTCGAGTGGCTTAAACTAGGATTTGCAGTCGCCGTGTTTCTACGTTGTGGTTTCGGCGACATCTGTCGTTCGCAACATCAGTAAGTAAACCAGCTAAACGAAATCAATGAGAAAGATCAGGAAATTGCCCGGTCATTCAATCAGGAATCGTTCGCGTTGTCCTTTGCAGAAGGCCAGCGGATACGCCTATGGCTAGCGAAGGTCGTGCGCCTGTAGGGCGCTGTGGGGCGGCATTGTAGGCATCCAAGCATGAGCGGAACCTAATTTGCAGCCGCAAATTAATGTCCAATGAATGAACTCCCAAACCGGAAAAAACTCGTGCCTGACCCTCAACCTCGGCGGGGCTCCAACAAAGGTGTGTTGCTAGCGGCTGCAGCGCTGCTGTTTGCCTTTCTCGCTCTTATTCTGTTTGGGTTTTTTCAGTAAGTGCGCGCGGCGCCGGCGTCCCAGAGAGGGCAGAGCACCTGCCGACGTGATCTTCGATCCGCTCGCGTCCCAGCGGCGGGCCGATCATACAAGCCGGCTCGGTTCGTCGCTCCTGACGGGTTGATCGGTCCCACAGAGCAGGTTGATCATCGGCAATTTCTTGGCAGCGCCGGTATTCAACTCACGCCCAACGCGATTGAAAACTGAAGCTGGCCGTCCATCGTGACTGACGCAGCACGAGCCGAACAGGCGAGGCAAGCGCAAGCCTTGAGGCCCAACCTCGGACAGACGAATCACGCTCGTGCAGTCTGGAGACGCAACGAGTTATTCATTCGGGCGCCTTCGCATCACCAGCGGAACGAAAGAGTTAATTGACGATTTACTAGGGAAGGATTGCAGGACGGAAAACATTGAGGATTGCTGCCATGACAATGTTGTTCGAACCACTCGACTCTGAAGGTTACAAGCGCAGTGTGGTCTACCATGCCGCACGCTTGTCCATGCTCCACAACCGAATGCTGAAGCGTTTCGACAAGGTCGATAAAGCGGCTGAAAAGGTTGAAGCCGAGGTGGAGCTGTTTGATGAAGCTGTTCGCACTCTCTACGAATGAGCGGCATGTTGACCGCCGACGTTCCTCCTAGCGCGTATACGGGCGCGGGTTTCACCGTTGCCCACCAGGCGATGTCGCGCCGCGGATTTGGGCTTGATAAGCACGATCTAATGTATACGATTCACCCAGCCGGCCTGGCTCCCCCGCCATCGGGCCGGTCAGGCCCGACGGTTCAACGCACCACCCCAAACGACTGTCGGGCCGCCAGGACGCTCACTGCGCAGCCGGGTTCATGCTTTGCCTTTTTTTCTCGAAAAGCGCGAGCTTGGTCATATAACCAATTCTGATTTTTGCATGGCATTGGGTGCAGTTGAAGTTGGATATCACCTTCAACCACGATCCCTTTTTTATGATGACATGAGAACAGTTTGGACATTCCAGTTCCAGGTACTCGTCCCCCATATCGTTTGAAATCGGCACTACGACACTCCCCAACAGTTGCCCGTGAAACTTGCGCTTCGAGATCGGCCGGCACCTCCGTGCTCAAACCCGAACGTGGGTCCTTGGCAGATGTTCCGCAATCCGACCTCTGGCGACCGGGATCGGACCTAAGTCCAAATCGCCGCCAACAGGCCGAGAAGTGGAACCCCGGCGGATGCTTTTTGAACGCTGAATTTCCGTCCTCGACGGTCGTAGTCCGCCGTCCTCCTGGCCAAAGCTCCAATGTTGCCTTGTGTGAAACTGACCTCGCCCGGCCTATCAGGTCGCCAGGGCGCAACTCCGGTAATAATTCGGTCGGAGCGAATGTCAGCGCGAAGCTGTGCGCAGGGACGCCAACTCGCTGACAGCAGCAAGGATGACAGCATCGGTTGCCGGCTTCGGCAGGAATCTGCAGTCGCGGAAAGCCGCGGGAACGTCGGCGGGGCCAAATCCCGACAAGAAAGCAAAGGGGATGCCTCGCGCCTGCAATATCCTCGCCACCGGCAGACCCGTTTCACCGTTCAGCTGGATGTCTAGCAACGCCACGTCAATCTTGTCCGATTCGACAAGACGCAGAGCGGCAGATACCGACGGCACAGGTCCGACCACCTGATAACCGGCGCGACGCAGCCGCGCGGCAGTGTCCTGCGCGACTAGCCATTGATCCTCAACAATCAGAACACTCACGCTTTCGCTCACGGCCCCTCTCTGCGATTGACCGGAAATGAGATGTCGATCCGAGACCTTCGGACAGTTGTTTCGACATGTCCGCAAACCTATAGGTAACCTCTCCATGCAGCAAGGTGAGGCTGATGCTGGAGCGCAGGCGCTTCCACCGACCACTTGCTGAATTACCGGAGCCGAAGATTAGCGCGTCAATGGAGCTGCGGTCCGCCTCCGCTCCATCGAGAGTTGGATAGGCGCTTACCCCTCTCCACGATCCGCAAAATCTAAAAGCCTCCGTACCACGCCATTGGCTCTTCAAGCATGAGTAGCACCTCTCTCTCTCTCTCTCTCTCTCTCTCTCTCCATCTTGGGCGACCTGAGATTGCGGTCGGTCAATGAGCGTCAGAAGTGCGATGCACCGAGTTTGTACCTGCAGTTTTTCGAAGGAAAGGCTTGAGAATTCATGATTTCGGAGCAGGTTTGGCTGGCGCATGAGCGCCGCAGATCTATACTGGGGAGATCAAGCGATGGGGTCGGCCATGAGCAAAGAGTTCAGTGTAGCTGATGCCTATGGCGCCGGCCGCGCCATCTTCATGGGACTTGAACTGCTGGTTTCGCCCGGTGCGCTCGTCCCCAGACCTGAAACCGAGTTGCTCGGCAAGACCGCGCTTGGTGTGTTGCATCAGATGAACCTGCCGGCTCCGCGCATAGTTGATATGTGCTGCGGCACTGGGAATCTGGCGTGCGCGATCGCCTACCATGTGCCCAGCGCCCTTGTCTGGGCAAGCGATCTCACCGATGAATGCGTCGAAACGGCACGCCGCAACACCTCACATCACGGCATGGCTGAGCGTCTTTCGGTGCTTCAGGGCGACTTGTTCGACTCTCTCATCGGCCTTGGGTTAGACGGAACTATCGACGTAATCGTCTGCAATCCGCCTTACATTTCTGAAAAGCGGCTCGAGGGCGACCGCGCCCATCTGATCGAGCTTGAGCCGCGCGAGGCGTTCGCAGCCGGCCCTTACGGCCTGAGCATTCATATGCGCGTACTGAAAGACGCACCGCGATACCTGCGGCGTGGCGGCATCCTGCTCTTCGAGGTCGGGCTTGGCCAAGACCGACAGGTAGCGGGTCTGCTGGAACGCAGCAAGGCATTCGAGAACATCCGTTCGGTCTCGAACGAAGCAGGCGAGGGCCGGGTGGTTCTGGGGCAAGTCAAGACGCAGGCATGAATCCTGCGACAGTCAGACCAAATACGGGGCTGCTCTGGGCGTTACGCTCACCCATCAGTTCATTTTGCGGATGATGTATTGCTCGATCCCCTGGATGGAATCGAGGTTTTCAGGCAGAAGTTCGCTGTCCTCGACGGTAATGCCAAAGGTCTCCTCGATGAACCCGATAATCTCAAGCACACCCGTCGAGTCGACAATGCCTTGATCGAGCAAGGATGCGTCATCCAGCAATGCCTTGACGTCGCTGACGTAGAAATTTGAAACCAAGAAACTACGAATCTGCTCGCTGTAGATTCCGGTGCGTTCCTTGATGGTCAACATGAATTCGTCCTCCCTAACGACACCATTAACGCGACTTGGTTCTGGCCCCGCATCATGACAGCGCCGTTTTCTTGAGTTTTCCCGTGTCCGTCATCGGCAGGTTCGCCACAACGACGATGGATTTCGGGACCATGAAGTTTTCCAGACGCTTCTGGCACTCCTTCTGCAGTTCCCTTTCGCCAATGGCTCTTCCATGCTCCATCACCACAAAGGCTTTCACCGCTTGCCCGAGGAGCTCGTCGGGAACACCGATGACGGCCGCTTCCCGGACTCCTGGAATGTCCATGAGTACGTTTTCCACTTCCCTTGGCGCCACCTTCTCGCCTCGCGACTTTATGATCTCATCCCCACGGCCAACGAAGTAGAGGTAACCCTCCGTATCCATCCGGCAGTAGTCGCCGGTGTATAGGACTTGCTCGCCTGGCAGCGGGCCGGGTTTGAGTTTCCTGGCCGTTGCCTCGGGCTTGCCCCAATACCCCTTCATCACCGTTGCGCCGCGAATGACGAGTTGGCCGACAACGCCGGGGCCTATCCGCCTGTCATGCTCGTCAACGATCCACATCTCCGTATTCGGGATTGCGATCCCTACGCTCAATGGCTTTCGCTCGAGGTCCTCTGGCGGCAAATAGGTGCAACGTTTGCATTCGGTGAGACCGTACATCGAATAGATGCGTGCACCCGAAAACAGCTCGCGAAGCATGAAAATATGCTTGAGGGGTAGGGCTGCCGCAGTGTTTGTGACGTAGCGGATGCTCGAGAAATCCTGGTCTTTGAGGGACCTGAGTTCGGAGAGTGCGGCAAAGATTGTGGGCACGCCAGGAAAGCCCGTAACCCCCTCCTGCCTGATCAACCCGAGGATCCGTGCCGGGAAAGCGAACGAGCGTTCGAGCACCAGCCGGGCGCCGGTACGAAAAGCCATGATCATCTGGTACAGTCCATAATCGAAGGCGAGGGGTAGGACATTGAGGATCACCTCGTCCTCGGCAATTGCCAGGTAGGAAGCGACAGACGCGCACGCGGCCATCATGTTTCTGTGCGTCAGCATCACGCCCTTGGGTTCGCCCGTCGACCCAGACGTGTAGATGATGGCTGCCAGATCAACATCGATGCACTGCCGTGCCGGCGGCGTATCCGCGCCATTGGCGAGGGCGGCGTCCCAGCGCACGGCAAACGGCAGCTGGGCGAGTTCGACGTCGTCGATCGGTCCCGATACGATCACTCGCAGAAGTGACGGGCAGCCGCGCGCCGGCTCGCGGAAGATCGCGTGCAGATGGCCGTCCGTGATGAGCGCCGTCGGCCGGCAGTCGTTGAGCAGATAATCGAGCTTGTCGCTCTTGGTGAGCGGGTTGACGATGCACACCACCGCATTCGCCTTTAGCACCGCCCAGAAGCTAACCACCGTCTCGACGGTGTTGTCGGCGAAGATCATCACGCGATCACCGCGAACGACGCCGGATGCGGCAAGGTCCCGGGCGATCGCATTGGCTCGCGTTTCGAGTTCGAGGTAGGTGACACGCTGCCTGTTGCACACCAGCGCCACCTTACTTCCGTGTCGGACGGCTGAATGGGCGAGGTAGTCATGCAGCAATGGTACGGCATCATGCAACATGCAGGCGCTCTTCCCGATGTTCGCAGTCGACGTCGACGCTGAGTGTGCATTCGAGCGTTGCACTGGGACAACCCGCGACGAACTGCTGATGAAGAAGTTGGGTCGACAACACGCCGACCAGCGCCATGTTGTCGGCATTGGACAGGTCGCCATCGCCAGTTCTGGCCTGGCATTTGGCAAGCAGGTGCGTGACCGCCTTTGGATCGAAGACATTCGCCTCGCGCAGGGCCGCCTGCGAAACCGCCTCGCGTGCGTAATCCGGAGCGTCTGCGCCGACGAAGCAAAGCGCGTTGGGCGCACGGAAGGGCTGCTTTTTGCGGGCTATGATCTCGGAGGGCAGGATGGGTGCCGCCATGCGCTTCAGCACGTGCTTCTCGTCGAGGCCGCGGAGTTTGAAGGAGGGTGGCAGCGAATTCGCGAGCCTCACAAGTTCATCGTCCAGGAACGGGAAGCGCCCCTCGACGGAGTGAGCCATCAGCATCCTGTCGCCTTGCGAGGAGAGCAGATAGCCCGACATCAGTGTTTGCACCTCGAGATACTGGTCCTGCGCAAGAGGGCTCCAACGGGCAAACTGCGCGGGCAGACGGGCGAGCAACTCGGACACGGCGTCGCGGCCCTGCGTTCGAGCCCGCATATCGGCCGTAAACAAGCGCTTGATGGCACTGGTGGTTCGCCAGCGTGTTTCATGAGCAAAGCCCGGCGCGTCGTAAGCGTGAATATTTCGCCCGAAGAACTGACGCGCCATCGCCTGCTGTTGCACCGGCGAGCGGGTGAGATAGGGGTAAAGGCGTTCCAGGAGCCGAGAGCGTCGTGCCGAAGTCGGGTGGCGCCCCCAGAAGCGGCGGACCTTGCCTTCGCGGAACAGGTCGTAGCCGGCGAACATTTCGTCAGCGCCTTCGCCGGTCAGCACGACCTTGATGCCACGCTCGCGCACCAGGTGCGAGAGCAGGAAGAGTGGCGCCGGGGCAGTCCTCAGGATCGGGCGTTCGGTGTGTTGGATTACCTCCGGAAAGATTCCGGCTATATCTCTGCGCGAAACGACCACTTCATGGTGCTCACTGCCGATCGTCTTGGCAACCATTCGCTGGAAGCGGGTCTCGTCATATTCGGCGTCGGCAAAACGTAAGGAGAAGGTTTGGAAGCGCTCGCCCGCGAAGCGCCTTGCGAGCGCAGCCACAAGCGAACTGTCCAGCCCTCCGGAGAGGTAGCACCCGACAGGCACGTCGGCGCGCACCATTCTGAGCGCCGTCGCGGCCTCAAGAGCGCTAGACACGCGGTCCACCGCGTCGTTGGAGGACCCGGGGAACTCGCCCTGCTGCGATCCGAAATTGTCGGGATAGGAAGGCTGCCAAAAAATCCGCTCACGAACGGTGCCATCCTGATAGATGCGGACACGACCCGGCTCGAGTTCGTTGATTCCGTGGAAAACTCCTTGCGGCGGAACGACCGTCCAGAGCGTGAACGTCTGATCGATGCCGGCGGGATCAAAGGCGCGAGGTATGGTTCGATCGGCTGCGAAAATGGCTTTCACTTCGCTGGCGAAATAAAGCCGGTGCGCATGCTCGCTGAAATACAGCGGGCAAATGCCGAAGCGGTCGCGCGACAATACGAGACGATTGGCCACTGAATCCCAGATCGCAATTGCCCATTGGCCGTTCATCCGCTCGAAGGCCGTTTCTCCCCACTCACGATAGGCGTGCAGCGCGACCTCCGTGTCGCTGCGGGTTCGGAAGCGGTGGCCGAGCGCCGTGAGTTTTTCACGCAATTCGACGTAGTTGAAGATCTCGCCGTTGAACACGATCCACGTCGTATCGCCTGTATCGGCCATCGGCTGCTGGCCACTGGAGAGATCGACGATGGACAGGCGCACATGCGCCAGCCCCGCGCGTCTGTCCCGGTAGAGACCGCGCCCGTCGGGACCGCGATGCGCCAGCGCGCCCATCATCTGCATCAGCGCCTGCCGCGAAGGAGAAGCCGCTGTGGCATTCAGCGCCACGATTCCAGCGATGCCGCACATGCTCGGTCAATCTCCGCCTTCGGCGGACAGCAAAGGCCGCGCGTGGAGATAGTGGGCCGCCCTTCGTTTCGCTTCGATGTCCTTGAACACTTTCTGAAGCTGGGGCTCGGTGAGGCCAGCAACCGCCGCGAGCTCATTGCTGGCGACCCCGTGGTTCAGGCCGTAGAGGCATAGATCCATCAGGTGATAGGGCAGCGCGAAATAGAATTCTTCCTGGCTTTGGGCCATGGAAAAAGTGTCGGTGGTCGGTGGCCGCCGCCGGATTTCATCATCCACCTCGAGATATTCCGCGAGTTGATAAACCTGGGTTTTGTAAAGGTGAACGATCGGCATCACGTCGGCGGCTCCGTCGCCCTGCTTGACAAAAAAGCCCTGGTCGTACTCGAGGCGATTTGGAGTGCCGACAACCGCGTATTTGAGGCGATCGGCGTGATAGTATTCCGTCATTTTGCGCAGGCGCTGCTTGTAGTTTGTCGCAGCAACGATCTGCAGATAGGCAGCTGGCGGCAGACGCACGGTATCTACTTTACCCTGCGGATCCTGGACCGTGAGGCGGGTTATATTGAGCCCGCTGCTCTCCAGAACCGACGCGATCACCAGCTTGCATTTCCACCCTTCCCCATAGTCGGGAACGACGGTCTGGATCGCATCGATCTGCCGGCGGTAGGCGCCGATGGCCTCCAGTGCCGGTGCTATGTCCTCAAGGACGCTTTCAATGCCAAGCTGTGCCGCGACGCGGCGGCCAAGTCTCAGGGAGTCGCCGGAAGAATCCCGCTCCGGCATGAACAGTCCCAGGACCTTGTCTTTCCCGAACGCGCGCATGCACAAGGTCGCGACGACGGAGCTGTCGATACCGCCGGAAAGACCGACAACCACGCCGCGACGATGCAGGGTGCCGAGAACCTGAGTGCGCAAGGTGTCAACGATGCGATCGACCTCCGCGCGGGCATCGAGCGTCAGCATGTCCTTGCTGAATTCCGGAATTATGTCGATGACAAGTCCTCCCTTTTGCGAGATTCGGCGGGGGAATAGGTCTGCACGATGGCCATCTCGATAAGCGGACGGTTGGTGGCAAGGTTTGGTTCGACGACAAGGTCGATGTGGCTGCCCTTGATCGAAATGACGTCCAGGTGTGCCAAGACGCTGTCCCAGCCCAAGGCCCGCGGCATTCCCACCCTGCGACATCGGAACAAGGTACCGGAGAGGGGCAGAGCCGGTTTCGGTGCCTCAAGCCACTGGAAGAATGACTTCGCCCTTAAAACCTCCTGCAGTTCCAGTTTGGTCCTGAAGATCGTCGGGTTGAACTCTCCATTGGCAAATCTGTCCAGTATCCTGGCCAGACGCGCTTCGCCGCCCACCGCGACGGTGATCTTCGCAAGGGCTCTGCAAGCCATCCGGTGCGCGGATATGCGATTGGTGCGAATACGATAGAACGTACGGGTAACTGTCTCCCAATGGTTGCTCGGCTCGTCCAGAAGGCTCGTGTCGAGGATGCCCAGGAACCGCACCGTTCGCCCGGCCTTCATGAGCCGTGCGGCAACCTCGAATGCAACCGCGCCACCCAGAGAATGGCCGAGAAGTCGCACGGGGCCCGCAGGTTGGATGCGGCTTATCTGCTCGAGTGCGGCGCCAGCCATGGCGCTGAGGGTGTTGTGTCCGTCCAGTATCGCCGCAAGGCTCGGATATCGGATCGGGTTTACACGGGCGACTTTTCCCATGGCGGCTGCGAACGCAGCCAGGCTCGGACCATAGCCAACGGACCCTGGAAACAGGAAAAGAACCGGGGGGTGGTGCTTCTTTTCGCGCCCTTCGCCCGACCGTGCAGAGACGACCGCCTCAACCATCTCGTCCAAGCTCATGCCGACGGTGAATGCCTCGAGGCCTAGCTCTTGCCCGATGGCGTTTTCGATCGCCATCACGCAGTGCAGCAGTTGCAGCGAATCTCCTCCAGCATCATCCCAGTTTCCTGCGGCAGTGCCTGTGTTGAGAACCTGCGTCCACGCGTGCTGCACTATTTGACGCGTGTCCTTTGCTCCTCCGGCTGGCGGAGCATCGAGAGTGGACGACCGGGCGGCTTGCGCCCTCCTTCCGTGCGAACGATCTATCTCGGCCAGTGTTGCCAAATCGACCTTACCTCCCGACAGGCGTGGGATTGCGTCAACGGTGTGCAATCGCAAGGGACGCAATGGTGCCGGCAAGGTCATCCTGAGGAGCTGGCGAAGGTCGTCCGCAAAAGCGCCGCCTGCGAAGCGCTGGGGAACCACGAAGGCGATGAGTTCCTGCGCGGCCGTTACCATCACTACGGCATCCGCCACCGAAGGCGCGCAACGCAAGACCCGTTCGAGTTCGGCGGGCTCGATGCGTCGACCATTGATCTTGATCTGGCGCCCTTTGCGGCCGACGATCCTCAAGATGCCATCATCGTCGAGCCGAACGAGGTCCCCGGTCGAAAAAAGCCGAGCCTCGGGATCGTCGGGGTCCGGCTGCGCGGGAACGACCACACCGTTCTCCCAATGACCAAGCAGGACATAGCGGCTTTTGATCAGAAGCTCTCCACTTTCGCCTGGCCCTACATTGCGCTCCGCTTCGTCGACGATAGCGAATGCCATACCAGGGAGCAGCCTGCCGACGGGAACCGACGCGTCTTGCTCGGGCCAGTCAGGCGGCAAGAACCATTGCGAACCGATGGTTTCAGTCGATGAGTAGCCGATCTGGATCAGGCACTGGTCCGAAACGGCTTTGCGCAGCAAAGCGATGTCCGTCCATGACACTTTCTCCCCACCGATCCGGGCCACTCTGAGCGGCCAGGAAGCGTCGGCGGGCGCCTCAGCCAGGAGGGCTCGAAGCAGTGCCGGCACAAGATAGGCGATCGTCACACCTTCGGACTGCAATCGAGCGCGCGTAGCGCGCAGGCCGACAGCCTCCACCTCGAGAAGATGCAAAGTGGCGCCCGTCAGCAGCGCCGCAAAGATCTCCCGGCAACCGGCGATCGTGGCTGGCCCGGTCAGCGGCAGGAAAACGTCATCCGCGCTGATATGGCACGCATCGACATATTGCCGGACCCGCCATAGCAGGCTTCGTTGGCTGTTGACAATTCCCTTGGGGCGCCCGGTGCTACCTGAAGTGTAAAGCACCAATGCAGGCGCATCGACCGAAACGATAGGGTGCTTATGCTGCTGTTCCGGGTGTTGATCGTTGGGCGCCACGGCGGCGGCAATATCGATCCAGACGATCTCCTGGGCCAATTCGACCGAGCGAACATTTTCGGCGCCTATAATCGCGCCGAGCCGCGCGGCACTGACTATATCGAAAATGCGAGAGGCGGGATCTCTTATGTTGAGCGGAACCGAAGGCCGTCCCGCCGTCATGGTCGCCAACATCGCCACAGGATACCAAGCGGAGTTTGCTTGCAGGATGCCGATGGCCTGCCCTTCGGGGACGACGGCACCGATATGAGTTGCCAGCGTCTCGACCGCCCGGAAAAGCTCAGAAAAAGTCAGGCGGTTGGCGCCGTCGCTGATTGCGAGCTTGTCAGGATACCGCCTGGCGACATCTCCAAGGTGATCGAAGATTGGAATGTCCGCAAATTTGGCACCCATCTGTCGGTAACGGCGCCAGACTGGCCCCCCTTGGTCAAGATCATATTCGGGAACGACTGACCACCTTCGGGTGGGTCGCAGATCCACCTGTAGGTTTTGATTTGCCACTTCCGAATGCAAACACACTGAGGACATTCAGGGCCCCGCCAAGCTGACGGTCGAACATCGCTCGCCGCGGAGATCTTTTCATCAATCATTCGGATGATGCCTCGATCTTGCCTAGCCAGCGCTTCCCGAGCGTCCTTCAGATGTTTTGCCATTTGTGTCCAGCACCGGTCGTTTTTCCTTGCAAGCTCCGTGGAGCGCAAGACGGCTTGCCCAGGCGAACGGATGCGATCGGCATCTCCGCTAGAATCCGGGCTCGGTGCCCAGATTCACTGACTGGAACAATCATTCAAATGAACGTTGGTGTGATCTGAAATCCGGCTAAGCTTGATCGGTAGGGGAATGACTGCTCGTTCGGAGACGAGAGCATATGATCATCGAGTTGTTTGGGCCGCCTGGCGCGGGTAAAACCACGCTGCTTCGCGGCCTCTGCCAAGGGCTGGCGAGACACGGCATCAATGTGAAGACAGTAAATGGGTATCGCCTGATTGAACCTGGATCGGTTCAGGATGACGCTCCGGAAATCCGCCACGGCATAGGGCGAATTGGCAAGAAGATTGCCACATCCGGTCCTATCTTGCTGTCGACCTTGCCGAAGGACAGTGTCGCGGCCCGGCTTCTGGCATCAATCCCTCTTCGAAGCCGCGTGTGGTCATGGCGAATGAAGGTCGACATCGCCCAACTGTGCCAGTCCTGGCGCCAAGCGCGGGAGTCGCCCGGTTGCTTCATCTTCGAAGAGGGCATGATTCAGGCTTTGTGTGCGCTGGGTGTGCTGGCTAGAACTCCAAGCCTGGAGGCGGTCCGCAAGTGCCTGGCGTTCCTGCCGCGGCCGGATCTCGTTGTGCAACTCGACGCGCCGCAGGAAACGCTACGCCGCCGTCTTGTGGATAGGCATGCGCAGCAACCGCTCCTCGAGGTTATGCTGTTCGAACTTGGCGTGGACAAAGGATTAAGGCAGGCCGAAATCTCAAGAGAGGTCGGCGAGTGCCTGCGCCAGGACCGATGGCCGTTGATACAGGTCAATGGTGCTGAACCTCACGACGTGGACGGGGTCGTCGCGCGCGTTCTGGGCGAGCATGTTGGTCATGCTGTCTAGGCTGGCCCATAACCTATGATCCATGACACATTTTATGCATTTCGCGCCAAGCCGGGCAGCATCTGCCGCCAAGCGCGCAATCATGTCGAATCGTGCTGATCGAGCACTTCGAGCATGGTCGTCAACATGCTTCCGACTTCCTCAGAGATTTCCTCGGGGCGGATTCCCGCTCTGATGGCATCCGCCGTTGCTTGGTCCGCAAGTTTCGCCGCAAGAGCCGGATCGGCCTTGGTGTAGAGCGGGATCTTATCCTCTATCCATTTCTGCAGGAATTCGATGCCGCGCGCGCTCATACCAACTACAAGCTCGGCGGGGCTTGTTGGTTCCGTCAGCCATATTCAAGAACGTCAGACCATCTTACTCAGGCTGACGTTCCCGCGGTCACGTCACGATGAACGAGGACGCCGTCAGAGCCAAGTGTGGCGATAGAGTGGCAAATTGGATCTGATGTGCGCCGCCCGAGCCGTCGCTGTCAAAGGAAAGCGCGCCGGTCGTGCTGTTATAGACGATGTGATCGCCGCTGTCGTGCGCGGCCCTGCCGGCGTAGAACGCCGAAGAGGGGAGGGCGCCGGTATGCAGGCCGGCAAACACAGTGTGGTCGAGTTGGATCTTGTCGTGGCCCACTTTGAAATCGGTGACCTTGTCGATATTGCCGCCCTTGAGAGCCGAATCGAAGACAAAGACGTCGTTGCCGCCATGTCCCGTCAGAACGTCTCTCCCGCCACCGCCGTTGATAGTGTTGCTCCCGGAATTGCCATCAATGGTTTGGGCGAATTCGTTTCCCGTGAGCTTGATGGCGGCAGTTCCCAATTTGCTGGTGGTCGCAAGATGCTCGACCTGCGAACCGGCCGACAGCGCGTAGCTGACCGATGCCAGCACGCTATCGTTGCCGCTGTGCCGCAGTTCCACCACCTTGTCGCCGGCGTTGTTGACATAGTAGGTGTCGTTGTAGCCGCGGCCCATCATCGTGTCCGCGCCAGCGGTGCCGCGAAGCACATCCGCGCTACCCGTGCCGTAGAAAATGTGATCGCCGGTGCTGGTCGGAGGGACACTTGTGGGCGGAGGCACTGTGCTGGTAGGCGGCGGCGTCGGTTCGCTGGCCGAAGGACCGCTTGCGGTGCTCTGGTTGTGTTGAAGGAACAGAGCCTGCAGCGTCGGCGAGCTCTCAAGCGCCGTGTCGCCCTGTTGAGAACCCCAAGCATAGGCATAGTCGAAGGCGGGCGAAGGCGCTACCTTGGCCCAGTGGTCCAACATAGTCTTTTCCTGAGCAACGCTGGGCAGGACATAGCGACCGCCCGTGTCGGTCGTCCAGTCGCCGCCGCCGAAGGTCTGATACACGGGAACGACCTGACTGAGCGGGATGCCCGAGGCGACGGCCGCCGCCACAGTCCTGTCGATCATGTTGTAGTCAATCGTGCTTGTTCCGGTCCGTACCGGGTAGGGATCCAAGCCGTAATAGTCGATATGCGTGTTGGCAGGATTGAATGTGTTTGAAAAGTCGGGGTTAGCGGAAGACCCCATGTTCATCATGGTTATGAAGGTCTTGGCGCCGGGCAGGTGGCTGTGGATCCAGTCCGACTCCGCCTTCAGATCAGCGGCGGTGGCATAAGTTCCCCATTTGCCGGTCGGGTCCGGCTCATCGACGAGGAAGAAGCCAAACACTTTCGGATTGCCGATGAAGGGCGTGACCTTCTGGATAAAGGAGGAGGTTGCACCATCGGCTTCATTGAGCCACACTAGGCCTTTCTGGCCGGCCGGCAAGGCGTTGAGCTGGTCCAAGGAAGATACATCAACAAGATTGAATCCGGCTTTCGCGACCTCGGAGGCCGACCCGCCCGAGGCGTAATGGAGTGTTGTCATTGACATACCCTTCGTCCGATTCGGTAGGCGCCCCACACCTGCCTAGGGAAAGGATCCATTAGCGACAAATCAAATACCGGCGCCCCTTGATAGAATCTTTGATCAGCGTCCGAAAAACACAACAGCCTCGATGCTACGCTTGCCTCAGAGGTATGTAGATGATCCAAGTATGGGTGCTCAAGCCTGCAACGAAAGCATTGCAGCGAAGTCTGCCGGAGCGCCTTGTGCGTTTGCAGTGGCGGCAATCGGCCAATGAACGTTCGGTTGAGCCACCGCCAAATGCGCGCTTCCGCAGGATTTCTTCGAGCTCAGACCGCAAAGGAATAGCGTCCTGGCGAAGCCCTCCCATTGCAGCCGCTCAATGCTCCTCGTGAAAAGCCTCGGCGCCAAAATGAGCAAGGCAGTACTCCAAAAGGTCATGCGAGACGCGCGCCGCTGGCAATTGCGGAGAGGCACTGAACTGGATCCCACCGGGTTCAACGGAAAGGCGGGCGTGCCGGTCCGAATGACGGCGAGCATGGCAACGCGGTCGCCCATCCGTGGGAAGAGGCGGCTGGTGGTCCGACCATATCCAGAGACCGGGTGAAAGCCTGTTCCAGACGAAGCGGTCGGGAGAACTGGCGGTGCGAGTCATCACACCATCTGGGGTGCGATGTTGATCCGGCGTGAGAAGGCGGGCGGAAGTTGCTTTGAACGCGGCGCGCGGACCTTTCGAACACAGCCCTTTTTTATATCCGGCCCGCCGTGTCGTACGCGAAGGTGCCGTCCTTGCACCGTCAGACCGGATGAATCCAACTCACTGACCGAGGTGACAGCGATTGTGGCTGCATTGCCGCATCGTTGATCAGCTTGCTTCATGCAAACAGACGAGGACAGCACGAAAGCCTGCTCCTAGCGTGGGACTGGCTGTTGTGTGTTCAGGGGCGATGAAACCGGCCATGGAAACCGCGGATAGGGTCAGCTGTTTTATGCGATTGGTATCGCATCCAGGAGCGACAGGATGAGTCCGCATCTGGTTTGCGTTGGAGGCGAGGATCATAGACTAAGAATCCCGTTTCTTTTGGCGCTTCGCGAAAGGGGTTTTCAAGTCACTGCCGTTTCGAGTGATCTCGGAGCCGCCTTCTCACCCCATGGCATTGCCCATCGCCGATTTGGGTTCGACCGCTTTGGCAGCGGCGGTGCAGAATGGGGTGCTGTCAGCGCGATCCGTGAACTGATGTCCGAACTGCGTCCGGACATCATTCAAAGTTTCGACACCAAGCCCAATATCCTAACTCCACTGGCGGTGCGCGGGCACGTTCCCGTCGTTCGCACCATCAACGGGCTTGGTTGGACATTCTCGTCGCGGGAGCCGCGTGCCCTGGCATTGCGTCCTTTCTTTTGCGGCCTTCAGGGGGTGGCGTCTCGTTGGACAGCCATGACCGTCTTCCAGAATAGTGATGATCAGGCCTTCTTCGAGCGCTACCGGCTGGTGACTCGCGGCAAAGGGCGACTGATCCGGAGTTCTGGCATCGACCCCGATGCATTCTCGATGGCAAGGTATCGTGGTCCTTCGGCTGCCACGATGCGCGAGGAACTTGGCCTTCAATCGGCCCAGGTCATAATATTTGTCGGCCGGCTCACGCGGCAGAAGGGGATTCCAACCCTCATCGAGGCGGTTCCTCGCGTTATCCGCGAGAGGCCCAACGCGCGTTTCGTACTTGTCGGCCCGCAAGACTCCGAAGGTCCGTTTGCCGTCAGCAGAGCCGATATCGAGCGCCATGTTCCCCACGTTGTCGCATTGGGGCCAAGGCGCGACATTCCAGCCCTCCTTGGGATGGCGGATCTGTTTGCGTTTCCGACGCAATATCGCGAGGGAATTCCGCGTGTCCTGCTGGAGGCGGGATTGTCCGGATTACCGATCGTCGCCTCCAACATGCCGGGCTGCAACGATGTGGTTGAGGATGGCTGGAACGGCTATCTCGTGGCGCCGCGCGATGCGGATGGCTTGGCCTCCCGGATAGTCGATATTCTTTCCGACCCCGCCCGTGGCAAGACCATGGGGAGCCGTTCCGTCGGATTCGTGCGGGAGCGGTTCTCGTTGTCGTGGGTCATCGACCAGTATTGCGACCTGTACAAGACAATCCTGGGTGGCAGATATCGCAGCAGGCTTGTTCAAGCTGCGCAGGCGAATCCGAGGGAAGAGGCGGTGCCGAGCCCCCATCGACTGGGCGAGGCGCGGCAATGATGCGTGATGCGCTTCTGGCCTTCGGCGTCGCGATGTCCTACGCGGCGCAACTCAGCATCCCAGGGCTGCCCTTCGGCTACAGCGAACTATGCCTCACGCTCTGGATAATGCTGTCGATGACGCGAATCCTTGCTGGCGGCCAACTGGAGGTTACGCCGGCCCTGGCCAAGCTTGGGCTTTTCTGGCTGATCCTGGCGCTTGCCATGGGCGTGGGTTACATCATCGGTTTTCTGACAACCACGTTGTTCCTGGATCCGTTGTTGCACGACACGCTGGCCTATGTGCTGTTGGCGTGCGTCACCTGTCTGGCCGCTGCGGAGCCCAACGCGTCTTTCCGTTTGCGTCGTATCGCCTGGTGGATGGTTGCTATCGCGAATGCGGGCTTCATCATCCAGGTAGGGCTTGGCTTCGGCTGGCTCCATCAGGCTGGGGTCGAGCCCTGGTACTGGGACCGCTTCTGCGGATGGTCCGACAATCCGAACCAGCTTGCGCTCTACTGCGCCCTACTCGGTCCACTGGCCTTGCATCTTGCCACAACCACCAGCAATAAATGGGGAAGATGCCTTGCCCTATGCAGCCTCATATTCACCGTTTACGTCGGAAGGCTGACAAAAAGCGATACCTACCTTTATACCACGGTCCTGGCTTGTCTGATCCTTCTCGGGCTGCGGGTCCGGGCCTGGCTGACGAGCGACGGCAATAAGGCGAGCCTTTCAAGGCAGCTTGCCGTCCTGATGGCCGTTGGCTTCCTGCCGCTGGCCCTGTCTATAGCGCCCTATGCCCTCAGCGAGGCCTCCAGCGCCGAAGACTTCGCCAAGAGCCTGACCAAAGACAAGGGCGGGGAAGCGACTGCCCAAACCGCGGCGCTTCGCCTCTACCTCTGGAATGCAGCCTTGGAGAAGGGGGCACGATCGGGATCGCTTGGACTGGGTCCGGGCCCGCACCTAGATAGTCCGCCCGTGGTCAATCAACAGTTTTTGCCGCGGCCCTTCGAGGCGCACAGCACCATCCTGGATCTCTACACTCAGGGCGGCCTGATTTCGGTTCTAGCCCTGATGTGGATCTTCGGCTCGGCTGCGTTGTCCGCCTGGCGGGCGAAGCTGGACGCTCTGGTGGCGCTCGTGGCATCGATCGCCGTTTTCAGTGCTCCGCATTTGGTCATCCGCCATCCGATCGTGTGGTTCTGTCTGACCCTCTGCCTTGCCGCTGGGACGCCGGAAGCGATCCCCGCGATTGTTCGCCAGAGGAGATGCTAGAATGTGTGGGATCGCCGGAATTTTGTTGGCGCCCGATGCAGCCAACGCAAGTGCGCTCAGGGCCATCGGACCGATGGCGACGGCGCTTCGTCATCGCGGACCTGACGGTGAGGCCTTCTGGGTGAGCCGTGAAGGGGGAGTAGCCTTCGGCCACCGGCGACTGGCCATCGTCGACCTGTCCGAAGCGGGTCGCCAGCCAATGCTCTCCGCGAGCGGTCGGTATGTCATCACCTTCAATGGCGAGATATACAATTTTCGCGATCTGCGCCGTGAACTGGAAGGGGCGGGCCATCATTTCCGCGGCGCCAGCGACACGGAGGTCATGCTGTGCGCAATCGAAAGCTGGGGCCTTGATTCAGCCCTCGCGCGCTTCGCTGGCATGTTTGCTTTTGGGCTGTGGGACCTGAAGAACCGAACGCTTCAGCTTGCCCGCGACCGAATGGGGAAGAAGCCACTCTATGTCGCCTTGACACGTGATGCGCTCGTCTTCGCCTCGGAGTTGAAGGCGATCACTTGCTTCCCAGGCTTCACCCCGGAACTCGATGTCGATGCGGCGACGACAATGGTTTCCAAAGGCTGGGTGCCGGATGACCGTTGCATTTGGCAGGGCGTGTTCAAGCTGCCACCTGGATCAGTCCTGTCGGTCACTGCGGCCCAATTCGCCAACGCCCGAGGCACCGGTTCGCTTGCGCATCGCATTCACCCTTGGTGGTCGCTGGCCGATGTCGCCTGCAAGGGACAGCGCGATCCGATAGCTGCCAGCGACGAGGACCTCGCAACCGAGCTCGACAGCCTGCTCCGCCTGGCCGTCAAGGAACGAATGATTGCAGATGTGCCGCTGGGCGCCTTTCTGTCGGGCGGAATCGACAGCTCGACTGTCGTCGCGCTGATGCAGGCACAGTCCCGAAACCCCGTTCGTACGTTCACCATAGCGTTCGGCGAAGGTGGGTTTGATGAAGCTCCCCATGCGGCCGCGGTGGCTCGGCATCTGGGCACCGATCATACGGAACTTCATCTCTCGCCGGCCGCCGCGCTTGAGGTCATTCCGGAGCTGCCCCGGATTTGGGACGAGCCGTTTGCCGATGAATCGCAGATACCGACGCTGCTGGTGTCGCGGCTCGCGCGGCAACATGTAACCGTGGCGCTTTCAGGCGATGGTGGCGACGAGTGCTTCGCAGGCTATTCTCGACACTTCCTGGCAGCCCGCCTCACAAAGCAGCATGAGCTGCCATTGTCATTTCGCCGGCTGTTGGCATCGGGGGCTGGGTTGCTGGCCCAAGCCTCTCAGAAAGATATCTTCGGCAATCTGCCGCTTTCATCGAATATGCGGCATGGCTTGCGCGGTGACCGCCTGGCTCGCCTTGCCCGCCTGCTCGCGGCGCGAGATGAGGACGAACTCCTTCTGCAACTGACCAAATCTTCAGCCAACGACCTTGTTCATCGCAAGCCGTCGACAGCACCTACCGACACGACAAAGCTCGACGGCCTGCTCTCGCGTCTCCTATTCGCCGACATGACAGGCTACCTACCGGGCGACATTTTGGTGAAGCTCGATCGAGCCACCATGGCCAACAGCCTCGAGGGGCGATGCCCGATCCTGGACCATCGCGTCGTTGAATTCGCCTGGCGCTTGCCAGCCCGTGCCAAAGTCCGAAACGGGAAGGGCAAATGGTTGCTTCGCCGACTGCTTGATCGTTATGTACCACGCCGACTGGTCGACCGGCCCAAGCAAGGTTTCGACGTTCCGGTCGGGACTTGGTTGAAAGGGCCCTTGCGCGGCTGGGCAACCGATATCATTGCCACGATCGGCCGCTCCGGGGACGGGGTCATCGACCGTGAGAAGGTCGACGCATGCT
Organism: Mesorhizobium sp. M0615; assembly: GCF_040320805.1. Lineage (NCBI taxonomy): Bacteria > Pseudomonadati > Pseudomonadota > Alphaproteobacteria > Hyphomicrobiales > Phyllobacteriaceae > Mesorhizobium > Mesorhizobium sp. M0615. Next base: position 302,023 of record NZ_JAMYQI010000007.1, on the reverse strand, counting down.
GGCGCAATCATCTGCATGGAAGCCAAGATAATTTCCGCGACCTGTGGCCGGTGCTCATGTTTCAGGCGTGGCGCAACGAAGCCATGCGGCCATCGACGGTCGCCACGCACCCTTCTTACCATATCGAACTGACAGGGGATTGAGATGGAAGGTTCCATAGCCAACCGCGCCCGGCGTCCGCGCGCCAAGCAGATGGAAGCTGGGACACTTGAAACCAATCTGCGCTTGATGCGGCCGCCACGCGAGCCAACGCAATCGTCACCCTTCCACCAGCTCGTCATCATCCTGACGACGCGAAAATGGTTCTTGCTTGCCATGGCCCTTCTGGGCGGCATCCTGGCCGGACTGGCAGGCTTCACCCGCCCGGTGCTGTTCGAGGCAACGACGCAGGTCATTATCGACGCCCCGAGCAGCAGTGCTTCGGGTGGCGTGGCATCCGCCCAGGACTCGCTGGAATCGAACATCGATGATCATCTGACGATGCTCTCCTCGCAAGGCCACCTGCGTCGGGTCATGGCAGCACTGCGCAAAGCCCAACCAGTCGACGGTAACGGAAAGAGCGTCGTCAATGCCGTCCCGCCCGCGGCTGGCTCGTTCCTCATCGACCTCCTGAACAGGGCCTGGAGACAGGATAAGACAGTGGCGGAAAATCCGGACGCAGCGGACGCGCCCGAGCTGAAGGCGCTACGCAAGGGAATGAGGGTCGGACAAGAGCTGCGATCGCGCGTCATCACCATCGGGTTCACCGATCCAAGTCCGGCGCGTGCGGCACTTGTCGCGAACACGTTCGCCCAAGTCTACATTCAAGATCTGGTACAAAAAAGCCGAGCATCGGATCAGGTTCATCTGGATTCGATAGTCGCCAGCCTTCCGCAAGTACAAAGGGATCTTGTCGAAGCGACAGATCGGCTGGAGACATACCGGCTCACGCATGGCGCCGTCGATCAGACTGCGGCCAACAACGCAGCCAGTGAGACAGCGGAACTCGGCCGGCAGATATTCCTATCGAAAGCCAGTCTTTCCGCGTCGGAAGCGCGCCTTCGCCGTATTGAGGACCTGCGCAAGGCGGGCGCCCCGGTCACGGCCATCGCTGAAGAAATCGGGTCGCCCGTGTTGACGGACCTGGTGACACGCCAGTCGGGTGCCGCCGCCGACGGCGATCTGCGCAACGCGATCGCCCGCGAAATGGAGCAAAGCGTTGCCCGAATCGCTGCCGAGGCAAATGTTTACCGGTCCCAGGCTACGGCTCTTGAAAGTCGCAAAGCGATGCTCGACGCGGCCGTGGCCGACACGGCGAGCCAACTTTCGGGGCTGCGTTCCCTTGAGCCTCGGGTAGCCATCGTGACGCAGCATTACAACGAACTCCTGAGCCGGCAGCAGGACTTGACACGTCGCATCGCCGCTCCTTCCCCAGGCGTAGCGGTCCTTTCGACCGCCTGGCCGCCGTCGACCCCCATGACATTGTCGCCAATTTTCCTGATTCCCCCCGGCATGGTCGTCTTTGGTCTCATGGGGGCGGTCATTGTCCTAGTCCGCAACGGTTTCAACCAAACCTTGCGCAGTGAAGCCGAAGCCGAGGCCGAGCTTGGGGTCCCGTGCGTAGGACTGCTTCCCAGGGTTGCGGGACTTAACGCCAGAAAGCTACGGCATCTGGTTCTGAGCCAGCAGAACTTGCCGTTCAGCCGCGCCGTGACTTCGCTGCTCGTCACTGCGGCGCCAACTCAGGGGAAGGGGCAGCCGCCGCATATCATTCTCGTGACGTCCAGCATCCAGGACGATGCGAAGACCGAGTTGGCATGGAGCCTGGCGCTGGCGGCAACGCGGCTGGGAGGAAGAGTGCTTTTCCTCGATCTCGATCGCAAGGATGTACGGCTCACGAACGGGTTTCGTGGTGAATTCAGCACCGACAAGGCCCGGAACTCCTTCGGCGACTATGTGAATGAACGTTGCGTGCTGAAGGATGCAATCACGAGGATGCCGGAAATCGGTATCGACCTCATGGCCGCTCCAGCACCTTCCGATGATCTCCTGACGCTTCTGTCCACCGTCGACAAATGCCAGTTCACCGAGGAGCTGCGTTCGGCCTACGACGTGGTCATCATGAACGGTCCCCTGGGCCTCGGGGGGCCTGAAACCAGGCTGCTTAAGCGCTGGGCCGATTCGGTGCTTTTTGCCGTTCGCTGGGCAAGGACGAGGCGCAGCATTGCCCGTGGTGCTCTGGATGCAATAGGGGCCGGCGGATCCGCCACCGTTCCAGTAGGGAGTGTGCTCACCCGGGTGAACCTGAAGAGGCTAGCCGGCTCCAGGCTCGGAGACAACGCCGATCTTCTGTTGGAGAGGGTTTGAAGATGCGTCTGCGATCTTCAACAGAATCTCCAGGGAGCGATCGCGTCCCTAAATCGAGCCAGCTACACGATGATCATTGAATTTTTCGGACCTCCAGGATCCGGCAAAACAACCTTCGCACATGCGCTTGCGCAGCAGCTGCGCGGGAAAGGCTATCACGCCAAGGTCGCCCTCAGCTACAAGCCAAGCACCAGGGCCGCCAAATATGATCTCGGAATCTTTCTGTTCATATCACGGATCGTATCGGCGATATTTTCAACAGCCAGAATATTGCTTTTTTCGGCAGGGCGAGCCGATGATATTTCCAATTCCTTTGCAATGGTGAGGATGATACCGCCAAAAAACCGAATATGGCGCGCGCGAATCTGGCGATACATCCTGCACCTTTCGCGTTGCTGGAAGTCTGCGGAGCAATCGCCCGAAATTACGATTTTCGATCAAGGATATGTTCAAGCGATTGGTTCGCTTGCGATGTTCAATGGGAGCACCAACCCCAGAACGCTGGAAAAGGCGCTCAGCCTCGCACCGGCGGCCGATCTCACCATCAGGCTCTTGGTGCCAGCTGCGGTCGTGGAAAGTCGCCTTCGTAGGCGGATGGAGCTTGAGCCGCCGGCGGAACGGATTTTCGAGGCCGACTTGAACGTGAACATGCGCTCGTTCGCCGTTTTTGAAGCGATGCATGACCTCCTGACAACATCTGGCCGGGAAATCATCTCCGTCGAATACACCGATGGTCCATCGACCTTTAAAAGTATTTGTCGGATTGAGAGACAAATACTTTCTGCATTGTCGCGCTTCGATAGGGCGGTCGGCGAAAAGCAAATTGAGTTGCCATCTCATCGCGCAGACGTAACAACTGGTTCAGCAACCACACCGCCGCGCAACAAGGACATGGGATCGCGGCTCGCTTGGGCAAGCATCTTCGCCTTGTTGATCTATATTGGTGGCGCTGGTTTGACCAGTCTTGCCCAGTTGGCAATTGCACGCCTTATCGGACCTCACAACTACGGCATCTATTCCTACGTTCAGGCTTGGACGTCAGTGCTCGCCTATCTGGCAACGCTTGGCTTTAATGTATCATTGTTGCGTTTCCTCCCGGCCTATAGGGCCAGTGGCAGGCTTGATCTGGCCCGCGGGGTGATAAGATTTGCGCTGCAGAGATCGCTGATAGCGGCAACCTTGTTCGGGATGATCGGCGCTGCGTCAGTCCTGTTCCTTTCAGATCCAACGGAAAGAGGGCTTGAGACAAGCATCGTGCTCGGCATGATGGCTGTGCCCTTGGTTACCGCCTATGCTCTCGGAGCCACGCTTGTGCGTGCTTTCGGCGGCGTTGTCTCGGCGTTGTTGCCGGAGCGCATCATGCGAGACGGGCTCCTGCTCGTGTTGGTAGCCCTCCTGGCATTGTCGGGATTTCGAACAGTGGATGCGCCCTCGGTGACGCTGGCGGTGCTTGTGAGTTCCGCTTTCACAGCGGCCCTGGTGTTCATCATCGCGAGGAGGTTTGAACCACCCGACCTGGGACACGCCAAGCCAAGTTACGCCTCGAGGGAATGGTGGCTTGCCGTCCCCCCGCTCATGCTCATCACCGGGCTCGATGTTTTCGTCAGTCGGGCAGGAGTCCTGGTTTTGGGCTGGACAAGCCATATTGCTGAAGCGGGTATTTTCGCGCTGGCCTTGAATGTCGCGATGCTCGTAGGCCTGTCCCGTATCGCCGTGGCAACCATGTTTTCGCCAACAGCAGCCGATCTCTACGTCAGAGGCGATCGCAGAGGCCTACAACAGCTGTTCGCGCGCGCAACCCTGCTTTCTGCTGGCGGTGCCATCCTGGTGGCCGTCCCGATGATGGTGATCGTCGAGCCGTTCTTGAGCTATTTCGGTGAGGGTTATAGCGCGGGAGCGCCGATCGCACGGGTTCTGATTTTGGGATATGTCTTTGTCGCGCTGTGCGGGCCCCAACAGAATCTCCTGACCATGACTGGAAATGAATGGGCTGCGGCAACGACGATGATAGCGGGTGCTGTGGCCAATATCATTGCCTGTGCAGCCGGAGTTGCGGTGTACGGCCTGCTTGGCGCTGCGGTGGGTGTCGCACTTGCACTGAGCATCTGGAGCATTGCCATGGCCGTCTATATCCGCAAGCGACTGAAAATCATGCCAGGCTTGGTTTTTGCCTTGCTGTCGATCAGGCCGAGCGCGGTCGATGCCCGTCAATGGCATTGGTTCTTGAGGGCGAGCAAATGAGAGCACTGTTTTGGCTACGGTGATTGCCGTCGTTCGGGCAGGAAGTCACGAAGCCCGGATCGCACAAAGGCCATAGGGCTGCACAGACGCTTCGGCGTATCTCTGTTCCGGACACCCGCGCGGGCAGCCGATACTTCGCGGGCTGTGTCCGTCATTTGAAGGATGCATCAGTTTCGGAGGGGCCCCAGGGTGTGCTCACAATCTGCGGAGCATTCATGGAACAAGCCCGAATGGCGAGCGCCTCGGCGCCTGCAGTGCGCCGTCGCTCGGAGAGATCGACGCCTGTCGAGCGCAGCCAACGCGAAACCCTCACCCAAGTTCAGGTCCTGCGCGCCCTCGCGGCTAGTTCGGTCGCGCTGCGACACGCCCAGCATGATGCGGCCACCCTGGAATTACAGGCCGGCCGCACCTTTCAGAGCTGGAATCCGATACCATGGAGCGCTGGAGTCGATATTTTCTTCGTGATTTCCGGCCTTATCATGGTGCATACGTCGCGACAGCTGTTCGCAAAGCCCAGGGGCGCGCGTCTCTTCATTTCCCGCCGGATCGCGCGAATTGTCCCGCTATATTGGGCGCTCACCTCGCTCTACATTGCGGTAGCGGTGGCCGCCCCAAATTTTCTCAACCAGAGCTACGTCGATTTCAGGTTTGTAGTCGAATCCTATTTATTCGTTCCGGCCAGTCGCCCTGACGGCCTCGTTCAGCCGGTCTACGAGTTGGGTTGGACGCTCAATTATGAGATGCTGTTTTACGTGTTGTTCACGGCGACGATCGTGCTGCCCATGCGGTGGGCAGTTACGGTCCTGCTCACGATCCTGGTTGGGATGGTGCTCTCGGGCGCTCTTGCGGCTCCTTTGCCAGAGCCCTGGGGTTTCTGGACCAATCCGATCATCCTCGAATTTGCTTTCGGCGCGATGATCGGGGTCATTTGCGCCTCGGGCCTGCGGCCTTCCGGCCCAATCAGGGCCTGTGTCGCCGCAACGGGACTGGGTGCCCTGATGCTTGCGGCGGCGTTTCCCGATATCTCGGCCGGCCTTGGTCGCCCCGTCGTGTATGGCATTCCGGCGTCTCTAATAGTTTGGAGTGCTGCCTTGGCACCGCCGGGTAAACTGAGGCATGACAGCCTGGCGGCGAGGTGGGCCGCTGGCGTTGGCGATGCGTCATACGCTCTTTACCTCATGCATCCATTCGTGATCCGCGCCATGCGCATAATTTTCTGGCGTACAGGCTTGATCTTTGTGCTCGGCCCGTGGGCTTTCATCGGTTCGGCCTTGGCGATAACCCTGGGCGTGGCATTTATCACCCACCGTCTGTTCGAGAAGCCGCTCACCCGCTATGCGCGGCGCCTTTTGGGGGTCGGGCACGGCACAGGACGGCAGCTTGGGTCCCTTCCAGTGCCGGCGTATCCCAAGACAGATTGAAGGCGAGCCGCGACCCTGCCACACCTGGGAAACGGCGGCGTTGTGCTCACTATGCCGTTGCCGGAAGGCCAGCTGGTCGCACCTGTCCGACAGGGCGTGCATGGAATTCCCGATACCATTCCACGAAACGTTGCACGCCGTCCTCCAGTGTTGTCGCCGGTGCGAAGCCAACGGCGCGGCGCAGGTCCCTGACATCGGCGCGGGTTTCCAGGACGTCACCTGGCGGTAAAGGTACGTTGACGCGAACGGCGCGGCGACCAAGGGCCGTCTCGATGAGCGCGATCAGATGGTTGATTTCTTCCGGCCGATCATTGCCGATATTGTAGAGCCTATATGGCGCCGAACTGGTGGCAGGATCGGCAGCGCGACCGTCCCAACCGGGATCCTGACACGGTGGTTTGGCGAGCACGCGAACAACCCCCTCTACGATGTCGTCGATATAGGTGAAATCCCGCCATACGCGCCCGGCATTGGCGATTTCGATCGTTCGGCCCTCGGCGATGGCATGGGTGAACGTGTATACTGCCATGTCGGGCCTGCCCCAGGGACCATAGACGGTGAAGAAGCGCAATCCGGTTACGGGCAAGCCGAACAGATGGCTGTAGGAATGCGCCATGCATTCGTTGGCGGCCTTGGTGGCGGCGTAGAAGCTCACCGGATGATTGGCACCATGATGTTCGGAGAAGGGTATGCGTCGATTGGCGCCATATACGGAGCTCGACGAGGCATAAACGAGATGGCTGACGCCGGCGTGTCGGCAGCCCTCCAGAACGTTGAGAAATGCGACAATGTTTGACTCCACATAGGCATGCGGGTCGACGAGCGAATGACGCACCCCGGCCTGGGCGGCCAGATGCACGAAGAGCGATGGCTGGAATTCGCAGAACAGCGCTTTCACCAGCGACCGGTCCGCCAGGTCGAAGCGCATCGGCGTGAACCTCGGCTCGGCGCAGAGCCGTGTAAATCGCGCCTCCTTCAGCTTCAGGTCGTAGTAAGGCGTGAAGTTGTCGACGCCGATGACCTCGGCGCCGAGCCGCAAAAGGCGTGACGCAACATGAAATCCGATGAACCCAGCGGCGCCCGTGACGATGATCGGCCCCGTGTGCGTAAGGTTCGACGCAGCACCATCCTGCAGCGCGTGAACGATATCCGCCAGCTTGTTGACCTTCGAATCTGCTTCGGCCATGGCAAGTCACTCCCGTTTCCAGGTTCCGCGTTCTGCGCTATCTCGGCAGCGCCTTGAACGATCGGAAATGGCGCCGCCGGCCTTGTGATCTACGCGACAGCGCGCTCAATGCGGGCCGCCGCTGTCTGAATCAAAGCGGATGCAGACAGCAGTCGATTTCTCATGGCAAAACCGAAATGCGCCCCAAAAGAGCCACTAGTTCCGCCTGACGCCTCGTGTCGGTCTTGGCGAACAGTGAGGCAAGCTGAGAGCGGATAGTCGTGCGACTGAGATGCCAACTGCGGGCGATCTCCAGGGGCGCGTCGCCATGGGCGAGGCGTAGCGCCAACTGCGTTTCCGCGCTGGTCAAACCGAACATCCTTTGCAACGTGCGAGGGTTGGCCGCCGATTTGTTATCCCGGTCCAGCAATGCGACGACGGTTGTCCCGTCCGGTGTAACGACGCCCGTCTCGTTCATGGTCACCGGCCTGTCGCCTCTGCTGTGGATCACTACCCATGAGAGTGAGCCCGGCTGGAGGTGGACCGGAACATTCGCGACCAGCCGCCTCAACCCGGCGGCAAGCTCGACGGCTGTATCAGTTGCTTCGCCCTGGCGTGCGAGGGTGTCCCGAGCGGCAGCGTTCCATTCTATTACTTTCTTGTCTCGGTCCAGGACGAGATAGCCGCAACCCATACGATCAAGCATGCCGGTGATGGATTCCAGGCTGCGTCGTCGAGATCCGCCGACCCTTGCGTCCGGTCGGTCCACAAGGCTTATCGGCCGTTCGTGGCGGGTATCGTTCAATACAATGTATTGCCTGCCTGCGAGCGTATCGTTTCGCGTTTCAATCAGTGTCATCGCTTCCACCCAACCCATTGCTACTGACGCAAATCAAATCGGTTGAAGTTGCTGCTTCAACTTGAATTTCCACATACTGCGAGAAATCTGCGAATGGTTTTTCCGCAGCGTCTCTTGGATATACCTTTCTGAAGAGCGCTCCTGACACATGATTTTATTCGCCGGCAAAGTCATGGCAATCGGGCATTGGGATTAGGTGCCACCCCTTCGGCCTAGTCTCGACGGACTAGACCGAAAGTTGTAGTCTTTGCGCATGGGTGCGGACCTGCGCTGGCTCAAATCGAATGTGTCGAGCACTACGTTGGCTCATCTAGCTTCGCTGTTGGTGTTTGCAGCATCGATAGCATTCGAGGCGATAAGTACGGTATATGGCGGCCAGCCGTTGCCGCTTGTTGCGTTTATCCCCATAACCGTTGTCATCGTGTATCTTGAGGGCCGTTTTGTTGCCATCGCAGCAACGCTTCTGATGGCGGTCGCCGGCTTGTGGATGCGACACCTGCTGGACGGTCACCTCACTGGTGGAGACTGGACCGGGGCCGTCTTCCTCCTGGGTTCGGGTAGCCTGATCGCAGCTGTGTTCCACCGCCTGCGACAAGATCTGCACGGTGCGCTCAGGGTGGCAGAAGCGAGGCTCGCTGCCATCGACGCTGCCGCCTTGGGCTTTGCTAATACCAATCGCCATGGCGAACTGCTGCAGTCGAACAGACGGCTTTTGGAGATGACCGGCTACGCGCACAAGGAACTTGCCCAACTCGAGTTGCAGGAACTCATTGTCCCCGACGATCGAGGTACTGTGCGGAAACTTTTGGAAGATTTGGGCAATGGGACCGCGTCTGCGACGGATATCCGCGTTTTGCGCAAGGATGGCACGGCATTCTGGGCTCACCTGGCCCTGTCTTCGTCGCGGCCGGACGAGGCGCCAAATGAGAGCGTATTCGTGGTGGTTGACGATATTTCCGAGCGACAAGCGGCACGCGAGGCCCTTCGGGCTCAGAAGGAATGGCTTGATCTCGCCGTGTCTGCCGGGCGCCTGGGAACATGGCAAATAGACATTGACGATGGGACAGTCGCCGGCTCGAGCAAGTTCTGGGACATTCTTGGTCTGCCTCCGGCCCCAGTCCGCCGCTTGGAAGAACTCTCGGCTGTAATCCATCCCGTCGACTGGCCGAAGCTGTCCGCCTCGGCAAAGCCTTCATCGGCATTGAACTATGACGTCGAGATCCGTGTCCGGCAAGTGGATGGTCACACACGCTGGATTGCTTTGCGTGGACGGCAGGAAGAGCACGGCGACCGCAAAATGCGCATCGGGGTGGCGGCGGATCTGACCGAACGTCGACAAACAACTTTGCTTCGCGCCGCCGTAAAGAGACGCGAGCGCATAATGCGCGAAGAGCGCCATCGGTTCAGCAATGTGTTTCCAGTGATCAGAGCTCTGGTCAACATGATCGATATTCCCGACAATGACGTTGCCAAATACAAGGAGATGTTGATCGATTGGATTCGAACGCTGGAGGCGACCCATCGCATCCTTTCTCGTCACGCCAACCTGTCAGGGATGCTCCATGAGCTCGTGGACCGGGAATTGCAGCCCTTCAAGGAGACACGCGACATAACGATCAGTGGACCTTCCCTCACTGTGCCAAGCGGCGCCGCCGAGGGCTTGGCGATGATCCTTCACGAGTTGACGACAAACTCGGTGAAACATGGTGCGCTGGGTGACCCGAATGGCAGGGTCGAAGTTAAGTGGCGATTTGCATCCGAGGACGAAGGTGACGACCTCGTGTTCGATTGGGTGGAATCGGGCCGACGGAAGAGTTCAAAAGTCGTACGCCGCGGGTTCGGGTCACTGATAATCGGTGTGGACAGCACGCCGCTTGTCGGTCATTCCCCGAATATGGAAATAACCGAAGATGGCCTTCGATATTCGCTGCGTGTATCGCGCAAAGAAATTGAGGAATTTGGATTGCAATAGAGCCCCTCCAAGTCGAAGCCGAATTGGCCAATTAACGGATGGTGTGGGCCCTTTGCTGCGATTTCCTGCAAGCAAACTCGGGCCGGTTCGAGGGGCATACGTCAACTCGCCTGTCTCGTCAGCCAGCTTTGGAGCAACACAGCTGCTTCGGTACGGTTTCTAACCCCAAGCTCACGCAGCACGGCCGCGGCATGGATTTTCGTTGTCGCCTCGGCAATGTCCAGATTGCGGGCAATCTCCTTATTCGAGTACCCCTCTGCCATCAGCTTGAGGACGTCCTTCTGTCTAGATGTCAGCCTAGCGACGTCGCCCGAGCCCTCGTGCCGGCGGCTGGCATTTTGTACCGGAGGTGGGGGGGCATGCGATCTCTGGTCGGCAGACGTTCGAGATAGGAGAGATGGCACATAGATCCGGCCAGCGAGGATTTCGTTTACAGCCAGCACGACTTCTTCGTCGCTCTGCGATTTGACGATATACCCGTGAAGTCCGATCGAAAGCGCGGTCAGTATCTCCGAGCGGGAATCATCCCCGGAAACGATCGCAAAGCGAGTGTCAGGATAGGCAGCCATAAAGTCGCTGAGCACTTCCTGATGGAACAGCCCAGGCATGTTCAGATCGAGGATCGCAAGATCGATGGACGCCTGCTCCTCTAGAAGATTGACCGCGGCATCGAAACACGAAGCTTCGAATATTTCGGCGCTTGGAATTCCAGCCATGAGTGCCAGCCGGAGACCACGCCGATATAAGCCGTGATCGTCGGCAATGACGATCCGAGCCATGCAACTACCCCAACGCGTTACTCGGTTCCCGACGAGAAAACCCGCTGGAACCTCCCATTCGCCTATGATCGACAATCCGTGGTGGTCCTAAAATGGCGGCCATCCACTGGTCAACGCATCACAGTGATGTCCGCAGCGTCCCATCCACGCACATCCAGAACGTCTAATATAATACTAAATTGCGAAGCTCATCCATAGATTTTTAACCCTGGCGTGCGGTGCCTGTCCGCAAAACGATGCCGGTTCCCCATTTGTGGGTCCAAAGCCAGCTGTTCAGGACCATTTCTGTTATGTCGCCACCCGCTGTCGCTGGACCTGTAGGCCGGCCCGGCCCGGGCGGATCGCAGCTTTTTTGAAAGCAACTGCTTTCGTTTTATCGCTGTCATGATCAGTGCCCAATCGCGCTTCTATCGGCTGTTGATCTCGTGGCCATCTAATACCTTGAACGTTTTGAATCCCTACCATTCGAATGCACGACGACAGCCGCCCCGGCTGTCACATACCTTTTCACATATGATGTTCGGATTGCCGCCGAGGTTTGGCCGGATTTGAGGGTATGCCCTGGCCGGACAATGGAACACTGATCCCGAACAAAGCCAACTGCAGATCAGGAGGATCGAATGAAAGCGGTGATTCAATGTGGTGGGATGGGTACGCGCCTTCGACCGTTTACATCGGTCCTGCCGAAACCATTAATGCCGATAGGGGCCCGGCCTGTTCTTGAGTTGCTTTTAAAGTGGCTGCGGCGCAACGGCATTGAAGAGGTGTATATTACGACAGGGTATCTAGGGCATTTGATCCGTAGCGTCTGCGGCGACGGATCGCAATGGAACTTGAAGATCAAATATACCCAGGAAATGGAGCCACTCGGCACCGTCGGACCTCTCTCTCTGATTAGGGATGAACTGAACGAAACATTTGTCGTTCTGAACGGCGATGTCCTCACAGATCTAAGCCTGAGCCGGTTTGTAGCCGCGCACCGCCTGCATAGGGATCCCGTTACGATCGCCACGGCGTGCCGTCATATCAAGATGGACTTCGGCGTCATCGACGAGACCGACAATACCGTCCAGCTCTTCCGGGAAAAGCCGACGCTTTCCCATCTCGTCAGCATGGGGATTTACTGCATGAACCCAGATGTCCTGCGGTTCATTCCGTCCGGGATACCATTTGGGTTCGATGACCTGATGCTGCAGATGATGCAGGGCGGCACGACCGTGCATGTTTACAAGCATGACGGTCTTTGGCTCGACATCGGTCGTGTCGATGACTTCCAGAATGCGCAGGCAATTGCCTGGGAAGATCAGTCGTCCTCAATCGAGGTCGCGGCTGCCGCCGCAGCCGCATGAAAGTCTGATGCAGAGGTCTAGCCACTAACAAGGCTTTCAGGAGGTCAAGATGCTCTTGGTGAGCGCCCCGATCCTAGGCGTGCCAGAGAAGGCAGCCCTGTCGCAGGTGATTGATAGCGGCTGGCTTACGATGGGGGACAGGGTACGAGAGTTCGAACAGGCCTTTGCCAGCATGCATGGCGCGCGAGATTGCGTTGCGGTTGGTTCCTGCACCGCAGCGCTCCATCTTCTCCTCCATGCTTTGGGCATCGGCCCTGGCGACGAAGTACTGGTTCCTTCGCTGACGTTCGTGGCGACGGCGAATGCGGTGCTGTATGTAGGGGCGACGCCGGTCTTCGTCGATATCGAGTCCGTCGACGTGCCGTTGATCTCGGTTGCGGAAGCCGAAGCGCGGTGCACGACGCGCACGAAAGCGGTCATTCTCGTTCACTTCGCCGGGTATCTCCCCGATCGGGAACAATGGCAGCGGTTCGCCCGGCTTCGCGGGCTGCATATCATCGAGGACGCTGCGCACGCGCCCGGGCTTAGGGAAGTCGGGACCTTCGGCGCCGCGGCCGCGTTCAGCTTCTATGGCAACAAGAACATGACAACGGCCGAAGGGGGCGCCGTGATTGCACGTGACCCCGATCTGCTCGACAGGGTTCGCCTGGCCCGCGGGCACGGAATGACCACGGGGACGCATCAGCGGCTGAACAGTCGTACGCCGCAATATGATGTCACGATGCTCGGGTTCAACTACCGAATGGACGAGATGCGAGCGGCAATAGGGCTGGTTCAGTTGCAGAACCTGCAAGAGTGGAACGAAATCAGGCGTATCATAGCTGTCTTGTACCGACGCCTGATCGCGGACCGTTGCCCAGCCATTGTCATTCCATTTAGCGAACCCCGGACGTCGGCTTACCATATCATGCCGATCGTCCTGCCGCGCTACGTGAGCCGGCAGGATGTCATCGACGAGCTGCGGACACAGGGCATACAGACCACCATCCACTACCCGCCGGTGCACCAAATGACGTTCTACCGCGAGCGCTTTCCCGGCGTGAGTTTGCCCCGAACAGAGGATTTCGCTGAGCGAGAGCTCACAATTCCGCTGCACCCCCAGATCACTTCCGCCGCCGCCGAATCAGTCGTGGCTGCCCTGGCAGCCGCGCTCAAAACAGGCGCGCTCAAAGCAGGCGCCCAAAGAGGAACTGCTGCATGAATGCGTTAGACCCTGCCTTTCACCGGATGTTCGTTCCGAATCCTGATCACGGCTTTGCGAGACGCGCAATCGATCTTGCGGTGGCGGGCATCGCTACCGTCGCATTGGCGCCATTGATGCTGCTGATCGCCGGAGCGCTTCTGCTCGAGGGCGGTGGCTCGATCTTGTTCGCTCAGACCCGCATCGGGGCCGGCGGCCGAACCTTCCGCATGTACAAATTTCGCAAATTCGGTGTGAACTGCGGCTCTCAAGGCCTTGCGCTGACGGTCGTGGGCGATACACGCATGACCACCGTTGGCCGCTTTCTCGCAGCGACGAAGCTGGACGAACTACCGCAGCTGTGGAATGTCCTCAAAGGCGAAATGGCGATCGTCGGCCCACGGCCCGAGAGCCTGGCTTTCGCCGATTGTTTCCGGGGCGAGCTTAGGGCCGTGCTGCAATACAAGCCAGGCCTGCTGGGACCAGCCCAGGTCGTTTTTCGGCACGAAGCGCATTACTTCCCCCAATCCGTAGATCCGATCGTGTTCTACCGGGAAGTCATGTTCCCCGCCAAGGCAACACTGGACCTCTCATATTATCCGCGACGCACCATCGTCTCCGACCTCGCGTGGATGGTGCGGGGAGTGCTGGCAGTGGTCGGTTGGGTTCCGGTACCGCCGATCGACGTTTGAATATCCAAGGGAAGCGTTCCAAACAGCCAAGGGAATGCGCAGTGATGAGCTACAATGGAAAGAAAGTCCTGGTGACCGGCGCGGACGGATTCATCGGTTCGCATGTCACGGAGGCGCTTGTTCGCAACGGGGCAGATGTCACAGCCCTTGCCCTTTACAATTCCTTCGACAGCCATGGATGGCTAGACGATCTGCCGGACACCATCCGCAGCCAGTTGAGGCTCGTCCGTGGTGACGTCCGCGACAGTGCGTTCCTTAACCGGATCATGCGCGGCCAAGTCGCGGTTTTTCATCTGGCGGCGCTTATTGCGATTCCATATTCCTACGCCGCTGCCCAGTCCTATGTGGAAACCAACATCCTAGGCACGGTGAACGTCCTCGAAGCGGCGCGCCTATGGGAGACGGAGCGGGTGATCCATACCTCCACGAGCGAGGTCTACGGAACTGCCCAAACCATGCCGATCGTCGAAACACACCCCCTGCAGGGACAGTCACCATATTCGGCATCCAAAATCGGCGCTGACATGATGGCGGAGTCTTACGCCAGGTCGTTCGATGTCCCTGTGGTCATCATGCGACCCTTCAACACGTATGGCCCGCGCCAGAGTGAGCGCGCCATCGTGCCGACCATTATCCGGCAAGTCCTCGACCCGAAATGTCCTGCGATCATGGTCGGCGATACCAGCCCGATCCGCGACCTGACCTATGTCGAAGACACCGCGACAGCGTTCCTGACCGCAGGTCTCGCCCAGCTCGAGTTCGGCCACGCCTACAACGCTGGCAGCCAACGCGCTGCGACCGTCTCGGACGTATTGGCCATTGTTCTTGAGTTGACCGATTGCAAAAAGCCGGTCCGTCGTGATGAAAGGCGCCTGAGGCCGCAAAATTCCGAAGTTCGCGCCTTGCTCGCCGACTCCTCGCGCTTTGAACGCGAGACTGGATGGCGGACACAGACCAGCCTGCGCGATGGGCTGGAGCGAACAATCACGTGGTGGCGCGAGCGCCTTAGTGAAGGCCGGGTACGGCGCGAAGTGGGTTACATGACATGACCCTGGGCGGCCGTCATGCGTTGGCGCTGTTGCTGGCTGCCGGTGCCATATCTCCCAACATCTACGTTGCCGGTGGCCGTCAAAGCAAGGCAGCGGAGGCGGCGGCCACCGCGGTTGTGGACAACCTGCCGGGCCATGTGCGCCAAACAAGGGATCCTTGGTCTCGCATGGTTTTCGCACGGATCACCAGACCGGGCGTTCTCGGCCGGGCGGGTGTATGCGGGAAGAAGTACTGCACCCACCGTTACTCAAGCGCACAGGCTTGGAATGCCGACCAGAGCCTGCTCCTGATCGCCAATGGCTGCGGTGGCCTGTGCTTTCTCGACGGACAAACCTACTTGCCTTTGTTCCACCGCAACCGCGCGACCGAATGCGAATGGCATCCCACTGATCCCGAGTTGATGATCTGTGTCGGGGGCCGGCAGATTGCGACATGGGCCCCACGTACCGATCATGAGGACGTCGTGTTCGCCTCCGGAGCGTACTCCAACCTCAAATTTGGACCCAACAAAGGCAATCCGAGCCGCGACGGCAGCCGGATTGCGGTGCGTGCAACGAACAATGACGGCCGAGCGGTGGTTTTTGGCTACGATCTCAAGCAACGGCGGAAATTCCCGGATATCGATCTTGCCGAATTCCCGGGAACGACCGGCTCCTGCTCGATCTCACCACTCGGAATCAACATAGTGTGTTCCCAGCAATTACCGGACGGAATCGAAGCGAGTTTCGTCTTCTCCATCGACGGCATATTGCGCCAGAAGTGGATGGAGCACCATCGACCGGGCCATGGCGACATGACGGTCGATTCCGACGGAAGCGAAATCTATGTCGGGATCAGCAAATCGGATCCTGACAAATATCAGGTGATCAAGCGCCGCTTGGCTGATGGCAAGGCTACCTCGCTGATGAAATATGGCGAGGCCATGCATGCGTCACTCAGGTCGCTCGGCAGGCCCGGCTGGGTGTTTCTGAGTTATGGCGGCACGCCAGCCGAACTATCGCAGCACCCGGATTGGGCGCCTTACGCTCAGCAAGTCATTGCTCTGCGTCTAGACGGCAGTGGAGAGGTCCGCCGTGTCGCAGACACGCACAACGCGCCCTTCGACTACTGGAGCGAGACGCATGCCTCTCCCTCTCCGGACGGCTCCCAGGTGGTCTGGTCCAGCAACTGGGGCGTGCCCGGTGGCCCGGTATACGATTTCGTTAGTCGTGTTGAATGGCCTTTGAAGCCGGTGTTTGACCGGAAGGAGATTGTCGCAAATGACCTTCAGTAGACGATACGTTCTTGGCGCAGTCGTGATGATGTCGCTAACCTCGATGGCTTGCGCAGGCGAGGTCGAGCCCTATCAACTCTCACCTGGCGATACGGTCGAGATAGGAATAGCGCCGATCCCTGATCGGACGCAGCGCGCCGTAGTCCAGATGGATGGCAATATCGCCCTTCCGGAGGCTGGAATGATCATGGTCGCAGGCCTGACGGCGTCCCAACTGCAAAGGCGCATGCAAGAGGTCTTGCCAAGCAAGATTTTTCACGTGCGTCTGACTGATGGGCGGGAGCAGACAGTTACTGTCGAGCCCGACGATGTCACAGCGATCATAGCGGACTATCGCCCGATCTATGTAACGGGCGATGTGCTCACCCCGGGACAACAGGCCTACCGTCCGCTCATGACTGTACGGCAGGCGCTGGCCGTTTCCGGCGGCTTCAGTTTCTTGCGATCACGGGCGGGCCAGGCCGGGCCTGATCCGGTCGATCTCAAGCGCGATTACGAAATGCTCTGGGGAGATTACACGAAAGAATACCTTCACGCTGCCCGCATTCGCGCCGAGCTTCAGGGCCAGGCGGATTTCGACAAGAAGACACCACAGGGATCACCTCTTTCGCCGAGCGTTGTAGCCGCGATGGCACAGGCTGAAGCAGAGGCGCTGAAGGTTGCGCTGAGTGATTTCCGGCAAGAGCAGGATTTTCTGGAGAAGGGCCGGACGGACGCTGCCGAGCAAATTGGCGTTTTGCAGAAACGCGAACGAGTCGAGGGCGAGAGCGTGAAGGCGGATGAGCAAGATTTGGCGCGAGTGACGAAGGCATTCGATGCAGGCAATCTGACCAACACCCGGCTCGCGGATGTCAGGCGCGCGTTGCTTTTATCTTCAAGCGGCGCGCTTCAAACCTCGGTCGAACTGATGAGGGCGCGGCGCCAGCAGGAGGACTTTGTCAGACAGCACGAACGCAACGACAATCAAAGGAGGATTGGCCTGCTGACGGATCTGAAGGACACCAACGCCCGGCTGGCGGATGTCACCGCCAGGCTCCATGCCGCCAGCGAGAAGCTGCAGCCGACCGGAGCATCCACACAGCCATTGCCGATTGCCGGCGAAACGGTACGGGCCCAGGTGACCATCGTACGCAAGATCGGCAATGAATGGCGCAAGCTGTTGGTTGACGAAGATGCGATTGTGCTGCCGGGGGATACTGTCGAAGCCAGATTCAGCAGTGAACTGCAAAGTGTGGCAGTCCAATAGGGCGTCAGCCGCAGTCCGTGCGGAGCTTACTGTTCTATCGGGGGGGCGAACCCAACTGAACGGAGATCCAAGGTGAGGCGCATTTTCAACCAGGGAGCGACCCTGACACCCTCAACGAACGCGGATCAGGTGACGCAGTCGTCAAGTTATGCTTTCCATATGCCGTCAGCGCGAATTGTGCGGTCCAGGTCGCGCGCCGGTGAGTCCGGAAATTGGCAGGAATTTACGTCTAGCAAGGAGAGCAATGCGCAGGGCGGCTTCGTGTCGGACGGCTACAGGACCAGCCATTGCGCGCCCGGCTACGGCCTACATTACAACAAAACGCACAGTTCCGGCTATTATGGCGCGCTTTGGGAGAACATCGAAAAGCCCCTGATCCTCGACGTTCTTCGCCCCTTGAGCGGAGCGAGCCGAAACTGCCTCGATTTCGCATGCGGAACAGGTCGCATCGCCGAGGTAGCCGCCGGCCTCTTCAGCGAGGTGGTTGGCGCCGACGTTTCCAGAACTATGCTCGACAGCGCTCAAGTACCGCCCAATGTGAGTTTGCGTCACGTCGACGTGACAAGGGAGCAGTTGGGTATGACGTTCGATGTGGTAACCGCATTTCGTTTTTTCCTGAACGCAGAGGATGAACTGAGATGGCATGCACTGAAAGCGATCAATGAGCACCTTAAAGATGGCGGGCGGCTTGTGTGCAACGTTCACATGAATGCGACGTCGCCCGTCGGCCTGGCGTGCCGGCTGCTCAATCGAGTGTCTCGACGCACAATTCGCCACACGCTGAGCGCAGCGAGGTTCAAGGCCCTCCTGACTGCCTCGGGATTCACCGTCGAGCAGACGATACCGTATGGTTACCTGCCTCGGCCGGGAAACCTGTTGCCAGGGTTCTGTGAAATGATGATGCAGCCTGTCGAGAAGGCCTGCAGAAGGCTTCGCGTTCCTGGCCAGCTGGCGCAACACTTCCTGGTTGTTGCGAGGAAGCGCTAAATCCCGAGAAAGCCCCGAAAACGGCAGGCAGCGGTTTTCTTGGGGTGGCTCGCCCGGCATGAAGCCCGTCTAAATACGGTGGAACGGCAGTTTTCCCCCGATTTAATATGTGGGTTCCGGGTTTCTCGGGTCAGCGCCACGATTTTGCTACATTTTGACTAAAGTCCAATCATGTTAGTGGGGCGTAATATTAGAAGGCTAAGGGGATACGCTCCTGAACAGCAAGAGATTGTCCGTGCCCAGTGGGGCCAGTGAGCTTGCGCAACGATCTCTCACGGGAGGTCGAAACCCATGAACCCTGGTGGAAGGAGTTCGTCGGATCTGCGAGGCGCAATGCTTGGGACCGTGCCTGGCCTGGTAGGCGTCGGCGTCTTCTCGGCAGTCATAAACCTTCTCGCCCTGACCGGCTCGGTCTATATGCTGCAAATTTACGATCGCGTTCTACCTTCGCAGAGCGTTCCGACGCTTGTCGGGTTCACGATCGGAATGCTGGGTCTTTACGCTGTCTACGGGCTGCTGGATTTCGTGCGGCTGCGCCTGCTGGTTCGAGTGGGCAATCGTGTCCATAGGAATTTGAAGCAGAGGGTGTTCGGCCTCTCACTGTCCTTGCCGCTCATTGGCGGGCAGGATGCGAACCGGATACAGCCCCTCCGTGATCTCGATCAGTTACGCGGCTTCCTTTCCGGAATGGGGCCGACTGTCATCTTCGACGCTCCGTGGATTCCATTTTACCTGCTGATCATCTATTTCCTGCATCCTGCGCTCGGTCTGTTGTCCACAAGCGGTGCGATCATTGTCGTGCTGCTCACGGTCATGGCGGAAGTTCTTGGCCGCACATCGGTGACACGCGCGTCCGAGACGCTGGTGTCGCAACGCAATCTCGCCGAATCCGGACGCCGCAACGCGGAGGTCGTGCGCGCGATGGGCCTTTCCGCAAGGCTTGCCCACCGCTGGGGCGAGATCAATAACGCATATCTGAGGCACCAAGAGAAGCTTTCCGACGTCGTCGGCGCCACCGGGGCACTCTCTAGGGCACTGCGTTTGGCCTTGCAGTCCTGCGTTCTTGGACTGGGTGCCTACCTGGTGATAGGAGGCGAAGCCTCGCCAGGCGTGATCATCGCATCCTCCATCTTGCTGGGCCGCTCATTGGCTCCTGTTGACGCCGCTATCGCGAACTGGCGAGGCTTCGCCGCGTTCCGGCAAAGCTATTCGCAACTGGCAACGGCCCTGGCCGCTTTTCCTGACCGGGACGAACATATGGAACTTCCGCGCCCCCAAGCGGAGCTTGCGGTCGAGGACCTGACTATAGCGCCACCGGGCCAGCAAAAACCGACGGTAGCCAATGTCAGCTTCCGCCTGGCTGCAGGGACGGGAATGGCCGTTGTCGGCCCGAGCGGTTCTGGCAAAAGCACGCTTGTGCGCGCGCTGGTGGGCGTCTGGCAGCCACTTCGCGGCACGGTGAGGCTGGACGACGCCTCGCTTGACCAATGGGACCAAGAACAGCTTGGCGCGCATATTGGCTACCTGCCCCAGGACGTCGAACTGTTTGATGGAACGGTTGCCGATAACATTTCGCGATTTGGCGGGAAGGGCGACGCCAAGGGCGTGCTTGCAGCTGCCAAGGCAGCGGGCGTCGACAAAATGATCCTGCGATTGCCGAACGGTTTTCAAACACGCATGGGCGAGGGAGGAACAGCCTTGTCGGCTGGACAGCGGCAACTCGTAGGGCTTGCCAGGGCACTTTACGGCGATCCGTTTCTCGTCGTTCTGGACGAGCCGAATTCAAATCTGGACGTCGATGGCGATACCGCCTTGGCCGGCGCGATCCTGGCAGTGCGCAGACGTGGAGGCATCGTCATCGTAGTTGCGCACCGTCCTTCTGCCCTTACCAACATCGACAGGGTACTCGTAATGTCCAATGGGATGCTTCACGCCTTCGGCTCACGCGAGGAGGTCCTGGCCAACGTCATCCGCCCCTTTGCTGCGCCGGTTGAACGCCCGGCAGCGGCCGTCGCGATGCACAAAGGGGTGAGCGGTCACGCATGAGGGATATTTTTTTGTCTGAGGCGACGATGGCTCCATCGGCCCCGATCGGCAATGGGAGCCGGCGCAAAGCGATTTCGGGCACGCGCGATGGAATCGGGGCCAACCTGATCCTGGGTGCGGCGGTCACGGTTATGTTGCTTGCCGGCGGCGGGCTCTGGCTCGGTCTGACCAAGATTGCTGGCGCGGTAATTGCGCCGGCGACCGTGGTGGTCGAGAGCAACATAAAGAAGGTGCAGCATCTGACGGGCGGCACGATAGGTGGCATCTTCGCGCAAGACGGGGATCATGTACGGGCCGGCGATGTGATGGCACGGTTGGACGACACACTGACACGGGCCAATCTGCAGATAATTAGCAAGGATCTTGATCGGGCAACGGTTCGGCTTGTGCGGCTGGAGGCAGAGCGGCAAGGCCTGTCGGAGATGCAGCTTCCGTTCAGCCTTCAAGCGCGAATGGGCGAGCCGGAGCTGGCTGCGCTGGTGAACGGCGAGCGCACGCTGTTCGACAGCCGCGCTACGGCCCTCAACGGGCAGAAGGCACAATTGCAAAGCCGCTCAAAGCAACTCGAACGCCAAGTTGAGGGCCTCAAGGCGCAACAGACCGCGGAAGAACAATCCGTGGTCCTGCTGGATGGCGATCTTGTCGATGTACAGGCGCTTTTTACAAAGAAACTGGTGTCCAAAGAGCGACTTAGCAACATCAGACTGGATGCCACCCGGGCGCACGGAGAATCAGGGCGCCTCGCGGCGGCAGTTGCCGAGGCGCAGGCCCGGATCAGCGAGACCGAATTGCAGATTCTTCAGCTCGATGAACAAAGGCGTAGTGACGTAACGAGCGAACTTCGTGAAACGGAAGCCAAGCAAACCGAACTCAGCGAGCGCAAGGTTGTGGCACAGGACGAACTGGCCAAAACCACCATCCGCGCTCCGCAATCGGGAACGGTACAGGAATCTTCCATTCACACGATCGGCGGCGTGATTGCCGCGGGCGAAGTTCTGATGATGATCGTCCCTGACACCGGCAACCTTGTGGTCGACGCGCTGATTGCGCCGTCGCGCATAGATGACGTTCGTCCAGGTCAGCGGGTCTCGATCCGGTTTCCGGCTTTCGACGCCGGCACCACGCCTGCCTGCCAAGGGTCTGTCAAGCGCATCTCGGCGGACCTGATAAAAGATCAACAGCGCCAGCTTTCTTATTTCTCGGCGCGCATCAATGTCGAAGACAAGTCCACCTGTCTGACCGATGCCAAAGTCCTCAAACCCGGTATGCCAGCGGAGGTTCACATAAGTACGGACGAACACAGCGTCTGGTCTTATCTGCTGAAGCCGCTTACCGACCAGATGTCGAGGGCTTTCCGGCAGTGACATGGCGGCTGTCAGCGGTCGATCGCAGGCACACTGCAGGCGTGCATGCTGACATATTGGGGTAGGCGACGTGAGGCCGACAGGGGTGACGCCGGCGGCCGACGCGCGAGGCTCGTCTGGGACATTGTCATCGACAGGAGTGACTGCCTCGGGAGGAGAGGTTCTTTGCTCCTACAACGCAGCGAGGGCCCTGCGGCGGCCACGGCGCGCGGCATGCACCGTTCGGTCTGCAGTCACCGCTACATTTGCCACGTCAGATGTATGCGGCAAGGCGTTCGCGCTTCCATGCGACCTCTTGTAGGGCAGCAATTCCCTGACCCGAGCATTGACCGAGGCAATTTCGACCCGCAAGTCCTCGCATTCCTGCCGTCTCACATCGAGTTCGATCTGATCTGACGCCTGCTGCATGGACAGTTGCGCAAAATCTGCGGCGATCTTGGAAAGGTTCACCTTGTTGGTTTCGGCCTCCTCGGTGAGTGCGGCCAACCTTTCGTCGGTCACCTGTTTTTCCGCCAGGGCGTCGCTCCATTGTAGCTGGAGCCTGGCGATCTCGGCCGCGGCCTCGGTGTTTGCGATTGAGGCGAGTTCGAAGCGCGATTGGAGGCTTTGAACTTCTGAGCGCAATCCTCGGTTCTCAGCCTGGCAGCGTTTAAGCTCGCCATCCATGTCCGCCTGCATAATCCTGGCTGCTTCGGTCACCTCCCATAACTTCGCCTGCGCAACCTCGAGTGAGGTGTGCAATTTGATTGCCTCTTTTTCGCTCTTGCCGAGCGCACTCAGCATTTCGGAATTTCGCGCAGCTTCGTTGGCATGGATCGTCGAGAAGGCATCCAGCCTATGCCGTGCCTCTTCCTCCCGCTTCATGGCCTTTTCCAGGTCAATAGACAGGCTCACATTCTTTTCACGCAGCTGTTTGTTCTCTCGGGAGCGCCTGTCGGCCTCGACATTTGCGGCGGCAAGCATGTTCGTGAGGTCGCCAAATTCCGCTTCGTTCTTTGTGGTGGTGTTCGCCGCTTCGACCAGCTCCAGCCTTGCCGCGGCCAACGCGCCACGGAGCACTTCACACTCCTGAACAAGGCTTGCCTGGCGCTGCTGCAATGTCTCGATGGTGCCTTGACGCTCACAGTACCGTCTGTTCAGGTCATTGAGTGTTTCCGACAAGTTCCTTTGATCTGCGATCAGATTTTGGTTCGCCAGCTCCAGTTCGTTCGCACGGAGAATGTCCGCGTGAAGGATGTGAAAAAACTCGAACGTCAGTTGACATGTGCCTGTAATTTCGGAGATTTTTGCGTTGATCTCCTCGAAATGGAGCTTGGCATCGTGGAACAAGCCGTTGAACGAGCTCACTGCAGCAATTCGGCTCTGCGTGTGTGAGGTCAGCCGATGCGCTGGTATCGGCGAGCTATCATCGTCGTCGCCGGCACCGCCCTCACTCCGTACGCTGTCATCCTGTTCGTTGTTGTCGCCTGCCATGTTTGGCACGTCGGCGACATCCTCCAAATCGAGGCACTGGTCGACAGCGTTAGCCAAGTCAGCTTCGAGATCGTCGAACGACCTCTCCACATTGTCCTCGGCGCGTCTGATCAAATCCCTGAACTTCATGACTTCATCCCCTGCAGCCGCATGCCCGGAACCATTGAGGCACGAGGACTGAGATGCTTTTGTATCGAGAGCTCAACTCAGCGTCTTCGTTCAATCAAACGATGCCAGGGCGCCGGCGTCGCGAGGAGCCGAGAGCTGCGATTGGAAGGCCCTACATCGGTCTAGGTGCCTGCTGACTTATTCTTGAGGACTGCGCGACTCCCCTTCTTGCCATCGTCTTGGCGTCAATGGTGTGTTGCCTGGGCCCATTAACGCTCAGGTGCAGAAGCCCCGACGAACGGCCCGGCACAGCCTCTTGTGGGGCGCATCAGGCGGCCGGGCCTAACCGGCGGTTGAGTGTTTTGGTTTGCCGGCTGACTCACCATGCGACCTTGGCGAGGCAAGCGCATCATTCGAACGAATTGGGGACCGGCCGCCTGGCCGCCCAATCACACTAAGCTTCCGTTGCCGGACCTGGCGACGAGGTGCTTTGCCTTGAGCCTTGGTATCTACATACGAAGCGGCAATACGCGCCGGTGGAGCAGTGGTCCGACCCGCCAAACTATCGCTGCAAAATGCGCGGCGGAAGGCATCCGAGGATATTCTCAGTGCAAAGGTAGGAGATCGAACGCGGGCGATCTTGCTGAATTCCCCAAACAATCCCGGCGGATATGAGTTCGGCAGGGACGATCTGGAACAATTGCCACATTTGCCGAGCGGCACAATCTATGGATCATCAGCGATGAGGTTTACCGCAGCACAGTGTTCGACGGCGAGTTCCCTCAATAGCATCCATTCCCGGAATGAGAGAGCGGACGATAATTGTGAACAGCCTGTCGAAGTCTCATGCAATGACCGGCTGGAGGCTAGGGTGGACGCTTGGGCCGGTCTCGGCATCAGGTCATTTACAAAATCTTGCGCAATGCATGCTCTTCGGATCGCCGACCTTTATTCAAGATGCCGCAGCGGTGACTCTCGATGAGGCGGTGACGCAGAGATGCGTTTCTTTTCGGACGCCCTTCTGCCGTTGATGTTGACCATTGCTGTGCGGATGTTCGCCGGGATATGCGTGAACCTTATCGTCCGCTGCGGCGCTCAATTTGCTTGGGGTTCTTGGAACCGTTCCGAACTTTCTCCTTGCGCCTCCGATCGACTTGCGCGTGCTCATGCGGGGCGCTGAGGTGTCTCGATCCGCAGTGGCGCGGCCATTATGCGACGAAGCCTATTAGCTTAGTTGAAATTTGTCCCCAGCGGACGGGAACGACGCTTGGCCATGTTAGTTGATGTGAATGGAGCAGCTAAGAAAAGATCTGGCATTGCTTACGCGACCCGGCTTCTGGATAGCTTTCGGCATTTTGTTGCTGCTTTACGGGATTCAGGTCTTTTTTCTAATTCGGGCATGCCAATGCCTTTAGCCTGGAACATCGATCCCCCTAGCTGGAACGCGGTCTGTCCATCTCCCGGCGGCTGCGCCGATAGCGTTGATCAACGATATATTCATTTATAAGCCTGCTATTCCCGGGGATGCCGAGGTTGGCAGCGCCTGCATCGTTGAATACGCACGTGGCGCTCCCCTCAAGGTAGGTGGTTACCATTCTCGCGCTGCCGGTGAGCATTGGAGCCCGCACTGTGTTGGACGTGCGCTCATGCGTCGGGAAATTTCTTATAGACAGGGGAGGGTCTGTCAGGCTGGAAAATCACAAGCTGCCCCGCGAATGAGGAAGCAAAAAAGGTGCAAGACCAGATCGATTTCTTCCAGGCAACTCGGTCCTCGCATCATCGCCGATCAGCGGCCGTACCGTCGAGAACCAAAATGCGCACGATCTCAGCCGGTCGGCTTCGACCAAAACATGCGGACTACCGGACGGGGACAGTCGGTGCCGCGTCCCATCCTGTGGCCGGCGCTATGCTGACGCTCCTACGGTATCCCGTTCACCGCCCGCGCATGAGGGCGAATTTCCTCCGTCCTGCGCGCGACAACCGTCCACTGTTGCGGCCGCACGCAGGACTGCGGCTTATACGCCGTTCTTCCTTTGAGCGGCGTCCAGTTCGCAGGGCTAAATCACCATTGGTATGCAGACGAGCCTCTCGGCGTCTGGACAGAGATCAATTGCGCTTTGCACCAGGGTTCCTGGATCGTAAGCTCCAAACACGCTGCAGTCGCCTGATATGGTCCACTACGTTGGCCGGCTCATACGGCTTCGCAAGGTGCGGGCCTTCCTGACAAAGGTCGCCCGCCGCGATCGCAGTTCGTTCTACTGCGGCAGAAAGCACTATTTTGACCTCGGGCTTGTTCTCGCGAACCCACTTCGACAGTTGGAACCCGTCCATGTTGCCCGGCAGGTCAACGTCACACAAGACGGTGTCCACACCGAACTCCGCATAGTTCAACGCTTGTTGCGCCTCACGTGCGAAATGGGCCTCAATCACCCTGTAGCCACAGTGGCGGAGATAGTCCGCGATGACGCATCGGGCGATGACGTCGCCGTCAACCACGAGGATCGTTTGGCTCTGTTGGTTCGGGGCTTCCATAGACGGAGAACGGTCAGCAACCGGCAGGGTTCCACGCATCATGACCTGCGCGGGATGCCGACCGAAGATCGCGGCGAGATCCTGCACGAAATGATCCCTGCCGGCGGGCGCATTCAATTCAGAGGAGCGATGCCGCACTGGTGACGCCGTTTGCCACCTGGTCGACGAGACGGGCTAGAAGGCATGGTCTCGAAGCTCAAGGGGCAGTCCATATCGCAGCGGCAAACGAGCGCTTGGCGCAAGATCAAGTGCTTTGAGGAAAAGGAAATGCAAATCATCGGTGCACAGCGCGAGCGCGGCAAAGCTACCCAGGTGATCATGGCTGAAAAGGGCCTCTACAAAGGCGGCGCACTCGTCAACTTCAATGCCGCTGAGCGGCAAGCGCTTTGGGATCGTGTCCAGGGCAAGGTTGGCGGCCCGGTCCCGAAGGGACATAAAAAGGAAAAGGCCGAGTGGCTGAAGCCCGGACTGGTTGGCTGGGTCGAGACCCTCAAAGGCGAAGAGAAGCTGCGGCACGCAAGGCTGCTGGATTTCCGGGAGAAGAACGGAAATGGCCGTAGCTAAAAAGGACCAGGAGCGCGTCACCTATGCATGGATGTACGGTGCGCAGTCGCGCAAGGATGGCAAGGAGCGTGAGGTGCCATTACTGGCAGGAATATGCGGAAGCATGGCTGCAGGGCTTTGACGGTGTGGCGATGGACGGTTTTGGCAAGACCAAAGCCGTCAACGACGAGATGGAGGCCGAGGTCGACGAAGCCGCCGTCGAGCGGCCCGACGAATAGCCATTTTGCCATGTGCCGTATGTTCGTTTTTGATTGAAGAAAGGGTTTCGGCGGGCCTATAAAGATTGCGTTTACCATTGCCTTTTTTGGGAGGATGCGATGGTTGCAACGCCCATAGATATCGCTCAAGCGGCCACTGCGACTACGGCTACCTTGCTGAAGTGGCAGAAGTCCATGGAGGAACGCGCCACGTTTCGCCAGAAATGGATCAATCGCGCAGGGCGATTCAAGCCTCACGCGATTTGCTGAAGCGCCTTCGCCAACGTCATCGCGACGACATGGCGGAAAGTTCGGAAAATGCCGACCCGTCTACTGCGCCGATATCGCAACGCGCCGGCAGCTAGCGGGAGGCGACCAGAGCCGATGTGATGGGGAAAGTTTCACTGGCCGTTCCTTGGGGGGCAGGCAAGTTAAACTTTGTCAACGAGCGGCCTTTTTCGCGCTCGCGGAAGCGCCACGTGGCTTTCGACCAGGCGCACGTGCTCGGCCTCGACAGTCACCAATGGCCGGAGGCTGACGGTTACCTTGTTCCCGTCGATGCGTGTATAGGGCCGATCAATTCCATATGCTGGCCAATCACAGCCTTCGAAGCCGAATCGACAACAGAATGCGGGAAGTCGTAGGAGGGGATCGTGACGCTTATGCGATCGGGCGTCACCCGGCCGCGCACAATCGCCGTGACTGCGACCTCGTCGCCAACTTTGATACTTCCCCGAGCCATGCCCAAGACTTTGGAGCAGCCGGCACCGGCGTCAAGATGAGGGGGAGCTAATAAAACCCCTCCGCGCCGCGATTGTGACGCGAGGCGATCCGATCGCTGCCAGCGACTTAGCAGACCAATTGACGACGGCGGCCGAGAAGCCTGGCATCCCTGCCGACCAAATCAACGGCGAAATCGAAAGCGTCTTCGAACTGCTCTTAGAGGTGATGCGGCGCGAGAGTTGCGCGAGGACAACCAGCCCGGAGGCTTCTCCGGGGTTGTGCCGGTCCTGTCCCGTTCCAGCGGATGAACTGCGCCTTCTGGCCGGTGACCGTCTCAATCGACTTCAACAGGGGTCCATGGGCCTCAGGTAGAGCTTGGCAGTGCTCCCTGTGGTACGCCAGGAGCGGCCCGGCGATGCTCTTGTGCAGCGCTTCGGCTGCCGCCAGGAAGCGCTCGATTTCAGCCCGGGAAAGCTGTTCGGAAGGTTTGTTCTGGCCATTGGCGCTCTCCATTGAGGGCGTCGCCGCGACGAGGACCATAATCCTACATGCCAGGCCGTCTGACAAGCGCCTCGCCGGCCTTACCTGAAGGAAGACGCAGGGCCACGGCGCCAAGCGGAGCCATCAGGAGCAACCCGCAAAGATGAGCAACGGCAGGCCCGGCGACCTCCTTTGGCACATGGGACAAACAAGAAGGGCGCCGAGCCTTACCGGCGCTGCTTTGTGAGGGTGACGACGCCGGATGATGAGAGTATGCGATAATGCTAATGTCTGCGAACCATGCGAATGAAGGAAAGCCGCGTGGCAGTGCCAATCAACGACATTGAGACCAAGGTCGGCGGGTGCGATCAGGTTCGGACCATGATGACGGGCTGGTGGGCCTGCACATGGTGGTGGCTACCGCGCTACCGCCTTGCTTTGCGCCAGCCGGCGGCCCATGCCTAGCCTCGCTGCACAACCAGCGCTCGCTGTACTGAAACTGATCGTCGTCTGGCAGTAATGCTCCTGCCCTGGAACGTGATAAATCGCTCGTCGGTACTGGTGGAAATGTTGCCCTTGATATCGCAGCTCCCCGCGCCGGCCGTGCGGGTGCCACTCAGCCAGCCAGCTGGGATGAGCCCGACGAGCTTGTCGAGAGCTTGGGTTCACTTTGAAAACCGGTCAGGGAACCATCACCAGCGCCGGCAGATATTGCCGTCGCCACATCCACCGCCCCTTTGCGTTCTTGCGCCAGCGGTCGGCCTGATCCGCACCTTGATGACGCTGGACTTTGCCCACGCCCTCTCCCCCGAGTGCAGAATGCTTCCAAAGCGGTAGCGAGTCCAGACCGAAACATTAGCGCCGACTAACGGTTATTTCGGCAGTGTTCCGAACCGTGATTGGTAGAGCGTTGGTGGCGCCCTCCTAAAATATGTGGTCGGACGTGCTTTAGAAAGCTTCGCCCCAGCAGGGGCGTGCTTGACGATTTCGGCGAACAGAAAAAGTCGCCGGCTCCGCCCGACCAGGCCGGGAGGCGGTCTTCATGGACAAGCCTAAGGCCATGCGCGAAATGATCTTGCGCGAATGCAATGACGCGGCAATGAGCAAGCCCTACGCCGAGTTCTGCGCCGACGTGAATTGCCTCCGCGGAATGCAGTAGGTCATTCACGGCGCCGCGCAGTTTGACGACGATGGTGGGCAAATTGCCCTCATCACAATGACTGTCAGCTTCCGCAGGCAACAGCGTAGCCAGCGGTGACCGACGCCGGCCCAGAGACTCCCCAGGCCGCTCCTCGCCAGCCTACAGGCGAGCAGGCCGGCATCGGTCAGTAAGGTCCCGTAGGTGTGCAATATATCGTTCACGCCACGAATTGCGGACGTTCGAAACCGGTGATTGGCCATTTCGTGTGACCAAATTCCGCGACTGTTTACTTGCGATCACAAGGCCCCGCAACCTGGAGGTTCCGAAGCGCCATACTGGAGTACCATTGGCGTGGTCACGCGATTTGAACCCGACAACGGTGCTTGAACCAGACCAGGTTAAACATCCGTTATCGTTTTGCGCCAGAAGCGGCCAGTCAGCTTCCGGCCAAATGCGGCAGCGCTCATATTACCATGGTCAAATACAGCTCGCATGAAACTAGTTGTCTTCTTGGTCCTTTGGTTCGCCAGACCATACGAGAGAATACGAGAGAAACGGCTTGGCGAACTATGAAATCCAACGGATCTACGCTCCCCGTCATTTCCTTCGCGAGCGTCAGACGCTCCTCCAGGCGCTGCTCACGCTCCGTTCGTGCACTTGAGGCGCTCATGCGCGTCTGCGAAAAGGCACTCTGCCGTCAAAGCCTTTCCCCACTCTCGATAATTTCCGCAAGCTGCCGCTGGCTATCGGCGGTTCGTTGATGCGCAAACTGTGACGGCGGTCGTTACCGTGGCTCGAGTGTCAGCAGATGTGGTAAGGCTGATTGTCGACGAGTAGCAGAGGGGTCCAGCAACAATGACTTTGAGACGAACCAGAGCTTACGGCGGATCCGGCTTGGTTCTGGCGGTTTGCACTGTATTGGCTTGGCAAAACGCCTCCGCCGCTCAAGATTGCTACGCAGCCGCGACGCCTGGCGTCAATTGGCAGGAGTGTGACAAAAAGCTTCTCATCCTAGAAGGACAGGACCTGAGCGGGGCAAACCTGTTCGGTGTTGATTTCACTTCGACCGACCTCAGGAACAGCAATCTCCTTGCGGCAAATTTTGAGAAGGCAACGCTTGTGCGCGCTTCCCTGGCCGGCTCGACCGCCAAAGGCGCCCGGTTCGACAAAATCGAGGCTTACAGGACCGACTTCAGCCATATGGACGCGCAGGGCGCTGTGTTTGCGGGCGCGGAAGTGCAGCGCTCGAATTTCCAGGACGCCAATCTGGTCAATGTTGATTTCACAAAGGCGGAATTGGGGCGTGCACAGTTCCATGACGCCGATGTCAGCGGCAGCCACTTTTCGTTTGCCAATCTCGCGCGGGCGGACTTCCGAGGAGCGAAGTTCACCGCACCGATAGACTTTGACGGCGCTTTTTTCTTTCTGACCCGTATCGAGGGCCTCGATCTGTCCAATTCGGCGGGTCTGTCCCAGTGGCAGCTCAACATGGCTTGCGGAGACGCCCGGACCGAGTTGCCTTCTGGCATGACGAGGCCAGAAGATTGGCCCTGTCAATTCCAGCAGGAATAGCCTGCCCGTCCGCTTCCGGCCCAAAGGCTGCCGGGCGGCAATGCGCCTCAATGCAGTCCTCGGCCGCGGGTCAAAGCACGACACTGCGGGACATTTCCGGCAATCTCATTTACCGGCGAACGACAACGACCAAATGGAGGACGGATGCCCAAGGTCAAAGGTGATACCGCTCTGGACAAGGAGCGCGCCAAAACAGAGAAGCTCCTCAAAAAGGTTGGATATACAGCCTTGAAGGAGGCCGGTGTGTTATCCAAGCGACCCGACCTCCCAGATCTAAAGATTGAAAAGCGAGGGAAATAGCGCGGACACTCGCGTGCTGACCTGACCGAAGGCACGCCCAAAATGTAGACGTCTGCTTTGCCTTCTCAAGCTAGGAGGGTGCAGGCGGCGCTTGCGAGAACCACAAGGCGGACTGCTGGGCCGGAAGAAGCTGTCGTATTTCCGCCCCGGTGCGATCCGACACTTCACAACTTTTTCACTTTCAATTGGGGGGCCATATCATATGAACGAAGAGACCGGCGTTCAGAAGTTGGTGCGCACGCTGCGTGCTCGAGCACCTGATGACGCAGCTGAATTGCTCGCTAGAGAGTCTCCCGAGTTCATCCGCGACACACTAAAACTGTTGCCTGACGGGCACGCCCGTAAGGTGGCCGAGCATTTGCCACTGCATATGCGGCCCATCAGCTCTCATGATGGTGACATGGGTTTCGCGATCCCCGAGTCGCTCGTCGAGGTGATGGACCCGATCCCCGCCAGCGTTCCTGTCGGGACGACGGTTGCTGCCGCGGTGGAAGCCGTCAGAGGCGCCCAAGTGCCGACCGAGCTCACTTATCTCTACGTCACGGACGAGGGTAATAAACTGGTTGGCCTGGCGGTCCTGCGGGATCTGATGCTGAGCGAACCGGACGCGGTTGTCGATCACATCATGCTGCCCAGGCCGTTCGCTCTTGATGTCGGTCTCTCTTTGAGTAACGCATGCAAGGCGGCGGTACGGCGTCACTATCCTGTCTATCCGGTGGTGGATGCGGAGAACCGGCTGCTCGGGCAGGTTCGCGGCTGGCGCTTGTTCGAGCAGCAAATCATCGAGATTTCCGCCCAGTCTGGCCAGATGGTCGGCCTCCAGAAGGAGGAGCGCTCTTTTACGCCGCTGTTTTCAGCCTTCCTGAAGCGCCATCCGTGGCTGCAGTTGAATCTCCTGACGGCCTTCATGGCCGCATTCGTGGTCAGTTCGTTCACAGGCACGATCGAGAAGATCGTCGCCCTGGCGGCGTTCCTCCCGGTCTTGGCCGGGCAGAGCGGAAACACCGGCTGCCAGGCACTGGCTATGACGCTGCGTGGCCTTGCCCTGGGGGATGTGGACAAACGACCGAAGCTGCACTTGGTGATGAGAGAGGGCGCGCTCGCGGCCGCCAACGGCGCGCTCGTCGGCGTTGTTGCGGCTGCGGCGATGTGGTTCTATGCCTCGAGGCAACCGGCGTCGGCGGCGCAGGCGCCGATGCTGGCACTTGTGATCCTGCTTGCCATGTCCGGATCGTGCCTCATGTCCGGCATCTCCGGCGTGCTGATCCCGTTGGGCCTGCGCCGGGTAGGCGCCGATCCGGCGGTCGCCTCGGCGATCTTCCTCACCACCGTGACCGATATTGTAGGCATGGGCCTGATGCTGGGGCTGGCAACCATGCTCGTGCTCTAGCAAGCTGCGTGCGGTGACGCGTCCCTGGGAGTTGGGGCAATGAGCTGACCTCGCGTTCAAAGAAATTGCAAGACCCGGGCCGAATCGCACACGCGTCGTGAGAAGCACCTTCCGGCAGCTCTCCGGCCCCTTGCGAAACGCGACGGAAGGCCTTTGGAGAACCGTGGGTGACCTTGAAGCCTGGTGACCAGATACGCAGAATCGCCCACCCAATATTAATCTTGTCGGCTGTGCGATCCACTACTGATGAGATTTGAGTTTGTTAAGCCTTGGGCCAAATACTTTAATCACGTGCAGCAATGTCGAGAAGAGTTTTTGACAATCAGCGCAGCCGAAATAGGAATAAACCCGATATCTTGTTGCGCAGCTGCAACAGCTGCTGAGGACTCGCATAAGTCCGGCGACCGTTCAGTCGCCTTTTTCTTGCAGTCCTGCTAAATCTCTCGCACTAGTCGGGTTTGGGGTGGGTTCTCGGCATGCAATCTTCGTTTCGAACGATCTTCGGCGTCGCCGCAGCGCTGCTTTGTGCCGGCGTGTTGCCGGCCGGCGCACAAGGTCTTTTTGGGGCCTATGACGATGCGTTTGCGGCCCGCATCGCCAGTCCGGCCGACAACGGAACGCTCGCCCAATTCGTCACGGTTGCGGTCAATGCTGGGCAATACGATCAGGCGATCTCCTCGATCGAGCAGTATCTGATCCAATACCCGCGCGATGCGCGCGCCCGGCTTGCGGCCAGCCGGTTATATTATCATGTCGGGTCCTATGAATTGGCCCGGCGGCAGGTGCAGTACGGCATCGAAGTCGGAGGTCTGACCGCAAGTGAGCAACAGGAAGCTGTTCGCCTGCTCGCCCGCATCGAGCGCGCGTTGCGTGGCGTCACCTGGGAACTCGCCCTGACCGGCGGTGGATTCAGCGCATTCACCGATTTTGAGCCAGGCGGGGCGCAGGACGACGACAGCTTCGTCTCGCCTTACGGGCAGGCGGAAGGTTTTGTGCGGTGGGACCTCGGCACGCCAAGTGCCGACGCGCTCGTTCTTTCGGGGTCGTTGACCGCGACTGAGCGTCTTTTCACGGAAGACCTGTCGGTTCCGGGTGGCGAGAAGACTTTTATCCACGGCAACGCAGCGATAACCTGGGACAAGGGACTGCCCAACAGCGGGATCGATTCGCTGCGCCTGCTGCTTTCCGCGTTCACCGTTACGGATCGTTTCGACAGCGACATTTACGAAACCGGTATCGGCCTCAGTGGACGTTTCGTCGTTCGCCCGACGGTCGAGACGACGCTCTTCGCCGGTGGCGGCTACATCGATCTAAGCGCCTCGCAAGGCATTTTCGCGGATAGCAGGGTCTTCTATGAGGCAGGCGGCAGCTACCGCTTCCGCAATGGCCAGGCGCTCGGCTTGCGCTTTGTCGGCTCGAATGACTTCGCTTCCGGATCGGGCGAAATCAGCCGCAGCTATACGGGCGAGGTCCGCTATGGCGGCCTGTTGATGAACGTACCGGATCTTTTCGCCTGGTCGCACCAGATCGCCTTATCGGCCGGCCACAGCGACACTCCCGATCTGTCCGTCGGCATCGGCACAAATATCAAGAGCGACTTCTGGCGCATTGCCTCGGAAAGCGATTTTCAGCTGACGGAAGCGCAGAAGATCAGCGTTGATCTCGCCTATCGTAAAACCAACTTCGCCCTCGCCAACCGCGACCGAAAATCGTTCGAAATGCTCATGAGCTATACGTTGACGCTCAATTGAAAGAGGCCGCGATGAGGTATCATCAGATCGTCATTTTTATCGCCTGCCTCGCCTTCGCGGCACCATCCGCCGCTGAGACGGTCGGGTCGATGACGGCCTATCAGACCATCATCGTCCGCAATAACGGCGGGACGATGAACGTTGGCGCCGGCGTCGAACTCGGCGACCAGTTGCGCAGCAATCCCACCGGTCTCGGAATGCTGGTGTTCCGGGATGAATCGAGCGCCAAGATTGGTCCAAACACCAGCCTGACGATCGATGAGTTCGTCTACAATCCGGGCTCCGGGTCGGGAAAGATCGACATCGGGATGAACAGCGGCCTGGCCCGTTTTTATGGCGGCCAGGTTTCGAAAGGGGGCGTCATGCAGGTTGCGACGCCGCACATGGTGCTCGGAGCGAGAGGCGGCATCATCGAAGTGCTGGTGGCAGCCGGCCAGACCGTCGGCATATTGCGCGCCGGCCGCATGACCTGCACGATCAATGGCAAACGGCTGGTCATCACGAACCCGGGCTACGCCTGCACGTCGGACGATGGCAAGCTTCTGGCCGGCTACGGCGGCATC
Source organism: Mesorhizobium sp. M0615 (assembly GCF_040320805.1). NCBI lineage: Bacteria > Pseudomonadati > Pseudomonadota > Alphaproteobacteria > Hyphomicrobiales > Phyllobacteriaceae > Mesorhizobium > Mesorhizobium sp. M0615. The sequence goes on along the minus strand of NZ_JAMYQI010000007.1, from coordinate 267,259 downwards.
GACGCCTTCCCGATCTTGGACAGTATCGACCGGATAGCGGGAACCGGCCTGCCGGGCGCACCGGGTCCTGGGTTGGACGTAAGCGCAATTTGTGCGTCGGCTCTAGGCTCCTCGCTCAAAGTCTGCGGGTCCAGGGACGGCGCACTGCCAGGAGTGGTCATGGAATTCCCTGACAGCCCAACGCCACCTGCGGGCAGCGGGGGGCGGCGGGGCGAGTGTGAGGGTGAGGGTTGCTGCTACTACTACAACTGCGATTAGGCTTGGCTGCACGAGATGAGCCACTCGGTCGGTAGGCGCTGGGCTGATTGGCGGCAAGCCGGCAGGCGCAAAATATCCGGCCTTTTGGTCGTGCTCCTGCTGCTCGCTTGCCATTTGGCTTTTGACGGGCCGTTGTCGCGCCTGCGTGAGCGGACGTACGACTTTTATCAGTTTCTCGCCCCACGCCAGGCGACGAGCAATCCTGTCGTGATCGTCTCGATAGACGACGACAGCCTCAAGGCACATGGGCGATGGCCCTGGAACCGTGGCCTCTTGGCCGATCTGGTCGATGGCATCACGCAATCCGGCGCGGCGGTGGTCGGGCTTGCGCTGGTACTCCCCGAGGCTGACACCTCGCCTGAGGGCATGGCCGGAGACAAGCGCCTGGCAGCGGCGCTGTCCAAAAATCGAACGGCGCTTGCCGTCAGCCTGGGCAATGAAGCGACGGTTTCAGAAGCAGAACCCAAAGCCGGCTGGTCGATCGTCGGGCAAGTACCCGATACACTTCCCGGCTTCACCGGTCTTACCGGGTCGCTTGCCGAATTCTCGAACGCCGCCGCAGGCCTAGGCGTGATTCGCACCTTGCCCGATCCCGACGGCGTACTGCGCCATGTGCCGCTGCTCTGGCTTCGCAACACCCCTCAACGCGCGCAGCTGTGGCCGTCTTTCGCACTCGAGCTCCTGCGCCTTTACGCTGGACAGGACGGTTACACAGCCCGGATGAATGCAGCCGGGTTCGACGCACTCAGGATGGAAGGCGCCATTGTGCCGCTCGAGCCGGAGGGGAGCATCCGCCTCTGGGAAACCGCCACCGACACGCCTCGCCTGTCTGCCAGCACTATCCTTTCGGGCCATGGCGATCCGCGGCTGCGGGACGCCATCGCCATTGTCGACCTGTCGGCTGTGGGCCTGACGCAGTACCTGCCCACGCCGACGAGTCCAGCGCGACCAGGAGCGGAGATCCACGCCGATGCGATCGGCCAGATGCTTGCCGGGCGCTTCCTGGCAGAGCCAGCGCACGCGCGTATGCTCGAGCGGCTCTGGTTTCTCCTCAGCGCCGTCGTTTTCATCGGGGTTTCCGGAGTGCTCGCCGGGCGTGTCGTGCTTGGCGCCCTCTCCCTGGCGCTGCTGGCCGTCACGCCGTTCGTGTTCGGCGCTCTCGAGTACAGCCTGCAGGGTGCACTCTATGACCCGCTGCAGCCGGCGCTTGCAACCATCATGGTTGCGGGCTTCGAAGGCTATGTCCTCTACAGGCGCAGCGAGCAGCGCCGGTCCACCCTGACGCGACAGTTCTCCCAATATCTGTCGCCCTCCGTGGTGCAGCGCCTCGCAAGCTCGGACACCGAGGCAATCCTGTCCGGCGAGAAGCGCGAGATCACCATTTTGATCAGCGACATACGTGGCTTCACGACCATGAGCGAACAGCTCGACACCCAAGAGATCGCCAAGGTGGTCAACCATTTCCTCGGCATTGCGACCGATGAGATCCTCAAGCGCGACGGCACCATCGACAAGTTCATGGGCGATGCGGTGCTGGCCTTCTGGAACGCACCGCTAGATCAACCCGATCATCGTGAGCGTGCGCTCGACGCGGGCCTGGCCCTTATAGAGCGGGTGAGGCGCGAAGACGCCGCCTTCACCGCGGATGGCCATCGCTCCATCGAAATCGGCGTCGCCATCGAGACCGGCATCTGCTCGGTAGGCAATTTCGGCTCCGAACGGCGCTTCGATTACACCGCGATCGGCTCCCCCGTGAACCGCGCGGCACGGCTCGAATCGACGACCAAGAAGCTGGGCATCCCCCTGGTGCTTGGACCCGGCTTTGCGGCAGGAGCATCGATGCCGGTCGTCCAGGCGGGCGCCTTTGAGCTCCAGGGTTTCAAGGGCGAGGTGCCGGTTTTCACCGTTCCGGAGATGCAAGCTGCTCAACAAGGTATGAGCCGCGAAGTAGAGAGCCAACGTGGTGAGCAATCTGGCGCCCCCGCCATGGTGGTTGGTTCGCCGCCATCCGTGCAATTGCGCCGCTTGACCTGACACCCCGAACCCGGAGCATCCGCTGATCGGATCCAGCGGATCGCAAGATGCGATTGTCACGGGCACAGACGGACATCTCGTTTCGGCGACCATCGAGGGATGCGACGGCTTGCGTCACTCGTCCTTGAAAGTCACCTTCATATGTTTGTGCACCATTGAGGCGAGGTCCTCGGCATCCCAGTTCGTTAGCCTGATGCAGCCGTGAGAGAAGGTCTTCCCGATCTTGCCGGGTTCGGGCGTGCCGTGAATGCCGTAGCTTTCGATGGAGAGGTCGATCCAGATTGATCCCACGGGATTGTTAGGGCCGGCAGCAATGGTGAAGGGCCGCTTGGTTTTGACTCCCTTGAATGCAAAATCGGGATCGTAGTGATAGGTCGGGTTGTGCACCATCCTTTGGATCTCTGCCTGCCCACTTGGTGCCGGCTTCTCGTCGCTCCCGATCGAGGCAGGGTAGACGGCAAGCGCTTTATTGGAGGGGTCGAGCACGCGCACCTGATGAGCGCCTTTGTCGACTTCGACGCCGGCAATGGTGGCGGGAGGTTCACCCCGGCCAACATCTGGTACCAGCAGCGTGGTTCCAGCTTTCCTGAATCCGGTGCCTGGGTTTAGCCTCCTGAGCAATGGTTCGCTCACATGGAAGCGCTCCGCCAGCTTCTCGATCGAGTCGTGATAGCCAAGCCTTCTCAGGCGAGCCATCTTCTCCATGCGCCCCGGAATGCGTTTGGTGAAGGGGCCGCGTACATCTTTGCGGTTCAGTTCATAGGTGACCAGAGCTGGGCTGGTGGAGGTTGCCATCAGCTTGTCCCAAGTCGCCTGGGTGAGCTTGCCATCTGGCGCCAGTCCGTTCGACGCCTGGAAGGCCTTGACCGCCTTGGCGAAGTTCTCTCCAAGGCGGCCGTCGATGAGCCCCGGTGAGAAGCGCGCACGATCCAAAAAAATTTGCGCCTTCAGCACGGCAGGATCGAGCCCTTTCGGGTCGCCGGCGGAGAATTGCGCCTGATTTACCGCGGCTAGATCCAGCTTGGCCGCCTCCGTCCCGCCGCATGCGAAGGCGAATGCAATGGCGAGGAGGAGAAGGAGCCTGATCATCGATGTCACTCCTTGCGTTAAATCGCACCTGATATGCTTCTATGACGCGCTGTGGCAGATCTGGTTCCATTCGCCGGTAGGAGGATCATAGGCAACCAGCCTTACGCTGCCGACCGGTCCGAGACGTTCGATGCCCATGCCTTGCCCCTCACGAGAGGCGTTGCTGGCCGCGCAGATCGGCAGTGTAAAAATGGTCTGGCCATGTTGACGTGAGCTTCTACCTTCCAACTGCCCACTACCTGGACCGGCAGTCAAATGGTCTCAGGGCAGCAAGTGAGGAGATGCGCTGGGAACCGGCTTGTCGGGCGGGTATTCTATTGATCTTCGGTATCGATAGATCCATGTTCCGTCGTCACTGTGATCGCGTTGTCGCCCGCGATTGCTCTAGCGTATTCGAAGCGCTCCAACTTCTGTTCTGCCGATAGGCCTTTGAACATCGCGGTGGCCGAGTTCGTGATTTTGAAGTCGCCGCAACTCGGACAGCGAAACTCCCGGATGTCGCCAAATGTCTCCGAATTAACGAGCGCCTGCTCATCTGTAATCGGGCAAATTGCGGCCATCCAAGCCATCGTGGTCCTCCGTCCTAAGGCCGTCCTCGATTACCCAAAAGGCATCGTCGAGTGCAAAATCCATTTCTGCCGACGCTCACCCCACCTGGAGTACTCCACCGAGTAGATTGCGCTCTCCACTCTCCAACCCGGAATGTGGATTAAAGCCAGTTCCTCGGCGAGCGATTTGCTGGTGAGCGGTAGGCGCTCTCGCTCTGGAGCCTCTCCCAAACGATCGGAGATGTTCATGTAGCGTCGGGCAGGACCGAAGGGCCGGAACGTGGCGTTTTCATCTCTTCGGCAATCACCAGCAGCGCCTCCAGAGCGACGGCGATCCCCGACATCACCGTACTTATGTCTGCGCTGCCGCCGAGCGTCGAAAGTTCGGCCGCTCGCGTTTGCATGCTTTGGCTCAGCTCTTGTAACTTCAGGCGCAGCTCGTCATCCATGTATGTTCTCCAAGCTTGACGCTGGAGGAACGCGCCTGCTTACAACCCGTTCCGCCGGTGGCCGCAGAGAACCAGAGACACCGCAGATGCTACAACTCGCGCTGTGGCGGCGCTTAGGATGGGCGGTGGATTGAGCCTCAGCGACTGACCGTCGGCAAATAGCGGATGCTTCAGTCTCGAAAAGGTGCTGGACGGCTCGATATGCACCGGCCCTTGGCCCTGGGTGCTGGTCCCATGCACAGTAAGGCCGTGCAAGTGCGCGCGGCCTCTGGGCTCAACATTCCAGTCGTCATGGTCCAAAGTTGTCCCAAGGTGGGTTCTCACCAAAGTGGGCGGCGAGAAGCGTCACGAAGCTTTGAACTTTGGCGGAAAGATGCCTTCTTGACGGGTACATCGCGTAGATCGACCGGCTTACCGGCTTGAACTGGGGCATCACTGTCTCCAGCTGGCCCGAACGGATGGCTTCTCCAACAAGGAAAGTGGGGCAAAGTACTATGCCTGCTCCACCCAGCGCCGCATCGCGCAGGAGCTGCCCGTTCGTTGCCGTCATCCGTGCAGTGATTTTTACCGCCACTTCCCCCTTTGGTCCGTCGAACCGCCATTTTCCGCGGCTGGCGCGCAACGCGTAGTCCAGACAATCATGGTCGTGGAGATCCGACGGCTTTGTGGGACGCCCGCGTCCGTCCAGATAATCGCGCGAAGCGCAGACCACCTCGCGTGAGGGCGCGATTCGGCGAGCAACCAGATTGGAAACCGTGAGTGGAGCGATGCGTACCGCGACATCCAGGCCCTCTTCCACGATGTCAACCACACGGTCGTCCAACACCAACTCAACCGACACCTCCGGGTAGACCGCGAGATATTCTGCAACGACTCTCCCAAGGTGCATCGCGCCGAAGGAGATCGGCGCGCTGACACGCAGTGAGCCGGTCGGACGTGTCTTGGTCTCGGCCGCGCTCGTACGAACTTCCTCGACATCCTCGATTATGCGCAGACTGCGCTCGTAGACGGAGGCGCCGAGCTCTGTCAGGCTGATGCGCCGGGTCGTCCGGTTGAGAAGGCGTGCGCCAAGCCACTCTTCCAGCATTTGGACATGCTTGCTCACGGCCGCTGGCGATAGTCGCATCCGCTTGGCCGCTCCAGCGAAACTGCCTTCACCGACGACGTTGGCAAACACGGTCATGCTGGTCAGCCGGTCCAACTGCAATCACCTCTTTCATTCACGTTTCGTGAATTCACCATCCATATCTCCCTCGATTATCAATCCGCAGTGGACAGATTATCTGAAACCAGGCCGGGATCAATTGTCCGATCCGTCTCTCTAACGTTTGCCCGAAACGTTGGCGTCGAGTGCCTTCTCGCGAGCTGGAGGTGATCATGTCTCTGACCAAAGCAGCCCTTCGGGAGAAACAGGGAGCCACTTTTCGCATGTGGCTCTCCGTGCTCACTGTATCGATGGGTATTTTTTCGATGATCACTGCGGAGCAACTCCCTGTGGGGCTGATTCCGGCAATTTCTTCCGAGTTGAATGTCTCTATTGGGAGTGGCGGTCTCACGGTGACGATACCCGGCGTAATTGCGGCGTTCGCTTCTATCGGTTTGCCGTTGGCAGTGGGGAGGCTCGACCGGCGTATTCTGATGGCGGGCCTGCTCGCGGTAATGGCTGCGGCGAGCGTGATTTCAGCGCTCGCAACGAACTTTCCCGTTCTGCTCGCGTCCAGGCTGCTCGTCGGGATCACCATCGGTGGCTTTTGGGCGATAGCCGGGAGCATCGCAGTACGCCTTGTTCCTGGACCGTCCGTGCCGCGCGCCATGACTATTGTCTTCGGCGGTGTAAGTGCCGCTGCGGTGCTGGGCGTGCCGGCCGGCACGATCATCGGTGATCTAGTCGGCTGGCGCGGCGCGTGCGGGTCTCTCGCCGGCCTGAGCTTTGCCATACTGCTCGCCGCCCTGCTTGTGCTTCCGAAGCTGGAGGCGGCGCAGCCTGTGGAGGTGAAAGCCCTGCGTGCGCAATTGCGCAATCCCGCCCTCCTGGCGGGCGTGGTTGCGACCGCACTGCTGGTGGCTGCCCACTACGGTGCCTACACTTTCGTGAGCCCGGTGTTGCTGGAGGTCTCGGGCGTCACTGCAGGGAGCATAGGTTGGTTACTGTTGGGGTATGGCATTCTCGGAATAATTGGCAACGCCGTCGCAGGCGTCTGGGCCGCCAAATCCGTCGGTCGCACATTGGCCTGCGTCGTCATTGGGCTCGGCGCCACGCTGGCTCTCTTCCCGTTGCTCGGGGTCACGCCGCTCACAGGAACCATCCTGCTGCTGGTGTGGGGCTTCGCGTATGGCGCGGCGCCCATTACGCTGCAGACGTGGGTGCTGAGCGCAGCACCAGAAAGCGCGGAGACCGCGACGGCCATCTACTGCTTCACTTTCAATCTTGCCATCTCCGTGGGTACCCTAGCGACCAGTCAGATCGTCGACACGATGGGCGTGAACAGGGTCCTCTGGGTCGACTCCGCCATCATCCTGCTGGTGCTGCTGCCGGTGTGCCGCGCACCCATGCTTAACCGGAACATCGGAAACTCGTAGACAGCAAGCCATCCTGTGCCGCCCCGTCTGGCAATGATGTGATAGGTTGAAGTAGATCTTCGTTTCCTCTGTCTTGAAAGTCACGCGCGTCACATCAAACGCGGGTTCCGCCGCACCGTACGGGTGCCGATGCTTTGCGCCCCGGAGGACAACTGGCTACTTGAAAAAGGACTTGATCCCCTCGTCGATATGTGTGCTGATATGAGATCGATCTCATGCCGCGCTCTCAATTGCTATTTCTCTACGGGAGCGCGCTCTGGGAAGCATGTCTGAATAACGATGAAGAGGGAGGTTCAAGTGAGGAAATTGATCGCGTGGCTGGCCTTGGCCACTACCACGCTCGCGTTCGCGTCTGCGGCGTCGGCGGGTGAAACCATCGACCGGGTTACCTCGAAGAAGGCAATGGTGGTCGCCACAAACAGCGGTTGGCCGCCGCAGAGTTTCCTCGACGACAGCAATCAGTTGGTCGGCTTCGACATCGACGTCTCGAAAGAGATCGCAAGGCGCCTCGGTGTCGAGGTCAGTTTCGACACGCCGGACTGGGCGACGATGACGGGCGGCCATTGGCAGGGACGCTACGATCTGGGTGTCGGCTCGGTGACGCCGACCAAAGCGCGGGCCAAGGTGATCGATTTCGAAGGCATCTATTATTATAGCCCCTACGTTTACGTGGTTCACAAGGACAGCCCGGCCAAATCGGTCGCCGACCTGAACGGCAAGATCATCGGCGTCGAGACCGCCACCACGTCGGAGGATTTCATCCGTAGACAACTCGAGATCGATGCTCCCGGCCTGCCGCCCATCGAATACAAGCTGGAGCCCGGTGAGATCAGGACTTTCGCTGACTCAATGCTGCCGTTCGACGATTTGAGGCTCGGCGACGGCGTGCGCCTCAACGCGGTCATCGCACCAGAACAGACGGCTCAGAACGCGATAAAGAACGGCTACCCGTTGCGTGTCCTGGAAGGCGGCTATGCCTTCCGTGAGCCACTGGTGGTGATCGCGGAAAAAGGTGATGCCGAGTGGAATGCCAAGATCGGCGGCATTCTCGACGAGATGAAGAAGGACGGTACCCTCGCGAAACTGACCACCAAGTGGTACGGCAAGGATTACAGCTCTGACTGAGAGGCATCGTGGATAAAGCTTGAGCGGGGTGCATTCAATTGAACATCCCGCTCCATCTGTTTTGTTTCAGCCGCATTTCCACGACACCGGGCGGCTCCGCCTGCCTGCAAAATGCTCTAGTGCCGCCACCTCATCATATTGATCATGACATGTCCTGACACCTATTACCGACGCACGCTTGCCGACAACACCATCAGACCGCCGCTGAGCGGCGTTTCCGAGTGCGAGACAGTCGTTGTCGGCGGCGGACTGGCCGGCCTGACGACGGCGTTGCAGCTGGCTCGCGCCGGCCAGCAGGTCGTCGTGCTTGAGGCGCAGCGGATAGGATTCGGCGCTTCCGGTCGCAATGGCGGCTTCGTCAATCCCGGTTTCGCCACCGGCACCGACAACATCGCCGCGATGGCCGGCGTCGACGCGGCACAAAAACTGCACCGCCTGTCCATCGAAGGCGTCGACTTCGTGCGGCAGACGATCCGCGATCTCGACATCAAGGCGGCAGAGCCGCGCTCCGGTATATTGAGCGTGCTTCGCCACGATGGTGGCGCCGCGCTCAAGGCATATGCCGAGCAACTGGCGCGGGATTTCGACTATCGGCTCGACTATCTCGATCGCGACCAGGTGCGAGCGGTGCTGCATTCGGATCGCTACCACCAAGGCCTGCGCGATCCCAGCGCCTTCCACATGCATCCGCTTAACTATCTGCGCGCCGTTGCTGGCGAGATCGAGCGGCTGGGCGGCAGGATATACGAGAGAACGGCTGCCGTTGAAGCCAACCTTGACGGCGCCGAAAAGATCTTGCGTACCGACAGCGGCGAAGTGCGCGCCCGCCAGGCCGTAGTTGCCACCGGCGGATATACGGGGCCACTGGTCAGTCGGCTGCAGCGGGCATTCCTGCCGATCGCCACTTACGTTATGGTGAGCGAGGAGGCGCCTGACCTCATCGCCAAGGCGATTACGACGACCGACGCCGTCGGCGATAACCGTCGCGCAGGCGATTATTACCGTGTTGTCGAAGACGGCATGCGGCTGCTCTGGGGAGGGCGCATCACCACCCGGGCAGCCTCATCGGGCGTGTTGGCGAGGCAATTGCGCCGTGAGATGGTCACCACTTATCCGCAGCTCGAACACCTCAAGACCGAACTCGCCTGGTCCGGGCTCATGTCTTATGCCCGGCACATGATGCCCCAAATAGGCCCGTTGCAGCCGGGCGTCTGGTACCTCACGGCTTTTGGTGGCCATGGCATCAACACCACGGCGATCGCCGGCAAGTTGATCGCCGAAGCCATACTGGGACAATCGGACCGCTACCGGCTGTTCGCACCATTTGGCCTTGCCTGGGCGGGCGGCCCGGCTGGACTTGCGGTTGCGCAACTCACCTACTGGAAGCTGCAGGCGCAGGATTGGTGGCGCGAGCGGGCCCGCTGACCGCAGGGAGATCGAGGACGTGATCGGCCGACTATTGCTCAACCACCCGGACGCGGCGCGCCGCGTTGGCGTATTCTTCGTGCTCGCCGCCATCGCCGCCGGCCTGTATGGGCTCGGCATCAAAGCCAGTTGGCTCGGCAAGCTCGTTCCGGGGTCGGTCGAGTGGCTCGCCGCCAACCCAGACGTCGGGCGGGCGGTCTCGGCGGTGCTGATCGCATTGATCTTGGTGGCGAACTGGAACGCGCTGCGGCATCTCAGCCGCAAACAGCAGATTGTGGCAGTCTGGATAGAGCTGTTCGTGTTGCTAATGTTGTTTTTCTATTCCTTCGACTTGTCCTTCGCGTTCATCGCCAAGAAGATCGGCTTCCTCGTCTCGAAGGGTGTGGTGACGACCCTCTACATTTCGGCCATTTCGATCGCCATTGCCACCCTCATCGCCTTCGTTGGCGCCATCGCCAAACTTTCCCGCAACGGCGTGGTCTATGGCTTGGCGACCTTCTATACCTCTCTGTTTCGTGGCTTGCCGTTGCTGATGCAGATCTACATCATCTATCTCGGCCTGCCGCAGATTGGCTACGTGATCGGCGCCGTGCCGGCCGGTATCATGGCGCTGTCGCTCTGCTACGGCGCGTACATGACCGAGATCTTCCGCGCCGGCATCGAAAGCATCTCGCGCGGCCAGACCGAGGGTGCTACGGCACTCGGCCTTAGCGCTAACCAGACGATGTTCCTGGTCATCCTGCCGCAGGCGATGCGGGTCATCGTGCCGCCGACCGGCAACCAGTTCATTGCGATGCTGAAGGATTCTTCGCTGGTCTCGGTGGTCGGGGTCTGGGAGATCATGTATCTCGCACGCACGCAGGGCCAGACCGAGTTCCGCCACATCGAGATGCTCATCACCGCCTCGATGATCTATTGGCTGCTCTCGATGGGGCTCGAGTTCCTGCAGTCGCGGATCGAAGACCGGTTCGGGCGCTCACTCAAGCGCTGATCGTCATCCGTGATTTTCGCCAAAGCGAGTTGCACAGCACCGCAACAGCCAGCTTCGGAGAGCAGCTGCAGATTGTACGCCACAGCACGCCGTTCGGCGACGCCGTCAAGGGTGAATCAACCCGGTATTTCATCGGCTTAGCCTGATCGGAGGGCAGAATAGAGCAAGTGCTGGACGAGCATGTTCGTTGGCCGACTGCCCGGCAACTTCGACCGATTGCTGGATTTCACCCGCGCCAACAAATCGATAAAGTCAACGACTTTAACATGTCCTCCGGGCCAACCATTATCGCTATGTATCGATGGTAGCCGAGTTCGCCACGTGGTTCGCCAATAGGTTTGTCAGGCAGTGGTTTGCGCGTTACCAGCCGCACGACTCGGTCCATGCCCTGCACAGCCAAACGCACCGGCGAGGTTCCCGGGAATGAAGCTCGGCATGGTGTTTCGTTCCTTTGAAGTGGGCGTGTTTGGGGGAAGACCGTAGTCGGCGTGTTCGCGCCCGGTGGAATTTTCGAAGAGTTGTTTCCAACGGCGGGAACGAACCAAACTTCCATGCATTTAGCTCTGGCTTCGTTCATTCACTCTTTCTTCTGGGAGCTGGACCATTGTCATCCGGAGGCTATCTCTTGGCCGACCAACAAACCAATGACGTTTCCATCGTTGATCTGATACCTGCCCTGCGGGCTTTCGCGCGCACCTTCTGCCGCGTCCCAGACGATGCCGACGATCTGGTGCAGGAAACGTTGACCAAAGGGCTCGCCAACATCGACAAGTTCGAACCCGGTACACGCATGAAGTCGTGGCTCTTCACCATCATGCGCAACACCTACTACACGCGGATCAAGATCGCTGCACGGGAAGCGCCAGGCCTTCTCGACTGCGCGTCTTCGAGACCGATTTCGGAAGCTACCCAGGAATGGACCGTTCAGAGCAAGGAAGTTCACGGCGCCATCCAAAAGCTGCCCGAACATCAGCGCGAGGTGCTGATGCTGATCGGCGTTTTAGGAGTGGGCTACGAGGAAACCGCCGAAATCTGCGGCTGCGCGGTAGGGACGGTCAAGAGCCGGCTGAACCGTGCCCGCGCCAACATCCTTGAGCTACTCGGGGAGAGCTCGTTGCAGACATTGATAGAAAGGCGAAATCAGCTGTCGGATGGTCAGCTCGATATAGAGGTCGACAGCCGCAGATAATCAGCTCTTCACGTCTCGCCGATGCTTCTCGACGAGAGCATTTTGCAATTCGATCGCCAGCTTGGATAGGCGGTCTGGTATCTTTTCCAGCTCTATGGCGGCCAGCAGGGAAGCAATCTCCCGATCCACAGCCATCTCGACAAGCAGATCCGTGGTATCGTCGCTCGAATGAGACATCACGTTCTCTTGATAGCATCCCTAGATCCAAGTCTGGTGGATGAGCGCTCGGCACTACAAGGCGTTGTGGCCGCCGAGAGGCTCACCGGCGGCCCTTGCACAGTTTTTCCTCCGTGCCGCGGCAAGACGCGGCGCGGTGGCGTCAGTCCTTCAGCAACCGGTTTGCGGCGTGATCCTGAAATTGATCGGACTTGATCCGATTGCCGTCCAGCCCGCGCTCTCGGCCATGTTGCTTCGTGTCGCGGTTGGACAAAACCGCGTTTTCCTCGATCTTGTCCTTTTCCAAGGTGGTCATTGCGCCGGCGCCGGCACCTTTGCCTTGGCTGCCTTGGCCGAAATGCTTTTTGCCGCCGGATGCCATGATCTCCTCCTTCGAATCCAGGACACCGATCGGTGCCGACGCCCGAACCGGCATCGCGCTGTAATGTTCCGTCTCACCCAGCAAGCAAGAAGGCGTCGCCATCCCATGATCGAAACGGCTTCTCGCCGTAGATGACGACCCGCAATTGGTGAGCTTGCGCAAGACGGCCGATGTCGGCCCGGTCCAAAGAAAGCGATCCGCGATAAGAATAGTTCAGCAATGCGAGCCGGCCCGGCCGTTTGAGAACGCGCGCAATTTCATCGAAAAGCCGCTCAGCCATGCCGGCTAAAACCAGGTAGGGAAAGCTGTCGACCGCCAACACGCAATCGAAACTGTCGTCGTCGAAGTCGGCCAGATCGAGACCGGAGGTTTGGCGCAGTTCGACATTGCCGAGCGCTGCGCATTGCTCGGAGGCGATAGAGATCATCCGCGATGATATGTCGATGCCGACCATCCGCTTGAAGGAATTGGACAGCGCGCGCTCGAAACGTCCGATGCCGCAACCGATGTCGAGAATGTCTCGTTGAATTCCGGTGAATTCTCGCGCCTCGAGCCATTCAACGATTTCGTCGGTCATGGCTGTCAGCCGCTCGTCATCGCCAAGGGATCCTAACTGGACACTTGCCGCGGTCGAAATTGCTGCCGCGGCATCAAAACTCGAGGCCAGCCTCCTGACCACGGCGATATCCGTCTCGCCGTTACCGCGTTCATGCCGAACGGCGCCGCCTGTCGCTCGCAAAGTGGCAAGGACGCCCGGTTTGTGGCGCAGCAGTCCAGCGACCTTTCGCAGTCTTTCAGCATCGCCGGTATTCGCCGGACGGACTTTCAGCACGACCTCCGCCAATTCCGCCGCTTCAATTGTGGGCGGCAGGTGAAGCGCCAGCCTGACGAGAACAGCTTCGGCGCAGGCACCATCGGCCACACAACCTTCGACCGCCCGTCTGACCGATGTCCGGCGCTGCGCGTGCACACTCATGACATCAACTCCGCGTCCAGATCCTCCGCATCGTCCACCTGTCGACGGCGCCCCAGCCATATTTGTAGGCTTCCTGGCCGCGCAGGAAGTCGAACTCGCGCGCATCCTCGCGGATCGACTCCGCGATCGCGTGGCCGATCAGAATCGCACCTGGGCTCTCCTCGGCATAAGCAGGATCGAGGCCGCCGAGATAGGCATAGGCGCGGCCGCGGTGGTGAAATCCGTAATAGGCGGCGACAGTCGTGCCTTCGATCGCGAGCAACCAGCAGCGGACCAGACCGTGAGCATCGAGCAAGGGAAGTGAAAGCCCATGGAAGTGCTGCACGGCGGGGTCGGCCAATACACCACCTCCATGTCCAACCCAGCGTGCATGGTGCAGGCGGATCAATTGGTTCAGGAAGTTCTGGTGATCACCCCTAGCTGACGCCAACGCGAGCCGGCCGCGTCTGGACGCAGCTTGGCGCGCCCGGCGCAACTGGCGCCTGCGCCGAGCGGGAACGCAGCCGGCCAACGTTTCGTCGCCGGCAACAGCAAGCACGGGGCAGGCTGCATGAATTACCGGCCTCTCGACCGTTAAACCGGGATGCGCGATCGTAAGACCGGCACTGTTTTGCGGCAGATCAGACAAGATCCATTGTGACCACCCGACCGAGCAGATCGTTTCGGCAATTGTGGACACGACCGCCGCCTCGATATCCCGGACAGCCAGGATGTCCAGATAATCGCTGAGCGAAATACCGACCGGAAGCAGCTTCGAACCGGCCGTTCCATGCTCGAGATAGAGTGGCGCCAGCCCGACCAGATCGCCGCCACGCCAGACCGCGACTGTCGCCAGTTCACCGGGTGCGAATGCGCGCCACCATGGCACCAGCCAGGCGGGGGATTGGAACGGCGTCGCAGAGGAACTCTGCTCCCACAGTTTCCACCAGTGCGGTGTCAAGGCATCGAATTTTACGAGGTCATCGATGATTTCGCTGCGCAACACTGCTTTTCTCACGGTGCCGCAGCGAAGCGCCTGCGATCGGTGCCAAGTTGTGCCAGGGCCTGATAGGCAGCCATATACGACGAGATCATCCGTTCCAGCGAAAACCGCCGCCGCGCTTCAACCCGGCACGCCTCGGCGTCCAGGCTGGGCGCCGCAAGAATGGCTTGGGCCATCTCGTCGACTGTATTGACGAGAAAGCCCGTCCTGCCGTGCTCGATGACATCCGCAAGCGCACCATTCGGGAATGCGACCACCGGGGTACCGCAGGCGAGGGCCTCCATAGCGACAAGCGAGCTTGTCTCGGCGGCCAGGCTTGGAATGACAAGACAGCGGGCTGCGTTGAGAAAACGCCTCTTGGTGTTAAAACCGAGCGGGCCCAGGAAGCGGCGGCGAGCATCAAGACGGGATTGGACCTCGTCGCGAAAGTAGCGCGTATGTGTTTCGTAGGGATAGACCTTGCCGCCGATGACCAGGGGCACGCCCGCCAGTTTGGCCGCGTCCAGGGCCAGGTGAATGCCCTTTTCCGGGCAGACCCGGCTGAGAACCAGGGCAAAGTCTCGCTTCAGCTGCACCAGGTTCAATGCTTCGATGTCAACGCCGTTGGGAATCGGCGCCACCAGTCTGGCCCCTGGTGGCGCCGTTTGCTGCTGGGTGGGCGAGACCGCATGGAGCCACAGGTCGTCGCGCGTCGGTCGCAGAGCCTCGGCCGGATACCAGTCCAAGGGTAGGTGCAGGCTCACCAGGGTCGGACCATCGTCGGGCAGATAGGCATGAAAATCGATGCCGTGCAGATGAACCACATCGATCGGCCATCGGGCGCGGGCAGCGGCGATCGCTTTGCGATGAGCCTGCTGCGCGCGGCTCTTCGCCGCCTCGTCGAGCACGCCGCTTTCAGCCGGTATTTCCACAAGGGTACCGCTCGCGCTGGAGCCGCGGCAGCCAATGACGATAGAGCGGTGGCCGGCGCGAACCAGCTCCCGATCGAGCATCGACAGAACCTGTTCGGCACCGCCGACAGCATCGGGTCCGACGGGTGCGAGAGGGTAGGCGACATTGAGGACAGTGAGCGCCGCGGCTGGTTGCGCCTCGGTCCCGTATGCCGCACCACCTGTCGATGATGCCGCTAATTCGTCCAATGTGTCAGGCGTCTGATGCATTGGCAGCATGACACTTTCACGCTGCCGAGGCCCGCCGCGTCGGGAGCGAAGCGGACGTCATGCCGGGCGCATAGCGGCGGATCATGGTTGCGCAGAATTCCGCGAACTCCTCCGGCACCAGAGGTGGGCTGGTGTGGTGGGGCATCATTCCGCGATGCTGCGGTGTAAAGCAAAAGGTGACCGTCACGTCGAAATCGGCGAGTGCCTCCATCTGCCGGTCAAACCAGTCCAGCGCGTTCGGCCGGAAGCTGTCTGCCCAGGAAAGCCCCGTGCGCATATTGGTGACGCCCAGCCGCTTCATCCAGGCGACGGCATCGTCCAGCCGGGGGTCCTCGAAATGAAACCACTGCACCAGCCCCATTGCGGGCGTATAGCGCAGGAACTCCTCCAGCGCAGGTTTTGGCGTACCGTCCTGGCGCAGCAGCCCCATGTGGAAATGTCGGTAGTAAGAAGAGCCCTCCGCCTCGCGATGCCGCGTCGTTGCTTCCCATTCGCGCGGAAGGTCGTAGAGGCTGTACCACTGGATGCGTGGTGCGTTGCCAATCAGCAACTCAGCGGTGCGCTTGAGCCCCCAAACCTGGATTTCTTCCGCGCCGAAGGTTGATACGCCGACTTCGCTGACCCAGATGGGTAGGTTGGTGACGGTCGCGATCTCGCCGATCTTCTGTGGCCATTCGTGGATCTGCCACAGGTTCCAGTCGAGCGGAAAGCCGTGCACGGCGACGGCATCGACATGGTCCAGCACGCCGAATTCCTTCATGCGGGTGATAAAGCCCGGATCTATCGGCGAGATGCCACCGAGTACTTTCGTCAAAGACGGGTTCTCTGACGCGATTGCGTCAGCCGACAAGATCGCCATCCTGGCAAAGCGGCTCCAATCGGGATCGAGCTCTGGGTCCCAATGCGATTTGTTGTTGGGCTCGTTCCAGATCATGGCGGCTTCAATCATGGAGCTGTCCTTTCGAGGGGTAGATGGCGCCGCCGCCGGCCGGGTCCCCGGCTGCGCGGCAGAAATAGACCTCCTGCTCGGGGTGCAGAACGATCTCGAAACCGGCGCTGCGCAGCATCGCTTCGGTGCAGGCGCGGTTTGGAATCCACCAGTTGGTGGGATCGTCGGCATAGCGGTGCTCGATAAAATGCAGCTTGGGAAACTGCGGCTGGTCGAACAGGTCATGCGTCCAGAAATGATAGTTTTCTTCCAACTCGGGCAGATCCGCGCTGCCGCGCTGCATGGACTGGAAGATCATCAGGTCACGGGCGACATGTTCGCGGATCAGGTCGAGCGCGAGCAAGGGGTGGCGCAAATGGTAAAGCACCCCCATGAACAGCACGACATCGAACGTCTCGCGCAGCGAGCCGACGTCGTAGACCGAAAGCTTCTGGAATTCGATCTCGCAATCGGCAACCTCGGCGGCAAAGCGAGCCTGCGCCAGGTAGGCGTCATCGAAATCGATGCCGAGGACACGGTCAGCACCTCGCCGTTTCATCTCGATGGAGTAAAATCCTGCATTGCAGCCGATATCGAGTACGGCCTTGCCCCTCAGATCAGCGGGAATGGCATTGGCAAATTTGCGCCATTTGATCAGCGGGTAGTTGCCCAGAAAATGGTTGGGAGCGGTTTCGACGCCGGCAAGTTCCATGTTGTGGAACCATGGGCCGAGCGCATCGATGCGGCGGCGGATTTCGGCATGGGAATGCAGCATGGCTCAGGCTCCTTCGCCAGGAACGACGGGTACATGCGACTGCGCGCCGGGCATGATCATGGTGGGCCGGCGCTGCGCGGATGAGGCGTCGTTTTCAAGCAACCGCAGAGCTGTTCGATAGCCGTTGAAAGTGCCGACATCGACATAGTCCGACCCAGCCCTGACACCAAAAGCTGTACCGCCGGCCGCGATATAGGCGTTGACCAAAGTGCCGATATATTCGTCACTGCGCTCGCGCTCACGCCAGAGTGCCGCAAGCTGATGCAGGATATGGCCCGGCATCTTGAACGCACCCCAAACCCAGTTCGTGGCGGCATCCTGTCGCTTGACCTGGATTTCGATCACGCGCTCTTGGACGTCGATGACGACGGCGTCGAAGAATTCCGGCTGATCCACCGGGAAAAGCAGAAATGAGAGCTGATCGTCGGGCAAATGGCGGAAACCGTCCTCGGGAAACCAGATCGTATCGGGAAGGCCGACCAGGACGACCTCGTCGGGCGCGACGAGGGGCGCCGCCCGGAAGATCGCATCGCACAGACCGACGGGGTTCGGCTGCACCACGAAGAGAGCCGCCGCGTCACCGTAGCCGGCGGCGTAGTATTCAAGGATGTCGGATTTGCCCGATCCGATGATGAAGCAAATCTTGTCGACGCCGGCCTGCACCATGCGCCGTACCAGATACTCGCTCACGGCGCATGGACGCTCGGTCTGTCCATCGATCCGGCTACCGACCGGCAGCAGCTCTTTCGAGAAGCCGAGCGGCTGAATGCGGCTGCCGCGCCCGGCAGCGGGTACGATGCCCAACATCAGACCGCTTCCCTCATCGGTTCGCCGGGAGATCTTTGAAAGGCCTCGTTCAGGATGCGATCCAGTTCCGCCGCGCGCCGTGCGGAAGTGTGTTCGCCCAAGACCCGGTCGCGGGCACGCCTTCGAATGCCGTCGAGCTCGCGCTCCGGCAATCGCAATGCGGCGACCACATCATCGGTGTCATGCGCCAACAAGATTTCGCGGCCGGGTTCGAAAAATTCGGCCAGGCCCGGCCATGCATCGGTGACGATGGCAGCCCCACACGCGGCCGCTTCGAAGAGCCGTCCCGACGGGCACCAGCCCTTTTGCGCCATCGCCTCCCGGGTGACGTTCAGTGTCAGGCGAGATGATGAGAAGAAAGCCGGATGGTCGGCTGGCGGAAGATGCCTGACAAAGAAGATGTTGTCGCTCCATGGGAATTCCTGCGGATATTGCGCGCCGCCAATGATGAAACGGTGGTCGGGCAGGCGCGCGGCCGGGCGGACCAGCAGCTTTTCGACGCCGGCCTGGCGATCCGCCGCGTAAGTTCCGAGATAGGACAGATCACCGGCGAATTCGGCCCGCTTCTCTGCCGGCCGGTGTTGGTCGGGATCGACATGCCCATAGAGAGGCACCACGTGACGCGCGCCTAAAACCGACTTAAGCGCCTCGATCGCAGAGCCGCCGGTGTAACTCAAAACGAGGTCGAAATCGGCAAGACCCTCAGGTCCGAAATAGGGCGGACGCTCGCCTTGCTCGATGCGGGCAAGCGTGACCGGAGTGTCGAGATCGTAGAAGACACGCAATCCGCGACCTGTCTGCTGCGCCAGCCGCGAGGCCTCCACGGCGTCGGCACAGTAGGAGGTAACGACGACGACATCCGCTTGCTTCATTGCCCGCTCGGCAACGCGACGGATGTCTTCCCAGTCCGGATAAATGACGACGTTGCCGCCATCGAGCCGATCGAGATCACGCGTCCCGGCATAGTAGGGGGTATCGCGTTCGAAGAAGGTGATGGACCATCCCAGCCGACCCAGGGCGCGGATCAGTCCGCGCCAGAGCGTGGCATGGCCGTTGCCCCATGATGATGTAACGGTGAGACCGAAAATGACCATCTGCATCCGGAAAGTCCTCGTCAGGCAGCTTCGTTCATTCGCAGGAGCTTGGAGCCCCAGTCACCCGACACGATCGTCGTGATCGAGGCTGGATCGATGTCGAAGCGGAAGCAGTCGCCGACCGGCAAGCCAAGCACCTTGCAGACGGCGGCTTTGATCACGTCGGCGTGGCTGACCAGGGCGACACACTGATTCGGATGCCGCTCGCGTACTGCGTTCATCAGTGCGACGATCCGCTCCTGGACATCCAGCATGGTCTCGCCGCTCGGTGTCCTGGCCTCCTGCCGCTGGTCGTTCCACGCCCGCCAGCCGGCGTCGCCGTTCAACTCGTCGAAGGTCTTTCCCGACCAATCGCCGAAATCGATCTCGTCGAGTTCGGCGCAGATCGCGATTTCACCGACGCCGCAGGCAAGCGCGATCGGCACGGCCGTCTCTTGCGTACGCTCACGCGGGCTGCACAAGATGGCTTCAATCGGCTCCCGGGCCATGCGGCCACCAAGATGCGCGGCCTGCGCCTTCCCAGCCTCGCCAAGGCAAACGCCGTCCATTCGTCCTGCAAGATAGGAGCCGACATTGTCGTGCGCTGCATGACGGATCAAAAAGAACGTTGTCGTCATTCCGCGGCATCCAGCAAAGGCTCGTCCTTGCCGGCGATGAAAGCGAGCGTGCGCTGCCGCGCTTCGGCGTCGGTGAACTGTTCGGGAGGCGACTTCATGAAATAGCTGCAGGGGCCGGTCAGTGCTCCCGCTATGCCGCGATCGAGCGCAAGCTTGGCGCAGCGTATCGCATCGATCACCACGCCGGCTGAATTTGGAGAATCCCAGACTTCCAGCTTGAGCTCGGCGTTGAGCGGCACGCCGCCGAAGGTCGTCCCTTCCACTCGGATATAGGCCCATTTGCGATCAGTCAGCCACGGTACGTGGTCGCTGGGTCCGACATGAATATTGCCCGGCTCCAGGGGAACATCGAACTGGCTGGCCACGGACTGGGTCTTGGAAATTTTCTTTGATTCCAGCCGCTCGCGTTCCAGCATGTTGAGGAAGTCGGTGTTGCCGCCGAAATTCAGCTGATAAGTGCGATCGATGCGCACGCCGCGCTCGCGGAAGAGATTGGCCAGCAGGCGGTGAACGATGGTCGCCCCGACCTGGCTCTTGATATCATCGCCGACCAGCGGCAGCCCTCGCTGCTCGAAGCGCCGGCGCCATTCCGGACGTGAGGCGATGAAAACGGGTATGCAGTTGACGAAGGCGCAGCCGGCCTCAAGCGCGCATTCGGCGTAGAAGCGCGTCGCCTCCTCGGAGCCCACCGGCAGGTAAGAGACCAGCACGTCGGCGCCGCTGTTGCGCAGGATTTCGCTGACGTCGGCAACCGGCTCCGGCGCCTCCTCGATTTCGTCGCGCAAGTATTTTCCGATGCCGTCAAGTGTCGGTCCGCGCTCGACGCGAACGCCGTTTGCCGCCGCATCGGCAAAGCGGAACGTGTTGTTCGGGGCGGCGTAGATTGCTTCAGCGACGTCGAGGCCAACCTTGCTCCTGGCGACGTCGAATGCGCAGACAATCTCGATGTCCTCGACATGGTAACCGCCGAGGTCGGCATGCATCAGCCCTGGGATTGGTTCGTTGCTTTTTGCGTGACGATAATAGGAGAGGCCCTGCACCAGGGAGGATGCGCAATTGCCGACCCCGACGATACCGACACGAACCTTTTTCGATCCCACGAAACTGCCGCCCTATGCTGTTCAAAGGTAAGTTCCTGCCGCCGAACCACCAGCGTGCCGGAATGTTCCTTGGCCTGCCGAAAAATTGCGCAAGACACTGGATCGAAGCAGCGCTCGCTGCGTTGGCGCAAGGCAAAGCATTGGAAAACCGATCGATGATCGTTTACGGCGACCAGAAGCGGAGGCAGAGCGCAGAACGGCTTCGCGATGCTGCGAGCGAAATTGCTCAAAGTCTGGACCGCATGGCTCATGGCGTCCGACGCCATGCCGCGTTGGTCGGCCTATTCATCAGCGTATCGGAACTGGTTCGCGCGCTTGCCGATGTCGATTTCGAGAACAGGGGCATCGACATCTTTTCGCCGCGGCAACAGCAAGGCGCCAGATTGCTGGTTGGTCTTGCGGCAGAGGTGGCGAAGTCGTGGCGAAGCGGTTTCGCCGTGGGCGGTGGCATCGAGCCGGGACTTCTCCAACTGCTGGACGGGTTGGATTGCGAGGCTGAGGTTCTGACCGGTTCTGCCGAGGGTTACGCGCATTACGCGCTTTATCCCGAAAGCTATTTGGGAGCGGCGCAGGAGTCAGGTCTCGATGCGAACACATGCGTGATCGGCATCCGCAGCATCGGCCTGGGGCTTGCCGCCATAGTGGCTGCCGCGATTGGCGCGCCGGCGCCGTTCAGCGTTCGTCCGGTCGGCCATCCTTTCCGCAGGCACATCAATGCCGATTCGCGCTCGATCGCTTCCTGGAAGAACAATCCATCGGCACGCTTCGCCGTTGTAGACGAAGGTCCCGGTCTGTCCGGCAGTTCGATGCACGCCGTCGTCGCGTGGCTGCGGGAACTGGGTATTGGTATGGACCGCATTCACCTGTTTCCCAGCCATCCTGGCAACCCGGGCATCGAAGCGTCACGGGAGGCTAGGGAGACATGGTCGCGCTGTCCGAAACATGTGGCGACGGCGCTCGAATGCACCTTCCCCGAAAGCTCGAACATTCCCACGCTTAGCGAATGGGTGGCCGAGGCGGTCGGCAGCCCCGAATTACGCCTGACCGAACTGTCTGGTGGCGAATGGAGGAGCGTCCACTACGTCGACGAAAAGCATTGGCCGCCGAGCCCGCGCGGCATCGAGCGGCGTAAATTCCTGGCGTCCGCGGGGTGTGGTCGCTGGCTCGTCAAATTCGCCGGCCTCGGCGAAACCGGACGGCGTAAGAGACGAGCCGCGGAAATGTTGGGGAAAGCCGGGTTCGGATCGCAAGTGGTCGGGCTTTGCCACGGCTTTCTGGTCGAACGGTGGATTGACGGCACCACGATGGACCAGGCGCCGCTGCCCAGAGGAAGGCTGGTCGCGGAGTTGACGCGCTATCTAGCCTGGCGGGCGCTCAATCTCCGAACCTGCGAACCGGGTGCATCATTGCTCGCACTCGCGGAAATGGCTGTTTCCAATACATCTGAAGCCCTGGGCGAGAACCGAGCGGCGACGTTGCGCCATTGGCTCTCGAAAAAAACCCCTGCGCATGTTCTGCAGCGGGTGGAAATCGACGGAAAGCTTCACGCGTGGGAGTTTCTCGTTTGTGCCGATGGCACGGTGGTCAAGACAGATGCCGTCGACCATTGCCGGGCACACGATTTGATTGGCTGCCAGCCGATAGAGTGGGACATTGCCGGCGCCTGTGTCGAATATGGACTGTCCGACAGCAATGTGACGACATTGGTCGAGGGGATGGGGCTCGATATTGACAATGGCCACATCGATTTTTTCGAACCCTGCTATTTGGCGTTCCAAATCGGGCTCTGGAGCACGGCTGCGCAATCCGAAAATGGCCAGGAAAAAGCAAGGCTGGCCGCGACGGCAGACCGATACAGGGCGGGGCTGATACGATTCCTGGACGAATCTCAGGTGTAACGTTTCGATCAATCCAGCCTTCGCAGCATGTCTGCTTCCTGCTCAAGAATAGCGGCCACTTCCTCGCGCTGCAGATGCGTCATCATCAAGCTGACGCAGCACTCGAGATAGGTGATCGAGGAGCGCCGCAAATAGGCAGCCGCCTCGCGTTCGGCAATCTTGTCGACATCCTTCGCGGGTCGCTTGGGTTGCATGAGGATGATCCTCCGTATCGGGTCCCTCCCGCCAAACTACAAGGTTGGATGGATGTTCCGCACGATCTCCGGGCAGGTCCGGCCGCGGCCCACGTCATGCAGGAAGGTTCTGCAGCCCGCCTGCGGGTCTCCTTTTGGCAAGGCCTGTCATCTGATCGCCGATGCCGGTGCCTTCGAGCGCCGCGAAATAATCGATCGTCAGCTTGAGCCCTTCGTTGAGCGGCACTCTCGGCGACCAGCCGAGCAGCGTTTTCGCACGCGAAATATCAGGCTGCCTGCGCCGAGGATCGTCTTGCGGCAGGGGCAGAAATTTCAGATCCGACTTGGTGCCGGTCATCGCCTTCACCAATGCCGCCAGTCGCACGATGGTGAATTCTCCGGGATTGCCCAGATTGACCGGCTTGCCCGGATTGGGGTCGATGTTCATCAGGCGCATCAATCCATCAATCAAGTCGGAGACATAGCAGAAGGATCGCGTTTGCTGGCCGTCGCCGAATATCGTCAGCGGACGCTTCTCGAGCGCCTGCATGATCAAATTCGAGACGATGCGACCGTCGGCCGGATCCATTCTCGGACCGTAGGTGTTGAAGATGCGCGCGACGCGGACGTCGGCCTTGCCGGCCCTTAGATAGTCGAAGCAAAGCGTTTCGGCGGTGCGCTTGCCCTCGTCGTAGCAGGCGCGTGGGCCGGTGCAGTTCACATGACCGACGTAGTCCTCCCTTTGCGGGTGTTGTTCCGGATCGCCATACACTTCGCTCGTCGAGGCCTGCAGCAGTCGCGCGTCATTGCGGACAGCGAGTTCGAGCAGGTTGAGGGTTCCGATCACGCAGGTACGCGTGGTGTGTATCGGGTCGGCCTGATAACGCGGCGGTGAGGCGGCGCAGGCCAGGTTGAAGATGTGATCCACGGGCTCGCCGAGATCCAGTGGCCGGCAGATGTCCTGCTCGATCAACCGGAAACCCGGCCGGTCCATGATCGAGATGATGTTTTCCATGCGCCCGGTCAGAAAATTGTCGACGCAGATCACGCGCCAGCCGTTGCGGAGCAATACTTCGCAAAGATGCGAACCGAGGAAACCCGCGCCGCCGGCAACAAGCACCGTCTTTGCCCTGTGCGCCTTTCTTGTCTGTCGCATCGCTGTTTTCTCCTGTCTGCCGTTCATGCTGCACTTCCAATGTCGAGATCGAGGGCCGTCGCCCTTGGTTGGGTCAGCGCCGCCACGAATTCGCGAGCCCTGGCCCCACCGGTGTGGGAAGCGAGGACGAGTTTGCGAGCCCGGCCGGCCATGGCCAGGCGTGCGCGCTCGGACTCGCCAACGAGGATATCGATGACTTCGTCCGTCTCCGCGGCGGTGTGGATCGCCGATGCGGGAAAGAAGCTGTCGAGCCCTGGCCAGTGGTCGCTGACGATGGGCGTGCCGCAAGCCGCCGCTTCGAACAGGCGCACGCTGGGCGACCATCCTGCGGTGATCATGGAACTGCGTGTGACATTCAGCGTGTAGCGCTGACGGCTATAGAACGCGGCGTGATCGGCTGGCGGCAAATGTTCGATGCGTTCGACATTGTCCGGCCAGATGATGTCGGATGGATATTGGGAGCCGGCCACGACGAAACGGAGGTTCGGCATATGCCGTGCGGGCTCGAGCAGCAGAGCGTTCAGCGTTGTCTGCCGGTCCATGCTGTAGGTGCCGAGATAGCCGAGATCCCAGCGGATCGGATCTCCTGTCGGGTGATGCCGTTCTGGATCGACCGAACAATAGAGAGGTTCGGCATGGCGTGCGCCGAAGTCTTGCGCCAGATGGTTGAGCGTTGGTCCGCCAGTGAAGGAGAAATAGACATCGAAGTACGGAATTTGCCGCGAACTCAGATAATCGCAATCGTCGGCTGAAAGCTTGGCCAGGGTCACCGGGGTGTCGATGTCGTAAAAGCAGAGCTGCCCCTTGCAAAGCGAGGCGACGATGTCGATGACCTGGCGTCCTTCTGGAACAAAGGATCCGATGACGATGATGTCGGCCTGCTCCAGGCACTGTGCGTAGTCGCGTTGCAGCTCCGCAGTGGTTTCGTAGTAGCGCAAGGCGCAGAACTCCGGATCGCGCAGATCGCGGTGATTGGCGTACCACGGCACGTTGCGCTCCAGAAAAGTCACCCGGTGACCGAGTCCGTGCAAGCCTTTCAAAAGACCCCGGAAAGTCGTGGCGTGGCCGTTTCCCCAGGATGAGGACAGCGACAGGCCGAGAAAGACGATGTCCAGTTTCTTGGTCATTCCGCTGCCTCCACGGCCCCGTGCTCGAAATGACGTTTGAAGACGGCATCCGCCACATCCGCCCGAAGCGCGTAGGTATGGTCCGCCAGCACGCGGTGAAGTGCGGCTTGGCCGATTGCCTTGGCCCGCCCGGGGGTCAGCGAGCGCATTATTTCGGCGACATCGCCGCCGTCACGCGCGACCAGGATCTCCTCGCCTGGTTTCAGGAACAGTTCCACGCCCAGCCATGCATCCGTGATGAGACAGGCGCCCGCGCCGGCCGCCTCGAACACTCGCGTGGCCGGTGAAAAACCGTTGGCGGCCATGCTGTCGCGGCTGATGTTCAACACGGCTTTTGGGGTGACATTGAAGGCGTTGTGATCGCGGGTGCCGACATGGCCGAGCCAGCCTACATTGGTGGGGAGCGGCTTGTCGCCCCAACCCGAGCCTCCGAGCAGGAAACGCTGTTTCGGCAGCTGGCTGGCGGGATCGAGGAAAAACGATTCGACACGCGCTTCACGGTCCGGCAGCCGGTTTCCGAGGAACGCCAGGTCGCAGGCAAAACGCGCTTTGCTGGCGACCGGATGGTGCGTTTCGGGATCGAGCGCATTGTAGATGGGCACGCACTCCTTGGCGCCCATGGCACGATAGGCCCAGACAACGGGATCGCCGCCACCATAGGTCAGCACGAGGTCGATCTCCTGCAGTGCACGATGGAGCGGGTGGTCCGGCTCGTCGCGCAACTGGGCAAGCGTGGCTGGCGCATCCACGTCCCAGAATACGACAAGCGCGTCGCTGCGGGCGTGGTCGAGAACGGCGCGAAGCAGCGCCTCGTCTTCGAAACCGACGCCACTCGCCTTGACGACGATGTCGGCGCCGGCGGCACGTGCCGCGACCTGCATCAGCGCATGCTGGGTCGCCTCATAAACGACGACAGTGCACCAGTCGGGAGCTTCGATGTCGCGGTTCTTCTGCCGGTCGTAGACATCGGGTTCGTAGAACGTGATCTCGTAACCCAATTGCGAAAGTGCCTTGAGCAAACCGCGATAGTACGTCGCGGCACCGTTCCAGTAGGACGACAAAAGGCTCGATCCATAGAATGCGATCTTCATGCGACGGCTTCCTTTGCGGCTGTCGGGACGGCGGTGTGTCGGTTCGCGCATTGCGTGAGCACGCCGAGCAACTCGTCGACGCGGTGGCGGCAGGTGTGCCGCGAGCGGATGGTCTCGAGACCCGAGGTCACCAGGGAGGCCGCAAAGTCCTCGTCGGACAACACCGTCCGAAGCTGTTGCCGCATTTGCGAGCCATTCTCGGCAAACAGGAAGTCGACACCGGGCCTGAAAAGCTGCTCGACATCGGACCATGGCGCTGAAATCAGCGGAATGCCGCAGGCGAGTGCCTCGAACATGCGGATCGTCGGGATTCCGGGCAACCTCTCGCGATAGGGGCGCCGTGGGATGTGAACGGTGACACGATGCGCGGCGAAGGCCTTCGGCACGTCGGCATTGGCGATCCACCCCTCATAGCGCAGTCCTGCGGTGGCCAGATCCGCAAGTGCGGTCTTGGGGTAGCGTACGCCGTGAACAGCGGCATCAAGGCGGAGATCGTGCACCGGCTCGATCAGAAACTCCTTGAGTTCGGCGGTCCGCTCATCATCGCCCCAGTTGCCGATCCAGACCAGATCGGAGGTGGGGTGGATCTCCGGGTGCGGCTTGAACAGGCGATCGTCCGCCGCTTCATGCCAAGTGAAGACGCGCTTGCCCCAGCCGGCGCGCAGATAGCTCTCGCGCAAGGTTTCGCCAAAGGCGAGAACGCCGTCATAGTGCTCCAGCCGGAGCGCCGAGAGTGCCTCGGTCGCAGACACGGCCCGGTGGTGGGTGTCGTGAAAAAGAAGGATGAAGTTGCCGCCGGCGGCCCGGGCACGGCCAATACGTGCGACAAGCTCCGGATCCGTCCACTCATGAACGATCACAACGTCGGCCTCGGCAATCCAGGCTTCGTGATCAAATCCGGCATCGTAGGTCACCGGCATCAGTTCGGGAAAATCCTTGCGGAAGCGTTCGATGGCGAACGACCCCTTCTCAGCCAGCAGATTCGACCGGCTCCAGCCATTCGCCGGCTCCAGCGCAATCGCCTGATGCCGGCGCTGGACCAGCTCTCGCATGACGCCGCGCAGGAAATGGGCATTGCCATGGTTCCAGTCGGAAACGACCGAGTGGGTGTAGAACACAAAGCGCATGATCAGCGCTCCGCCATCGCTAAGGCCGCTTTGTCGTACACGCCGCGCATAGCCGCTGTCTGCTTTGTCAGCCTAAACCTGCGGCTGCGTCGGATGGCTGCCTGGCCAAGCTCTCGCCGGAGCTCGGCATCGCTGGAGAGACGGTTGAGGCAGGCAGCGAGATCGTGCGGATCGCGCGCGTCAAAGAATATCGCGGCCCCGTCCCATAGTTCGCGATAGGTGGCGATATCGGAAAGCACCAGGGGCGTAGCCGACATGGCGGCTTCCAGCGCGGCCAGGCCGAATGGCTCGTAGAGCGATGGCGATACGAAAATACCCGCGCGAGCCATCAACGAACGCACCTCATCGGACGGCACTGCTCCCAGAGGAACAGCATGGCTGAAGCTGACATGCTCGCCGTTTGGGCCGTTCGTCGAACCGGCGGCAAACAGAGGCCATCGCGTCAGGGACGCCGCCTGATCGACCACCGCCGCATTTTTGCCCTCGTCCCACCAGCGGGCAGCGGCGAAGACGAGCGGTTGATGCTTTTCGGCCTTCGGCAGAGGACGGGCACCATTTGTGACCACACTCAAGCGCGCGATCGGGCCGTAGCAGGTCTCTAGCATGTCGGCATGGCTGCGGCTCGGCGCGATGACCGCGTCGGCCCGATCCATGCCGCGTCTGTTGCGCTCCTTCTGCCAGGCCCATGCCCCATCCGCCGCCTGTCCTCTGACCGCATGGAACCAAGTCGTCACGCAGGAATGGGAGACCACCACGACCGGGCATGGCGCGTCGAATCCCGCCGCCTGCGAAGGCGCGTTGAAATGGACAAGGTCGATGGCGTGGTCGCGCATGGGCGCATGCAACTCCCGAGGCAGCGCGTCGAGATCACCGCCGTTCCGGGTCATCCAATCCGGCGGCGTGTTGAGCCAGATCAGCTTCGCGAAAGCCTCCGCCTCGTCGGCCTGCTGCCTGGACGGTGGCGGACCGAGACCGGCAAGCACTACGCTATCGCCGCCATTGACAAGTTCCCTGGCCAGGTCGAGCGCATAGCGCCACACGCCGCCCACGGCGTCGACCGTCATCAGGATGCGCCGCGAGCGCGGCGTCAGTGTCCGCAACATGTCGCCTCCAGTTCCGCCAGCGGACGCGGGCGCCTTTCCTGGATGTCGCTGAACTTCTGGAATGATGCGAGATAGTGATCATGGGCGCGCTCCCAGGCGAGGTCGTCGGGTTCGCCCCAAAGCTCGCGATAGCTTGGCGAACTCGGATATGGATAAAGCGGTACGGGTTCATTGGCCCACACGCCGTTGTCGATCAGGTGCGTTCGCCAGTAGTCCACAAGGGCAGGGTCATCCTCGACGACGCCGATCAGATTGGCCTGTACGAACGGAACGTGACGCCTGGCATTGACGAGCAGCGCGGCAAGTTCCTCGGTACCCAGCCGGCAGCGTTTCGCCAGCATCGCACGACCTTCCACGGTCAGGCTTTCGAGGCCGGCCTCGATGGAGACGCAGCCGGCCGCACCGAGCAGTTCCAGCAGATCGGGTTTCCAAAGGTCGATGCGGGTCTGCACACCGAACTTCACGTCGCGATCGATCAACGCTTCCAGCAGCGCTTTCTGCGGCAGGAAGATTTCATCGATGAAATAAATGTAGCCGACGCCCTGGGCAATCAGCCCATCGATTTCCGCTATGACCGCCTCGTGGTTTCGGCGGCGATAGGCATCGCGGAAATCGATCTTGGCGCAGAAGCTGCAATTGTAGGGGCAGCCGCGCGATGCTTCGACCTCCGCGCCGAACCCAACCTGCTTGTCATCGAACCTGTGATGGTGGTGCGAATGGGCTGTGATCCAGTCTGATGGCCATTGGAGTGGCGGATGATCGACAAACGAACTGGCGTGGACGCCGCCGGTCAAAACCACCTTGGCGTCGCGCAGGTAAGCGGTCGAGGGCACCGCGCTCCAGTCGTCGCGCCGGGCAAGTTCCGCGACGATTTCCTCGCATTCGCCGCGCACAACAATGTCGACGCCAAGCTTGCGCAAGGTTGGCGCGGGCGTAGCCGAGCCATGCGGCCCGACCGCGACTGTGCGTCCACCGCGCCCGGCGAGACGGTTGAGGAAATCGGCCGGCACGCGCAACTCGGGTGGTGCGCAGCGCCAGAACAGATAAGTCGGGGCGGTACTGACGACCGTTATTGCCGGCCCGAAATCAGCCACACGCTCGGAGAGGTCCGAGTTGTCGAGCTCCTGCAATTGCCCATCCAGCATCAACACCTCATGGCCGGCTGTTTCGAGCAGGGATTTCGAATAGCCGAGTTCCAGAGGGAGATGTGGTTGGCGGCAGCCGAAATAAATGCTGTCGTCGTAGGTCCAGAACGGGTTTACCAGGGCGATTTTCATGCGACGTACCTCACGACTTCGGGGCGAGGCTGGAGCCGGTGTTGTTGCAGCCAGTCTGCGAGATCGCGAATGCCTTCGCGCCATGAAACACGAGCTTTCCAGCCAAGCATCGCTTTGATCTTGCGGGTGTCGGCGACGAAGAAGGGCTGATCGCCGGTGCGTTCGCCATCATGGCGGATCGAAAGCTCACGGCCGGTCAAGCTACGGATCTCGCTCAACAGCATGCGCAGGCTGATCGCATTATCGGGGCCGCCGCCAAGATTGAATGCCTGGCCTTTGGTCGTCTCGATACGATCGAGCGTGGCCCTGTAGGCGGCGACCGCATCGGAGACATGCAGTATGTCGCGCACTTGTCTGCCGTCGCCGTAAATGGTGATTGGACGTCCCGTCAGCGCACTCAGCAGGAAGTGCGCGACCCAGCCTTGATCCTCGGTTCCGAACTGGCGCGGCCCGTAAATGCAGCTCATCCGCAGCACCGCCGTCGGCATGCCGTAGGATTTGGCATAGTCGAGCACATATTGGTCCGCCGCGCCTTTGGAGCAGCCATAGGGCGTGCAGAAATCCAGGCCGTGGGTCTCGTCGATGCCATTCGCTTGGATGATGCCGTCGCAAGGCAGGTAACGATCGCCGTCCTCGCGAACCGCGACGTCTGGCAGGCTGCCATAGACCTTGTTGGTGCTGGCGAAGACCACCGGAACAAACTCACTGCTCAGCCGCGCCGCCTCGAGGACATTGAACGTTCCTCGAAGGTTGATGTCGAAATCCTCGTCCGGTTGGACCAGGCTCGTTGTGACGGCGGTTTGCGCGGCCAGGTGGAAGATCGCCTTGGAACTCTTCAGAACGGGCGCAAGCGCGTTGGCGTCGCGCACGTCAATCGTTTCGACCATGAGGCGGCTTCCGTGTTTCTGCGCCAGCCATTCAAGGTTCTGTTCGACGCCGGGGCGGCTGAGATTGTCGATCACCAGCACCGGCTCGCCATCCGACAACAGGCTGTCGGCCAGGTTCGATCCTATGAAGCCGCTGCCGCCGACAATGGCGACGGGCGCGTCGCGTCGATTGCGCGTATTCATGACACCAGCCCACGTTCTTCAAGCTCGCGTTTCATGTCGGCGCCGCGGTCGATGGCGGACGAGTTGCGCACCCAGGAAACGAAATCGGCGAGCGAATTCTCCAGTTGTTGCCTCGGCTCGAAACCGAGCAGCTCACGGGCCTTGGAAATATCGGCGAAGCAGTTGCGGATATCCCCGGAGCGCGCCTTGCCGAGCAACTCTGGCGAGCGGTCCGGCGTTCCCATGGCCTCGGCAAGTACCCGCGCGACGTCGCTGATAGCATAGGCTCGGCCGCTGCCGATGTTGATGACGTGACCCCTTGCCTGGCGTTGCTGCAGCGCAAGACGAAAGGCGCGGGCGACGTCATCCACATGGACGAAATCGCGCTTCTGTTCGCCATCCTCGAAGATCATTGGCCGTTGGCCGTTGGCGAGACGCGAAGCAAAATTGGCCAACACGCCGGTATAGGGGTTCGACAACGCCTGGCCGGCGCCGAAGACGTTGAACAGGCGCAGCGCGACCGCATCGATGCCATAGGCTTCGCCGAAGATCAGCACGGCGCGTTCCTGGGCGTATTTCGTCAGCGCATAGATAGAGGCGAGGTCGACCGGCTTTTCCTCGTCCGTCGGCAGGGGAGAGAGGGGCTCGCCTTCCGGCGACAGCGGATTCCACTGCCCGTTTTTGATGTCGCTCGCCTTGCGCCGGGCATTGTCGATGCGCCGGCCGTCCGATGTAGCATAGAGGCCCTCGCCATAGACACTCATCGATGAGGCGACGACAATGCGCTCGACCGGATGTTTGATCAGCGCCTCGAGCAGCGTCGCGGTGCCGAGATCGTTGGTGCCGACATAGCGCGCGATCTCGTACATCGACTGTCCGACGCCGACTTCCGCCGCCAGATGAATGACCGCGTCAACGCCTTCCAGCGCCTTGGCGACCGCCTCCCGGTCCCGAATGTCGCCCTTGATCAGCTCGGCCCCGGCGGGAAGGGCGACTGTTTCGCCTGCGTGCACCTGCTCCAGCAGCACATCCAAAATGCGAACCGAATAATCCTGCTCGATGAGTTCCTGGGCGACATGCCGGCCAATGAAGCCGCAGCCCCCTGTAACCAATATCCGTTTCACGACCACTCCTCAGACAGGTAATCTTGGCGACCCGAACTTTTCGGCAAAAGGTTTGTTCCCTTGGCTTCAACAAAGTTCCTTTGGCCGGCTTCGTTCGGAAGCAGCCACATCGCGCTCGCCGCGCCGTGCCGGAACATTGCCGCCCTTGTGCTGTTAGGACGCCGGCAGCCCCGACGATGCCCGATGTTGGCAACGCCGATGATCAAAGGAGATTTCAATGTCCCAGTCGCAAACGACCACCAATCACGACGAAATCCGCAAATGGGCCGAGGAGCGGGATGGACGGCCGGCAGTGGTTCGCACCAAAGGGGCGGGCGGCATCCTGCGGATCGACTTCGGCAAACCCGAGGAAGCATTCGAGCCGGTGGAATGGGACGAGTTCTTCCGCATATTCGACGAGAACGATCTGGCCTTTCTTTACCAGTCCAAGACTGGTGACGGACAAACCAGCCGTTTCAACAAATTCGTCGAGCGCAACCAGAAAGGCGAATGACACATTTCGAGCCGGCCGATTTGCCCGACCTGGTTCTCGGGCCAATTTCTGGATGCGGTGGAACAATAGAGGCTCCGATCCTTCGGTCGCTGAACCACATCCGCAGCAAGGATCGAAGGCCTGGGCCTGAGCGCAGGAGGCGGCGGGGCTGGATAGGCGCCAAAAGCTGGAAACCCTCTACTCGCCCTGCCGTGAAACCAAAACGCCGCTCATCAGTCGTCCTGCTGCCTGCGGTGGCGGTGTTTTTCGATTTCCTCGGGCTCTTCACCGTCGATCCGCGTGATGTTCGAGGCATTGTGGTCTGATCGCAGGATCTCATCCAGTTTGGCGTGAATGGCCTGAGTGTCGCGGTGCTCGGCTCGCTGGATGAACAGCGTCATGGCCCACGTAAACAAGGTAGCCGCTCCATGCCAGTCCAGGGTCTGTCGCTCGAAGATCATCCAAAGGATTGCGTAGACCAACAGGATCAGGAATGCCGCGGGGCGGGAGGTTAATGTGCCGATTGAAGTAAGCACGCCGGTGACGGGATGATTGGCCATGCGAAGGAACTCGCGGCAGTGACCGTGGTTCCCGACCGCAGTGCATCGCGCCGGCACGAGCCAGCTAGGCGCGACGGATGAATTCACGGCGCAGTGCTTACCGATCGCAGCTACAACGATGACCACTCGATTGCCGGGCGCGCAATCATCAGCCAGAAAATGGCGAGCACGGCGCCGAAAGCTGGGAAGCCGAAGACAAACCAGCGTCTGAACAGCTGATGGTAGCGCTCGGGAGGAGGTTGGTTGGAGAGTGCGGCCTGTGTGGCTAGATTTCGCATCTCGATCTGCATCCACACGACAGGCAGCCAGAACAGGCCCGTTAAGATGTAGAGCAGGATCGAGAGAACGATCCATCCTTCGGACAGCGAATACCCCGCAACCCTAGCGAGGCCCAGTCCGGTCAGAGGTTGTGCGACAACGGCCGTAGCCGTGAACAGGAAATCAGCCAGCACGACAATGCGGGCGACGGCTGCGATCGTCGCGGCATTCCCGGTCCGGTGTGCCAAAAGCATGAAAAAAGCAATGCCGGCACCAGTTCCGAGCAGCACAGCAGCGCCGATCACGTGCAGGTATTTAAGCACGAAGTACATCATCAGCGTTCCTCCAGAATGGCCAGCGCTGCAAAATGCAGAACGAGGATCGGGAGGATTTTGATCAGCGGCCCGAGTGGCTCAAGCCAAAGATCCGGCCGCAGAATGCTCCCAGCGGTCGCATAGAAAAGCGATACCGCGATTGCGCCGAAAAGACCAAGCCGGCTGGTTGAGCGCCAGGCGATAAGCGCCCCGACGGCGATGTCAGCCAGCGCGCCGGCGACTACCGCCGGTTCGGCCAAGGGGCCGGCAGCAGTGCCAATCAGCAAGTCAACTCCGCTGCGCCAGCCGGCGGTGAGGGAAATGATGCCGGTCATGATCCAGAAGAGCGGCAAGACGACAAAGAGCGCCGGCTTGACGAAGTAAAGACCGGCGAACCATCGCTCCTGCACGGTCGCAGGATTTAAACGCAGTGCAGATGTAAGACTTGATGGTTGAATGCCGGTCGCCGTCATCCACGGCTGGGGATCGCCGACAGCGCCACGGGCAATCTCTTTTGCTGCATTGCTGCGCATCGGCGGGCGCCAGCCCAGCTGAGCCGCGGCATCCCCGAACCTGTACAAGATAGCTGCGGCCCAATTCGGCAAGATGAACTCCCGAGCACTGCTCCATCCGAACCAGCGGCGATAGCGACCCACGACCTCGCTCATCGAAAGTGCCTCGGGCCCAGCCAGGTCCAGCGTGAGGTGCGATGGGCTGCCGGGTTGGAGGAAGAACAGGACGGTGGAGATGACGTCATCGAGTTGGACGACTTGGAGACGGCCCGTGTCGGGCATCAACGGCAAGAGCGGCAAAGCCGCGAGGCCGCGAAACAGTGCACTTGCGCCGAAGGCCGGCCTTCCCAGCACTACGGAGGGGCGCAGGATGACCCAGCTAAGGCTACGTGCCATCAGTGCTTCATCGCCAGCGAGCTTGCTGGCGGAAAAGGCGGACGGCTGCTGGCGATCGACCCCGATGGCAGAAAAGTGGATCACCTTGTTCACACCTGCTTGCTCACACGCGGTGAAGAGAGCCGAGGCGCCGGTAGAATGGACATGCCGGGTGTTTTCCCGGGCACTATCCTGCAGGACGCCGGCACAGTTTACGACGGCGTCCACACCGGCGAGATAGGGGGTCCAGTCCTGAGGTCGCAAGGCCCGCGCCATATCCAGGGAAACGGTTTGGATCTCCGGGTGGACGCCAGTGTCTGCGTGGTGAAGCACGCGGACCACTTCATGACTCTCGCCGGTCAGGCGCGCGCAAAGCGCGGCTCCAATCAGACCTGACGCGCCGGTGACGAGAATTTTCATTCCTTCCTCCAGCCGTTCGCCAGCGCGTGCCCGTCCATCAACCCAGCGGCTGCGCCTGGGAGAACTCTAGCAAAGCCGAAGCCGGTAGTCTCACGCCGGGTGGAACGGGTTCCGGGCATCAACGCAGCCAAAGGTGAGCCGGTACGGTGCGCTCGCATCTGCAGGTCAACTTCGCCGGAAGTTCGTCGCCGGCTCGGCGCAATCGCGGAGGTCGTTATGAATGTGAGTTGCAGCCTTGGCGGCGTCTCCGAACGCAACAGCAATTTGATTGAGCCCCTCGGCCACGTCGCCAATGGCATAGAGTCCTGGCGTTGAAGTCTCAAGGTGTCGGTTGACCAGGACATAGCCTTCTGCGTCACAGTTAGCCCCCAGAGCAACCGCGAGTTCGGAGCGTACGTCGCTACCCATCGAAGGGTACACCACATCGATGTTGCGCATCGGGGCGCCCTCGGCCATGACGACATCGAACCCGGTTCGTCGAGGGATCAGGTCATCGACAGCGTCCCAGATTTCAACTCCGCCTGCCAAGGCGGCGCCGCGGGCAGCTTCGGAAACATCATCCTGGTTATTGGCGAGCAAGGCGACCTGACTGCCATATCCCTTCAGGAACAGAGCCTCCCTGACGGCGAGATGCTCCGGACCAACAACGCCGATGCGGCTACCCCGGGCCTCATATGCATCGCAAACCGGGCACAGTCTGACAATGCCGGTTGCGATCGCCTCCTCCAGTCTTTCAATGGGAGGTGCCTTGTCCACAATGCCCGTTGCCAGAATCACGCGCCTTGCTTGGACAATCCCGCAGGTGGTCGTCAGGACAAAAAAACCCTCGCGTTTTTCGGCGTGGCCTACGCAACCATGGACAAGGCTCGCGCCGTATAGCTGTGCCTGGGCTCGTAGGCGGCCGAGCAGTTCTTCCCCGCTGATGCCGTGGGGGAAGCCGGGACAGTTGCGGGATTTTGGGATGAGCTTGGCACGCGCATGCCCCGCGTCGAGCGAGATCACCGAACGCAGAAACCTGGCTAAATACATGGCTGCAGCGAGCCCCGCGGGGCCGCCGCCGACGATGGCAACGTCAAAAACTTGTTCGCCCGAAAAACTTGGTTCGCCCGAAAAGCTTGGCATAGGGCCTAACTTCAACTCAACAAGCTTGTTCCACAGGGTCGAAATGGACGCAATCAGGATGCACACTGCGCGATAAGAGTGAACTCCAATCGAGTCGTGAAGAGAAAGGCCACTGCCTCATCAAGCCTGCAAAAACCTCGTGGCTCCCAACGCTGTGAGTACAGCGCCACTGGGAAAGTGAACGCATCATGGAACTTCGGCTCATCGTCGCGCTTAGTTTGGCGAAAGGGTGGTCTGAGATGAGCGCGACCAGAGAGTTTTTTCAAAACTGGCTACAGGAGAATGTCGGCACACTTCCTGGTCGAGAGGAAGTCAGCGTCGCGGTGCTCGCTCAGCAATTCGAGCAAGATGCCGAGGTGGCTGGTTATGGGCGTGAAGTAAGGGAGGACGAACTCGGAAACATCGAAGATGCTATCGTGCAAGCGATCGAGAACGCCGGGTCCGGGGTGCAGAGCCCGAGCTCCGAAAAGAGCGATCCGGCACCTGTAATGGACGCGTTGGAGGTCGATGATGCCAAGAGCGGACCGTAGCCCCTGACACCTTCTTCTGTTCGCCTGAACAAGCCCCCCGGGCTGCTATACGAGCTGAAAAACGGACCTTAGGTGCTTTCCCGTTAGTTCCATGCACCATTGAGGAACATTCCTGCCGCTACGGCGTTAGGAAAGTTCCTTCACACCCGGTGCGCCCGTGCTGACTGCTACCCTTCCAGGCGAATGGCTGACCCGGCATGATCAGGGTCACATCTCGCGGCGGGCCGCTCTTGCGGGTATTTGTTGCTGGCTATTGGGTGCTTCCGCAGAAGCCGCGCCACAGCCATCGCCGCTCGTGCGATTTGGCGTGCTGGGATTTGGCACCGCCGCCTGGGAAGTTGACGTCATGCGGCGACATGCGTTGGACACTGTTCACGGCGTATCAATCGAGGCTCAGCGGCTTGCCGGTACCGAAGCCGGTAAGACCGCATTGCTGGCGGGCAGCGTCGACGTCATCGTTTCGGACTGGGTGTGGGTCATGCGCCAGCGCAGCGAAGGCGCTGATCTGGTCTTCTATCCCTATTCTCGTGCCGTCGGCGCGCTGGAACTGCCGCAAGGCTCGCCCATTCGAACTCTTGCGGACCTCAAGGGCAAAAGGCTGGGGATCGCAGGTGGTCCGCTGGACAAAAGCTGGATCCTATTGCGCGCGCTCGGCCTCCGTCAGGTGAAGCGCGATCTTGCTGAAGAGGTGGAGCCAGTGTTCGGCGCGCCGCCTTTGTTGGAGCAGGAATTTCTGGCGGGGCGACTGGATGCACTGCTGACGTTCTGGAATTTCGCCGCCCGTCTCGAGTCAGAGGGGGCAAGGCCTCTGCTCAGTGTCGCGCAAATCCTGCAGGGGCTTGGCGTATCCGTGGACTTGCCGATGCTCGGCTACGTCTTCCATGAAAGCTGGGCGCGGGCCAACCCGATAGCCCTCGCGCGATTCACGAGCGCGACCGCGGCAGCGAAGTCGCTGCTCGAGTCTTCGGACGACGAATGGCGGGTGCTCGCGCCCCTATTGGGCACGGACGATCCTCACCTACAGGCGGCGTTACGCGCCGCCTATCGAGCCGGAATCCCTCGTCGGTTCGGCAAAGACGAACGTGATGGCGCGGCCCGGTTGTTTGCAATCCTGGCCGAATTGGGCGGCGAGGATCTGGTCGGCAAGGCGACGAGCCTCGATCCTGGTGTCTTCCGGGCCATACCGGCTTGAGCTCGCGCCAATGACCGATGTCCCAGCGTTCCCCATCACAATGCAGCGTTGTCAATCCACTGCGGCATTGCTGACCATGGTGCTCGTCTGGCAGATTGCATCATCAATCGCCGCCGATCGGCTGTTTCCTGGTCCGGTCCAGGTTGTTTCGGTTCTCCTGCACGAAGCGGTTCGGGGCGAGCTGCCATACCATTTGGGCATCTCGCTTGCGCGCGTCGTGGCAAGCCTCGGGTCGGCAATCGTCATCGGCGCGGCCCTTGGCTACGCGGCAGGCCGCTCGCACAGAGCCGACATATGGATGAGGCCTTGGATCGTGTTACTCCTCAACATGCCGGCGCTGATCACGGTCATTCTAATTTATATCTGGCTTGGTCTTGCCGAGACTGCGCTTGTCCTTGCGGTCGCGCTCAACAAGATCCCCAATGTCGTGGTGACTATTCGTGAAGGCGCCAGCCGGCTGGACAAGGACTTTGCCGAAATGGCTGAGCTCTATCGCTTCGGGCGTGCTGCAAAGCTGCAGCATGTCGTGCTGCCGCAATTGGCGCCGTTCTTTCTCGTCACCCTGCGCAGCGGGCTGGCATTGACGTGGAAGATCGTGTTGCTCGCCGAACTGCTCGGCCGCTCCAACGGCGTCGGGTTCCAGCTACAGGTCTATTTTCAGAACTTCGACGTCACCCACATCCTTGCCTATGCGATCAGCTTCGGCGTTGTGATGCTTGCCATAGAGTATGGACTGCTTGTGCCGTTGGAACGTCGTCTGTTCGCCTGGCGACGCTGATGCTGAGGATCAGGATCGAGGACAAGACTTTCCCCGGTGATGACGGACAGCGCCGGACGATCTTTCGCGCGCTGTCGCTTGATATAGCCGACGGACAGGTCTGCGTCCTGACCGGCCCTTCCGGTGTCGGCAAGTCGACGCTGCTGTCGATCGTTTCGGGCGTCGACCGCGAATTTCGCGGCAGCGTGAGCGGACGACCGCTTCCGATAGGCATGCTGTTCCAGACACCGAGGCTGCTGCCCTGGCTCACCGCCTTGCGCAATGTAGAGATGGCCATCCCGGATCGCGCGCCCGATGCGGCCCGGTGGCTTGCCGCTGTCGGCCTGAAAGGCAATGAGAAGAGCTATCCGCAGCGACTCTCGGGCGGCATGGCGCGGCGCGTAGCGCTTGCCCGGGCGCTCGCCGTGGAGCCTGCGCTCCTGCTCCTCGACGAGCCATTCGCTTCACTCGACGAGGCGACCGCGCAAGACATGCGCCGCCTGCTGCAGGATTGTTTCGCCAGTCGGCGGACTACCACGCTGCTGGTTACGCATGATCTCGCATATGCCTCGTCGCTGGGTGATCGGGTTATTGTTCTGGAGGGATCGCCGGCCCGCATCGTGCGCGATGTCGCAATCTCTCGTGGCGATGAAGCGGGATCGTCGCGCTTTGGGCTGGGGGCGACACAATGAGACTGTTGCTGGGCCTTCTCTTTCTTTTGCTGATCACCGGCCCTGGCGCCACCGAGCAACAGACGATGGTGATCGGGTATATCGGCCAGGAGCGCAAACCGGCTCTGCCCCTTGGACCCCTTGATGAAACCGTCACCGACGACGGCCTGCAAGGCGCACGGCTCGGCATTGCCGACGACGAAAGCACCGGCCGGTTTCTTGGGCAGAAATTTCGGCTGGAGGAAAGGTTATTGAAACCAACCGAAACGCCGGACGACGCGGTAAGACAATTCGCCGATGCCGGCATCGCCTTTGTCGTCGCCGATCTCGACGCCAGTCAGCTTCTACAGGCCAGTGCCGCGCCCGGTGCCGAGCAGATGACGTTGCTCAACAGCCGGGCGCCGGACGACGTGCTTCGCCAGCAGGACTGCCGTGGGAACGTCCTGCACACGATCCCGAGCCGCGCCATGCTCGCCGACGGGCTGGCGCAATATCTCGCCTGGAAGCGCTGGCAGCGTTGGTTCCTGCTTGTGGGGCCGCATTCGCAGGATCAGGCGATGGCTGCGGCCTTTCGACGGGCGGCGGCTCGCTTCGGAGCCGAGATCACGATCGACCAGCCGTGGACATTCAGGCCCGCCAACGGACGTGCCGATACAGGGCATGTCACGCTGCAGACCGAAATACCGGCGGTCACGCAGGTCAGCGACTATGATGTGCTCGTGGTCGCCGACGAGGCGGATGAATTCGGCGCCTATCTGGAGGGCCGCACTGCGCTGCCGAGAATCGTCGCCGGCACGCAAGGGCTTGTCGCCACAGGCTGGAGCGCTGTCAGCGAGGAATGGGGCGCCACGCAACTGCAGGACCGTTTCCACAGGCAGGCAGGGCGCTGGATGTTGCCCAGCGACTACGCGGCCTGGCTCGCTGTGCGCAGTATCGGCGAAGCGGCGACGCGCCTGCACAGTCTCGATCCCGCGGCAATCGGCAGATATATACGCGGCGACGCGTTTCTTCTCGCTGGCTTCAAGGGGCAGGGGCTTAGTTTCCGTCCCTGGGACGGACAGATGCGCCAGCCCATTTTGATCGCCGGGCCTCGCCTCTTGATTTCCAGCTCACCGCAACCGGGCTTCCTGCATCAGCGCACGCCGCTCGACACGCTGGGCATCGACCTGGAGGAGAGCACATGCAAGTTCTGATGACGCTGTTGTTGGCGGCGTTCGCTCTTGCTGCTCCCGCCGCCGCCGAGACCATCTACGTTTCCAATGAGCAGGATAATACCGTCGCGGTCGTCGACGGCGTGACAATGACTTTGCTGGCGACGATCGATGTCGGCCGCCGTCCGCGCGGGCTGGCACTGTCGATCGACAACAAGATGCTGTTCGTCGCGGAAGGCGACGACAACCGCATCGGCGTGGTCGACGTCGCGAAGCGGCGGGTCGTCGGGGAACTGCCTTCGGGAGCCGATCCGGAATTCTTCGCAGTCCATCCCGATGGCAAGCGGCTGTTCGTCGCCAACGAGAATGACAATCTGGTGTCGGTGGTGGACATCACCGCGGCCAAGGTCATCGGCACCGTGGATGTCGGCGTCGAACCGGAAGGAATGGCGGCCAGCGCCGACGGCCGCTATGTCGCCTGCACTTCGGAGACCACCAGCATGGTGCATCTGATCGACGCAGGCACGCTTGAACTCGTCGACAATCTGCTGGTCGATACCCGGCCGCGCGCGGCTTTATTCTCGCCGGACGGTAAGCAATTCTGGGTGTCCTCGGAGATCCGGGGCACCGTCACCGTCTTCGACACGGCAACGCGCGCGCAGACTGGCAAAGTCGAGTTCGAGGTGCCGGGTATACGACGCGAGGGTGTGCAGGCGGTCGGCATGGCGACGTCCCGCGATGGCACGACCGTCTATGTGGCGCTCGGCCCCGCCAACAGGATTGCGGAAGTCGATGTGAAAACGCTGGCGGTCCGTCGGCTCTACCTTGTTGGTCAACGACCCTGGCACGTTGCGCTCTCCGGCGACGAGAAGCGCCTGGTCAGCGCAAACGGGAATTCCGGCGATATTTCGTTTATCGATCTGGAAAACCAGGAGGTGGTGAAATCGCTGCCGGTAGGGCGGGGGCCGTGGGGCGTCGTGATCGGGCCATGAACGCCTTGTCGGTCGAGAATCTGGGCCATAGTTTCGGAAACCGGCGGGTTCTCGACGGCGTTTCTTTCTCTGTGGCCCAAGGCAAGATGTGCATCTTGCTAGGCCGCAATGGCGCCGGCAAGACGACGTTGTTCTCGCTGATCACCGGGCTTTATCACGCCCGCTCCGGCTCGGTGCATGTCTTCGACCAGGCGATGGATGTCAACTCGTCCGCCGCGTTGACGCAGATGGGGGTCGTCTTCCAGTTGCCGACCCTCGATCTCGATCTGACGGCCGGCGAGAACCTGCGTTACCACGCGGCCTTGCATGGGCTTAGCCAGGCCTTGAGCAAGGAGCGCTCCATCCACGAACTCGGCCGGCTGGACGTGCTGGACAGGATCGACGATCCTGCCCGAGCGCTTTCCGGGGGGCAGCGTCGCCGTGTCGAGATAGCACGCGCTCTGATGCATAGCCCACGCCTTTTGCTGCTGGATGAGCCGACCACCGGGCTCGACGTGCCTGGCCGCCGCGCGCTCGAGCGGCACGTGCGGGAGCTTTGCCGCGAGCGCGGCATTGCCGTCCTGTGGGCAACACATTTTCTGGAAGAACTAACGGCGGATGACGATGTGGTGGTGCTGCATCGAGGCACAATGCGGTGGGCCGGCCGCGCCGATCGCCTGGCTACCGATCTCGGTGTAGCGAGCACGGGCGAGGCCTTCGCGTCGCTGACGGAGTCCGAATGAAAACGTCTCACGCGGTGCGCGCGCTCAACGGCATCCTGCGCAGGGAGATGCTGCGCACGTTGCGGCAACGCGGCCGGCTGCTCTCGGCGATGGTACGGCCGCTGGTCTGGCTGGCAATCTTTGCCGCTGGCTTCCGCTCCGTTCTCGGTCTGTCGATCACGCCACCCTACCAGACCTATGTTCTCTATGACGTGTATGTGGTGCCCGGGCTAGCGGCCATGATGCTGCTCTTCCATGCCATGGCGAGTTCGCTGGCCATGGTCTACGATCGCGAGATGGGCAGCATGCGCTTGTTGCTGACCGCACCATTGCCGCGCTGGTACCTGCTTGCGGCGCGCCTGCTGGCCAGCGTGATCGTCGGCGTGCCGCTGGTCTATTTGTTTCTGTTGATCG
Source organism: Mesorhizobium sp. M0615 (assembly GCF_040320805.1). Classification (NCBI taxonomy): domain Bacteria; kingdom Pseudomonadati; phylum Pseudomonadota; class Alphaproteobacteria; order Hyphomicrobiales; family Phyllobacteriaceae; genus Mesorhizobium; species Mesorhizobium sp. M0615. The sequence goes on along the minus strand of NZ_JAMYQI010000007.1, from coordinate 225,028 downwards.
CGCGTTTCTGGGATGTGCGGCCGCCCGTTCTCGGCTACGTCGCGGTATTTCCGGCGCTCGTGCTGGCGGGCCTGATGCTTGGCGCGTTCGGCCTGCTTGTCTCCTCGGTTTCGACACAGATGGAGAACTTTGCCGGTGTCATGAATTTCGTCATCTTTCCGGTGTTCTTTGCCTCGACGGCGCTCTATCCGCTGTGGCGGCTTGCCGAGGCGGGACCGGTGCTGGCAACAATCGCCGCCTGGAACCCGTTCAGCTCGGCGGTCGAGCTGATACGCTTCGCGCTCTATCTGCGGTTCGATCCTGTCGCGGCGATTGTGGTCCTTGGCTGCCTCATCGCCTTCTTCCTCGCGGCGGTCATCGGCTACGATCCCGGCCGCGGCTTGTGGTCCCGGCGCGGCGGCGAGGGCTGATTTACCTCAACGCATAGAGATAAGCGGCGATGTCCCGCGCCTGTTGCTCGGTGATCCTCGTAGACGGCATGGCCGTGTGCGGATTGACTTCTCTCGCCGAGCGTATCCAGCGGATCATGTTCTCCGGATTGTTTGCCAGCAGGCCACCGATAAAGACCCTGTCGGCAAGGCCACCGTCCAGGCGGGGTCCGACCTGGCCTTGCGCACCCGGCACGCCGGGTATCGTATGGCAGCCGGAGCAGCCATTCGCCGTCATGATTGGAATGGCGCGAGCGCCTACGCCCCCGGTCGCCGCATCCGACTCGTGCCGGACACGGTCGCGCCGGTCGGACCACAAAGTCGCCGCTGCGACAGCCGCGGTCAGCAGCAGGATTGCGGCAAGGGCGCCCCCGATCAGCCTACCCAGGTCTGAGCGCATGTGTTGCCTCCCTGGTTGCGCTGCTGCTTATCCAGAGGCCGGCGAGCAGCAGGGCGGCGCCGCCATAGATCAAGCCGGCCGGAACCCACATTACCAATCCGGCGAGCTGCTGGTCCTCGATCGCGGTCATTCCCCACAATGCCGCGCCGGCGCCATTCTCCGGATACCAGAGTTTGGGCGACATCAGCAGCAGGACACCGAGCAGGCCGGTATGAAGCGAGGTGAAGAAAAGATGCATGACGGAGTTGCCAGAGGTCTGCTGTCGACCGGGGCGCGGTAGGAGCGCCCACCAGAACAGCAAGGCTGTGCCGAGGAAGCTCGCATGCTGGGCATAATGAAGAAAGCCCTGCTGGAGCGCTGCCTGGAACAACGCCGGAATGTGCCAGATCCAGATGGCGACGCCGTGAATGATCGTCGCGTTGAGGGGGCGGATCACCAGGGCCCAAACCGATTGCAGCGTCTTTGCGCGCGTGAGCTTGCCCGTTCCGCGGCGAAGTGAGGCCGGCAAGGACCAGAGCAGGACCGCCCCTGGGCAAGCGGCGACAAGGAGGGGCGCCGCGACCGCCATCAGCAGTTCATGCTCGATCATATGGGCGGCAAACACCCGCTCGCCGAGCGCATGGATGGGGCTGACCAGTGCTGCCGTCAGCACGCCCCAACCGGCGGCGAACAACAACGCCTGCCGCATCCGCTCGGGACGGCCTCGGCTGCTGCGGCGCCACAACCGAGTCGCTCCGATGGCATAAAGGAAGGCAATGGCGGCCAGCGGAAACGTGATGGGAAATGCGAGCGTCCATCCGGCCTCGGGCGCGCCGGTGCCGTAGCAGATCGAGGTCGAGAAGAACGCGTCGAAGCTCATCGCAGGCACTCGTCGAGAATGAGAGCTGCGCTGCCTTGCATGATGATAACGAGGGCAAACAGCAATGCCGCAAGCATGCCGAGATCGGCGACGAACTGCTCGGTGCTGCGCGTGCGCTCAGGCTTGAAGGCGGCGCCGCCCTGCCGCTTCGCCCGCCATGACAAGGCACCGCCGAGCAGCGAAAGCACGGCGAGCACCAGTGCTACGGGAAGCACCACCGGCACCTGGCGGTTGCACTGCCATGGTACGAGTGCGTAGTTCAGCTGCGTCGAGATTGCCCAAGCCATCGGCCCCGACAGAAGACCACCCCAGGACGTTCCCATTTTCAACGCACGCATCAGCCTAGCCTCGGCATCCAGTAGATGAGCAGATAGATCGGGATCCAGGTCAGCACCACGAAATCCCAATAGAAGACATTGTCGCCGACATCGCCGAAGCGCCGGCCGCTATAGCCATGGCGTGTGAACATCAGCACCGTCAAAACGATGGTGTCGCCGACATCGGTGATCAGGTGTGTGGTATGCAGCCCGAGCAGCACCCAGAGCATCGAACCATAGGCGTTCGTGTCCCAGTAGATGTTCAGCGCCGGGAATTCGAACCAGCGCACGACAAGCGGGGCCAGACCGAGCAGCGACATCACCACCAGCCCGATCCGCACCGGCACGATCGCGCATTGCTTGGCATGGCCGTGGAGGATGTGATTCGGCACCACGCTGATAATGAACAGGATGGTGACGATCGTTCCGGGCCAATGGTTGGGGTGCGGGGCGCTTAGACGCCAGTTGGGCCACAAAGTGGCGAGATAGAGATAAGCGCCGGCGGCCAACGCAAAGCCCATGCCTTCCAGCGCCATGAAGCCGAGCGTTCCCCACCAGGTCGGGCTGCGCGGACCATGTCCAAAGGTTGGGAGGTCCGAAAGATCCAAGCTGGGACGCTCACTCATCCCTCATCCTCCGGGTCGTCCTTGGGCCAGAACCAGCCGATCAAGGTGATGGCGATGGGCGCGGCGCCCCAGACGATCGCCCAGGGCGTGAAGATCGAATAGACAAACGTACCGCCGACAGCGATTGCTGCCAGCAGCGGCCAGATCGACGGTGTCGCCGATTTCTCGCGAATGTCGGGGTGGGCTTCCGCCACGGTTGAGATCAACAGCTCACGGACATCGACGCGGAGTCCGGTCGCCACAGGCAGCGCCTCCCGTTCGGCCCAGAGCGGCTCGACGTGTGTGACAATCGGTATCCGCGCGAAATTATAGCTTGGCGGCGGCGAAGACGTCGCCCATTCGAGCGTACCGGCATCCCAGGGATTGTTTCCGGCCAGCGCGCCCTTCAACGCGCCGTGTACAAGATTGAAAGTGAACAGTACGAAGCTGAGGAAAAAGAGCACCGCGCCAGCGCTGATGAACAGGTTGATGTTGCCCCAGCCAAGCTCGGCCGGATAGGTGTAGACCCTTCGTGGCATGCCCCAGAGCCCGACGAGATGCATTGGAAAAAAAGCTGCGTTGAAGCCGATGAAAGCCAGCCAGAAATGCCAGCGCCCGAGACGCTCGCTCATCATGCGGCCGCTGATCTTGGGGAACCAGAAATAGGCCGCGCCCAGCAGCGGGAAGACCGAACCGCCGATCAGCACGTAATGGAAATGGGCGACGACGAAATAGGTGTCGTGCACCTGGAGGTCCAGCGGCACCGAAGCGAGCATGACGCCGGTGAGGCCGCCGATGACGAAGATGAAAAAGAAGCCGAACACGAACAGCAGCGGCGTGCGGATCACCGGCCTGCCGTCCCACAAGGTCGCCAGCCAGCAGAAGATCTGAACGCCATTGGGGATGGCGATCAGCATGCTCGACGCGGTGAAGAAGCTGGCGCCGAGCTTGGGTAGCCCCGTCGCGAACATGTGATGGACCCAGAGGCCGAACGAAAGGAAACCGACGGCGATCAGCGACAAGACCAGCCCGAGATGCCCGAACACGGGACGCCGGGCGAAGACCGGGATGATCGCGGAGACCATGCCCGTCGCCGGCAGGAAGATGATGTAGACCTCGGGATGGCCAAAGAACCAGAACAGATGCTGGAAGAGCAGTGCGTCGCCGCCCTCGGCGGGGTTGAAGATATGTGTGCCGACCAGCCGGTCGAGGATCAGGAAGGTCGAGGTGATCATCACCGCGGGCATGGCGAAGACGACGACGAAGGAGGTAACCAGCATTGCCCAGACGTAGAGCGGAATCCTGTCCAGCGACATGCCGGGGGCTCGCTGCTTGAACACGGTGACGATGGTTGCCACCGCGACCGCCAGCGAGGATACTTCTGTATAAGTGATCATCTGGGCCCAGACGTCGGCCCGCTTGCCCGGCGCGAATTCGGGGCCTGACAGTGGCACATAAGCAAACCAGCCGACGTCGGGCGCCATGTTGAGCGCGAAAGACACCCAGGCAAATATACCGCCCGAAACATAGATCCAGTAGCTGAACGCGTTCAGGCGGGGAAAGGCGATGTTGCGGCTGCCGACCATCAGCGGGACGAGATAGATGCCTGTCGCCTGCACGATGGGCACGGCGAACAGGAACATCATGGTCACACCATGCATCGTGAACAGCTGGTTGTAGAGGTCCGGGCCGATCAGACCGCGCTGCGGCCCTGAGAGCTGGATGCGCATCGCGACAGCGTTGAGCCCGCCCAGGCACAGAAACACGAAGGCGGTGATCAGATAGCGCCGTGCGACGACCTTGTGGTCGACGCTCGACAGCGCGCCGATGATGCCGGGGGGCGTGCGCCATGTCCGCGCCAGCCAGCGATCCAGGCTGGCATCGTCCATGCCGGTGTCGCGCGGTCCGTCATGCTCGGGTGCGACGTCGCCTGTGGCGGGCGTTTCGCGCGGCAGGTCGCGTTCGCTTGTGAGGTCCGCGCTGCTCATTTAAGCGCCTCGAGGTAGGCGACCATGGCGTTGAGTTCGTCGCCGCTGAGCTCCACCACCGGCATGTGGGATCCGGGCTTGATGCCCTGTGGGTCGGCTATCCAGGCGGCGAGATTGCCGCGGCTCATCGTCAATGTCCCGGCGGCAAGCGTCTGCCGGCTGGCTATATGGGTGAGGTCAGGGGCGACCGTTCCTCCGGCAGGCGTGCCGCCTATTCTGTGACACATCACGCAAGGGCGCTTCAGAAACAGATCCTGGCCGGCCTTGGCCTCGCCCCCCGTCGGAGTAGCTGCCGGCTGCAACTGGTCGTTCCACCAGGCGTCGAACTTCGCACGCGGCTCGGCGATGATGAAGGTGCCCATGTTTGCGTGCTGCGCCCCGCAGAACTCGGCGCATTGACCTCGGTAAACACCAGGCTTGTCTGCCTTGAGGTCGAGCACGTTCATGTGGCCGGGAATGAGGTCGAGCTTGCCCGAAAGGCTCGGAATCCAGAAGGAATGGATGACGTCGGTCGAGGTCAGAAGAAGCTTCACCGGCTCCCCGGCGGGGATATGGATCTCGTTCGCCGTGGTCAGGATCCGGCTTGGCGTGGCATCCTCATAGCGCACCTCCCACCACCATTGATGGCCGGTGACCCGAATGGTCAGTGCGGCATCCGAGCCGATCGCGGCGAGCGTCCTGTTGGCGAAGAAGCTCAGCAAGGTCAGTCCGATCAGGACAATGGCGGTCAACCCGACGGCGGTCATCACCGCGCGCAGCTTCCGGTCGTCGGCGCCGGCCTTGATCGCGAGCGGCTCCGCCTGCGCGCGCGACCGCATCATCAAGGGTACGACGAGGGCGATCATCACCAGCACCCACACCACGGCGCAGAGCGCGGTGAAGAACCAGATCAGCCATGCCAGTTCGCTCGCCGCGGGACCTTTCGGGTCGAGGGCGGATTGCCAGCCCGCGCATCCCTGGAGCAACAGAGCGCCGGCGGTGGCGAACGCCATCGAGACGAGACGTTTCACGGCGACTTCCCCAGCGTGGCCGCGTCGGGCATGCGGTTTTCCGACGGATGCGCCATCATGTCGTCATTGCGTTGCGGCGCGGCGGAAGACGGCGCGTTGCCGCTCAGCGAGCGCACGAAAGCCGCAAGCTCCCAGATCTGGTCGTCGGGAATCTTGTCGCGGAAGCTCGGCATGCCGTTTGGCCGACCGTCGCGGATCGTGGCATGGATGCTTTCGATCGAGCTGCCATAGAGCCACTTCTGGTCCATCAGGGCCGGCCCCATGCCGCCGCCGCCATTGGCGTGGCATCCCGAACAGTTGAACCAGCCGAAAAGCCGTTTCCCTTCGCTCATATGGAAGGCGTTGGCCTCGAAGCTCGCCGCCTTGTTATCGCTGGCGGGGGGGCGCTGTCCGCCGGGCTCCAGCGTGGTCACAGGCGTCGGCTGCTCGCCCGATCCGAGCGCCGATTGCGGGCGCGTGTCACGTTCCTCGCGCTGGCAGGCAGCGAGCGCCAGGACTGGAAACAGGAGCATGGCCACAACGGCTCTCATCGCACCGGGCTCCCCGAGGCATCGAGGCGCGGCACGCCGTACTGTGACAGCAAGGCATCTATCTCGACCTTGTGCCTGGAGAGGGCGCCATTGACATCGCCGCGCAGCGCATCGTCTTCGCGGCGGACGCCCATCGAGATGTCGTAGATCATCGGCAGTTGCGGTCCGTCGATGCGGGGCGCAACCGGCGTGATGCGGAGCGGCACCTTCTGCCTGGCGGCGAAGTAGCCGGCGAGGGGGCCCCAGACCACGGCAAGGTCGATCTCGCCACTCGCCACCGCTTCGACGATGCGCGCCGGCGGGTTGGGGGCGGAATAGTCGCCATAGACCGGATAGCCAACGAGGTGCCCGACGATACCGCGGCGGCCAAGCGCCTGGACCGGAGGCGAATTGGCGCCATCGTCGCCGATGAGCTGAACACCGATCCGCATGTCGCGCAGCCGCGGATCATTGAACGATGCTACGTCGGGGCCGTCCCTGCGGGTGACGAAGACATAGGACGATCGGTAGTAGGGCGTGGTGGTGCGCAGCATTTCGAGGTTGCTCGGCGTGCCCGGCACGAGATCGCACAGGCCCGCCTTCAGCGTGTTGCGGATGAAGCCGCGACGCTGCGCCCACCAGGTATAGGTCAGCTTGGCGCCGAGATCGGACGCAACGATTTCGGCGATCCTGTTCTCGAAGCCCTGACCTGCCGCGTTGGAGAATGGCAGGTTGTTCGGATCGGCGCAGACCCTCAGCTCACGTGCGTCGGCTGTGGCCGTCAAGAACACGAAGGCGATCGCGGCCATGCCGATCGCCAGCCGTTGACACCCCTTTCGCGCCGGACCTACGGTCAAGTACAATCCATCAAGGCAGCCGGAACACATAAAGCGTGCCTCCCGAGGTTGTCGCGTTCTTCAGATCCTTCATGGCATTGACGAAACCGAGCGCGGCGGTGGCGTCACGCGGGTCAAGATCGCCCGATACAATGGCGCCGGCCCAGCCGCCGACGCCTGAGAGGATGGCGACATATTGGTGCCCGTCGGGACCGCGATAGGTGATGGGCTGGCCGATGATCCCGGACGAGGTCTTGAACTGCCAAAGCAGGTCTCCGGTCTTGGCGCTGACCGCCTTGAACCAGCCTTCCATCGTGCCATAGAAGACAACGTCGCCGGCGGTCACCACCGCGCCGCTCCACACCGGGAAATTCTCCTTGAGGCTCCAGGCGGGTTTCTCCGCGGCGATGTCCCAGGCGGTGAAGGCGCCGCGATTACCGCCGGGCCCTGGTATCATGCGGACGTTCATGCCCACATAGGGCGTGCCGGCAATGTAGTTCACCTCGACGCCTTCTTCATCCATGCACAGATTGTTGTGCGGGATGTAGAGCAGGCCGGTCTTCGGCGAGAACGCGGAAGGCTGCCAGTCCTTGAGGCCCGACGCCGTCGGACAGATATCGCGAACGACCTTGCCGGTGCCGGTCTTCTTGTCCGGGTTTACGATCAGCCGACCGGTTTTCAGATCCACACCTTTGCTGGAGTTGACCGGACCAAACGGTTTTGCCGACAGCACCTCGCCGGTTGTCCGGTCGAGGATGTAGAGATAGCCGTTGCGCTCCGGCCGGATCAGCACCTTGCGCGGCTTGCCGTGCCAGGACATGTCGAGCAGGATCTGCTCGTTGATGCCGTCATAATCGTGGAGGTCATGCGGGCTCCATTGATAAAACCATTTCGCCGCGCCGGTGTCGGGATCGCGCGCGAAAATGCCAGACGTCCACTTGTTGTCGCCCGGCCGCAAATCCGGATTCCATGGTCCGGGATTGCCGGTGCCGTGGAAGATCAGGTTCAGATCGGGATCATAGGAAATCCAGCCCCACATGTTGCCGCCGCCGATCTTCCAGGCTTCCGGCGGCCACGTCGTGACGCCAAGATCCTTGCCTTTGTCCATGTCGTAGTGCGGCTTGAAGTCCGATCCGATCAGCACGTCCTTGTCCGGCCCGGTGCTATAGGCGATCCAGACGACATGACCGTCGCCGGCGTCGAGCGCCTTTACCCAGCCGCGAACGCCCATCTCGCCGCCGGAGTTGCCGACCAGCACTTTGCCCTTCACCACAAGCGGCGCCATGGTGATGGTCTCGCCGATGTTGATGTTGCCGACATGAGTGTTCCAGATCGGCTTGCCCGTGTTCGCATCAAGGGCAATCGTGTGGCCGTCCAGCGTATTGAAAAAAATGCGCCCGTCGGCGAATGCCACCCCGCGGTTGACGACGTCGCAGCAAGCCACTCCCTGTGCCGCCGGCTCGGGATTGGGTTCGTACTTCCACTTCATCGGGGCGCCGGGCTTGGAGAGATCGAGCGCATAGACGAAGTTGGGAAAGGGCGTCACGATATACATGGTGTTGCCGACGACCAGCGGCGCTGCTTCCTGGCCCTTGTTCACGCCTGTCGAGAACGTGAACGCGACCTGCAGGTTCTTGACGTTGCCTTCATTGATCTCGGAGAGTTCGCTGAAGCGCGTCGACGCGTAGTTCTTGGCCGGCATCGTCCATTGGCCGTCATCGGGTGGCGAGGCTGCGGCTGGCGGTACGATCGCTGGCGTTTTAGGAGGCTCGGACGCAGCGCCCAGAAGCAGCACGCAGGCGAGCAGCGTCACCAGAAGGATAGCGCCAAAGGAATTCCCGGCTGCCAATTTGCGGGTACGTCGTTCTACGTCAACGCGCGTTAATGCCAACTGCGGCATAGCTTTCATTTATTGATCGAGCCTCCCACGCCGGCGCCGAGTTCGGCCGCGATGTCGGCCTCCGTTCCGGCACAAAGCGGATGGCCCCAGCCCGAAGCGCTTTTGCCGCCGGGGTCCAGATCGTAGACAATGGCATCCTTGCGATTTGGATTGACGCCTGCCGGGACCTTGTCGAAGCCGAGCGCCGCGCGGATACGCCAGGCGACATTGTGATCGGCGCATGAGGAGTCGCCTGAAACGCCGAGGCCGCCGACAATGCTCTTGCCGTCGTAGAGGGCAAGCCCGCCGCCAAACACCACGACGCCTCCGATCGGCTTGCCGACGAGCGGGTCGCCGGCGCTTCCGAACGTTTTGGGATCGCCCGTATAGGCCGCGGCCTGGTTGACGGGATTGGTCTCCTGCAGGCCAAATAGCGGTCCGCCGGGCTGCACCCCCGCATAGAGATTGGCCGTCGAGAGGGCCATCTGAGCCAGGCTGAGACCGTTGGCCGTGTTGGCTTTCTCCGCTGCTATGAGCCGACTTCCCGGCCATTGCGAGTCGGGGGTGGGGCCGCTGAACGCAATCGCGCAGACAGTGCCGTCACGGGCAACGATGGCTGCCCATTCGTTGGTTTCAAAGCCGCCATTGGCTGGTCCGCCGCTTGCCTTCACGTTGGCTTTCAGGGCTGCAAGCAGCTTATCGTGATCGGCCGGACAGGGTTCCTGCGCCATGGCCTCGTGCCCGTGGAACAGGCCACCCATCAGCAACAGCAGGCCAAAAAGAGGTACGAAAAGCTGCGAGCGATACATTGTCCTGGCATTCGTTTACAAAACAAGGACCACCCAGGCAGACCGCAGAATGCGAGGATACGTCCAATGGGTCAGTGCCTAACTCGCGTAATGCTTCTATGTTCCTGCTTTGCATAAAATTCGTGCAGTTGGATTTGGGTGCAGGTGTTCAATCAAAGCATGGGACCTGGATACCCGTGGCCACAGGCCAAGCGGTGAGGCAACGCGGCTGATCCAGGAAAATGCGATCGGGATGGCGCAGACGCACCCGCCTTGACAAACGCTGTTGCCTTGTCACGGCGTTCGACGATGGATGATCTCTTCAATAAGTTTCGCGTCGGCTTCGTACTCCGCGGCCCGCGCAGCCATTTGGCTGGCCAGGCTGTGTCTTTCCCGCGCGGCTTCGCGTTTTGCCGTACGTTTCGCCAACTCAGCCCGCTGCTGGTGCGCTCTTAAAAGGCTCCAAAGAGCCTGTTCCGCATCGTCAGCCTGGGCCTGCATTAAAACGTCCGCTCCGAACGCATGTCCGGTGTGGCAGCGGTAACGGGTAATCGGCCCGTCTTCGATCTCCCATAGGGGGCCATGACATTCGGGGCAGACAAATGTCGAGGGGGCGCCAAGCTGGCCTTCGGTCAATTCCATTGTGCTGTGCTCCTGAGCTGCAATCGCTGCCTCAAGGCGGATGCCGGACGGGATTTCTGGTGTCGGCCCTGCGATTTCGGAAGCAAGCCTGTGCAACAGGCCAGCCATTTCGGACAGAGGGACGCAATGGTCGATTTCCACATTCTGCAAGGCGCTCAGCGGCATATCGGGTACTGCGGCGTCGCCGGGGTCCTGGACTACGCTGACGCCTCCGCACATCCTGATTGCGTGCAGGCCGGCGGTGCCGTCGGAGAGGCTGCCTGTGAGCACGACGCCGATCACGCTGCCGCCAAAGCTGCAAGCGGCCGATCGAAACAGAGGGTCGATGGCGGGGCGCGCCAGGTTCTCGCGCGGCCCGCGCCGCAGCAGCATATGATCGTCGTGTAACAGAAGGTGAGCTCCAGGCGGTGCAACGAAGATGTGCCCGTTTTTAACCTTCATGCCGTTGGAGGCATTTGCAACGGGCATGTTGGCAGCGCGACCGAGAATGTCGCCGAGGTAACTCGTGGGACCAACGTGCTGTACGACGAGGAGAGCCGCCGGGATGTCCGGCGAAAGGTCGCGGACAAGTCTCTTCAGCGCGTCGACGCCGCCGGCCGATGCTCCGATTGTCACGATGCACCGGTTCTCGCAACCGTCGGGACGGACCTTGTCCGGCTGGCCCGCACGCTCCGAATCTGATCGTGGTGCGGCGGTGGCCATGGTTGCTTCACCCACATTCAGCACAGATGTCGATGCGAGCGCTCCGGCCAGTCCGCTGGTGGTCGGGCGCCCTGCCTTCGTCGGTGTTAGCTTCCGGCCGCATCGCGGAACATAGATGCCCGCGTCGGCTCTGTACTAACGCCTACGTGCGCGTTTGACAGCAGCCTCTGCCACGGCCGGGGCCTCCTGAATGCTTGCCGCGCCGCCGAAATCGGCGTTCTTGGTACGGCCAGCTCCCGGGCCCGCTCCTAGATCAGCGCCTGTTGTCGGATCGGAAGCCGGATCGGAAAGCGTACGGTCGGCCATCCTGGCCACCACCTTCAGGTCTTTGGCCCCCAGCTTGACAGTTGCCAGGCCGTCTCCGCCGTCGACGGGCATCACCTCTTCAAGGTCATCGATCCGATCCCACTCTTCGCCGGAATTCCATGGGCCAGCGACATCGCCGTCGCCTTGAGAGGTGTTGACATACATGCTGGCGTACTTCTCTACGCCTGGGAGCTTGCCGGAAGGGAAATTGTTTTCGATCGCGTAGAGTGCTTTCTCGAACGACTTCTGGTGCGCGATCTCGCGGGTCATCAGGAAGCCGAGCGCGTCCTTGATTCCCGGGTCGTCGGTGATGTTGATGAGGCGTTCGTAAACGATCTTGGCGCGGGCTTCGGCGGCGATATTCGACCGCAAATCCACCGTAGGTTCACCGCGCGAGTCGACATAGGCCGCGGTCCAGGGAACGCCGGCTGAGTCGCACAGCGCGGGAGCGCCGCCGAACAGAATTGATTCCTTGGCTGTTGTGCCGCTGGCGCCGATCATCAGGTAAAGGTCCGCTTCCTTCATTTGGCCCTCGGCCAGCTGTGCCTTGAGCCCCTTGTTGAGCATGGTGACGATTGATCCCACCACTTCGAGATGGCTGAGTTCTTCGGTCGCAATATCGAGCAACATGTCGCGACGGCCAAGATCGTCCTCGCCAAGCCCTTGCGTGAAATAGCGCATGGCCGCTGCAAGCTCGCCATCGGCGCCGCCGAACTGTTCCATGATCATGCAGGCCAGGCGAGGATTCGGCTCCGAGACGCGAACGGTGTATTGCAGGCGCTTGTTGTGCATGAACATGGACATCTCTCCGGTTAGATCATCCGAACATCCCCGCAAGATGATTGTTCCATCCGGCCATCGGCCAGCGAGCATTTTTACGGCAGCTTCAGTGTTGAGCATCGCAGGGAGCCAGAGGCGGCATTTATTTCTCGCCGGGATTCTCCGACTGGTGACCGGCGGCAACGAGATTTCGATCGTGCTGCGCCATCACGGCAATGAGCAAGGCCGCGGATGGGCAAGAGGTAGACAAAATCTGGAGGGATACTGGCTCGGAAAAGTGAAGCCGGCCCATATTAATACGATGTCGGTGTCGACACCTTCGGCCCGTTTCGCCGCACACCTTACGCGGCAAACGCCGGGTTCGGTCACACGGCGAGCGTCGCGGGCTGTTGCCCGTTCACTTTCGATCCAGCACCTTCCGGACTTTCTCTGCCAATTCGTCGATCGTGTAGGGCTTGGTCAAAAGTTCGGTTCCGAAATCGAGCGTGCCGTTGTGGACAATCGCATTTCGTGTGTAGCCGGTGGTGTAGAGCACTTTTAGCGACGGGTGCATTGTCTTGACCTGATCCACCAGCTCCCGGCCCGACATCTCCGGCATCACCACGTCGGTGAACAAAAGCGACGGCACTTGCCCGCTTTCGACGGCCACCAGCGCGTCGCGTGGGCCTTGCATTTCCAGCACGGAGTAGCCCAGTTCCCGCAGCGCTTCCGCCGCCATCAGCCGGACGCGATCTTCATCCTCGACAACCATGATGATCTCGTCTGCACAGCCGGGGTGCTCGCCTGCCACGACGTCGATTTGGCTGTCGAGCACGCCGTGGTGCGAGCGCGGCAAATATATTTTCAAGGTGGTTCCGATGCCCTGCTCGGAATAGATCTTCACACTGCCGCCGGACTGGCGAACAAACCCATAGACTTGGCTGAGTCCCAGCCCGGTGCCTTTGCCGACCCCCTTGGTGGTGAAGAACGGATCGAAGGCTCTTGCGACAACATCAGCAGTCATGCCCGTTCCTGTATCGGTGACCGCTATCATCACATACTGGCCGGAGGGGATCGCGTTCTCCCTGGCATAGCGATCGTCGACGTGGGCGTTTGATGTCTCGATCGTCAGCTTGCCGCCAGCAGGCATGGCATCCCTTGCGTTGACGCAAAGGTTGAGCAGCGCGCTTTCCAATTGCCCTGCGTCGGCCTCGACATGCCATAGGCCCGCAGCGAGCACGGTCTCGATCTGAATGGTCTCGCCAAGCGTCCGGTTCAGCAATTCGCTCATACCGGAGACGAGGCGATTTGGATTCAGCCGCTTCGGCGCCAGTGGTTGCTGGCGGGAAAAGGCGAGCAGTCGCCTGGTAAGTTCTGCGGCACGTTGTGCTCCATCGATCGCGCCGGTTACGAATTGGTGGACGTTGGTATCGCCGTTTCTGAGCTTGCGCTGCACAAGGTTCAGGCCGCCGATGATGACGGCCAGCATATTGTTGAAGTCGTGCGCGATGCCACCGGTGAGCTGTCCGACAGCTTCCATCTTCTGGGCTTGGCGCAGGTGCTCTTCTGCTCTGGCGCGTTCCGCTACTTCATCTTTGACACGCTGTTCGAGCGTGCCGTTGAGTGTCTGCAGCGCCTTGAACAGTCGGGAGTTGTCGATTGCCGTCGCGGCATGGCCCGCAAGCCCCAGCAAGGCCGCCTCTTGCTGTTCGGCGAAGACGCCGATTTCTGGATGGCCAAGGAAGAGGCCACCCAGCACCTCGCCCGAACGCGAGACGACCGGCACGGCGAGATAGGAACGCACCGGCAGATGGCCCTCCGGCATTCCCTTGCGGGGCCAGTTCTTGCCGTAGCGCGGATCGGTGAGGATATCGTCGGAACGCACCACGCTTGTTCCGCGGAAAGTGGGCTCGAACACCGCGGTGTTGCGCGGCATCGGAAAGTTTTCGAAAGCAGAACGAGGTGCCCCCGACAGGGCGTAGAGCACATAGCTGTCGCCCTTGTCGTCGATCACATTGTAGAAGAAAGCTCCAAATTGTGCGCCCGACAGCACCACGCCGGCATCGGTTACCGTCTGGACAATTCGCTCTACGTCAAGCTCGGCCGCCACGGCTGCCGCAGTGGCGTTCATCAACTGAAGCTGATGCTCCACCCGCTTTCGCGCGGTGACGTCGACCACGGTGCCGATGAAGCGGATCGCACGGCCGGACTGGAAAAGCGCTTCCCCCGTTGCGGCAATCCAGCGCTCCTTGCCATCCCGAAGGCCGATCGTCCGGTATTCGATGTCGTAGCGGGAGGGGGTGCCCGGCGCGAGCGACTGGCGTACGGCCTCGTCGGCCCGTGCGCGATCTTCCGGGTGGAGGCCCGCCAGGAAGGCGCTTTCATATGTCACCTCCGCGTCCGGCGGCAAACCAAAAAGGGCTTTGCACCGGTCGTCCCAACGCAGCACTCCGCTGATGGGATCGTAATCCCAGGTGCCGATAGCGGCCGCGTCGGTGGCAAGCCTCAGCCGCTCCTCGCTCGCCCGTGCCGCCTGCTCCGAGCGAACGCGCTCGATGTGAGCCCAGGACCGCTCCGTCACCTCGGTCAGCAAGGACAGTTCGCGTTGCGACCAGACGCGGCGCTGCTTGTCGTGGATGGCCATCAGGGCAGTCAGTCGGCCTTGTTTCACCAAAGGCATACAGATGGTTGCCGTTATCCCGATATCCTGAAAGGTCTTCGCTTCCTCGGGAGCAATTTCCTCAAGGTTGTTGTTGATGATAAGCGGCTTGTTGGCGCTGAGGTTGGTGACAGCCAGGCGACCGAAATCGGCAAGACTGTAATATCCCCTGATGCTGGGCGAGCCAGGTGCGCTCCAATCGCCGCGGATGGTGAAATGGTCTTGGTCCTGCTCCATGTCGGCATAGGCGCAAATCGACACGCCAAGATGTTCGCCGAGGAGCCGAGTGGTGATCTGCATGACAGCATCTGCGTCGGCCGCGAGGGCTATCTCCCTGCCGAGGCGGTCGAGAAAAGCAAGGCGTTCGGCGTTCTCACGCAGGGCCAGTTCGGCGCGAAGGCGTTCTATCGCCGTACGCGTCCGGTCCGCGACTGCCGAAATGAGGGCTACTTCCTCCGTCGCCCAGCGTCTGGGCGCGGAGTGGTTCAGGTATAACAGCGCCACCAGCCCGCCATGCTCGGTAACGGGCATGTTGATGACGGATTGGGCGCTGATGGCTTTGAGGGCCTCCGCATGGCCGCTGGTTCGCGGATCTGTCTCGGCGTTTTCAAAGACAACGGTTTCGCCTCGCTTCAAATCCTCGATATACGTGCCGTAGTTCCTGAAATTCAACGTCCCAGCCAGGCTTTTGATGCCTGGCGCGTTCCAGTCCCTGTCGATGGTGATCGTTTCTTTCTCTAGATCGATCGTGCCGTATCCGGCTCGGCTGATGCCAAAATGGTTCCCCAGCAGTTCCGCGGCTGCGTAGGCCAGTTCTGCGGGATCCGTAATCTCGCGAATACGGTCGCCCAGCGCTGCCAAAAGCTCGAAGCGCTGCAGTTCAGATCGCGGATTGCTTGAAGTGGCCCCCATTTCGCCCCCGTTTTGCCCGGACTTAAATGCAGTCTGCGGCCAAGAGTTCCCCGCAGGACGGCAGTTTCTTTGGCGGGCCGGTCAGCCGAACATGCCGCACCGGTCATAGGTTAATGACAGCTTGGCGCGCTGTGGCGGATAAAGGGGAAACCAGCGGGCACTTGACGAGCTCCCGCTGGCTGGGTGCCCGAACCGCACTTCACTCGTTTGGAGACGTTTGATGCTTGACCGACCCATTCTTACGAATACGGACGCTCTCTATCCAGACGACCTGAAAACGCTTCGGTCGGTTTTCGACGCGCTGTGTGAGGAATTTGAGATTTCGTCGGACACTACCGTGGCAGAATCCATCGCGAGAGAGCTGGTCAGACTTTTCCAGACCGGGATGACGGAAGCGGCCATGCTGATGATTGCCGTGCGCGCACGTTGGCAGGGTGATTGGAAAATGGGAGGCAGCAGCGCTGCCCAGGCTTAACGGTCCGAACTCCATGGAGAAGGCCTACTTTAGCCGCTTGAGCCGGTTGTACAGCGTTGTCTTGTCTGGCGGAACAAGCTTTCGCCCCGAGAGTTGGGGTCGGCAGATAGTTTCCAACAGGCACGGGCATGGCGTTCGACAGAGATGGACCGAAACTCGCGACCGGGTTGCTCGCGGCCTCGTTGGCGGCGCTGGCGGCATACAACGCCATCCGCGCCAAACGTGCGATTGCCGGCCGGGCGTGCGGACGTGTGATGGAGATCTATGGTGTGCGCCTGCATTTTATCGAAGCCGGAACCGGCATGCCGCTCCTTCTCCTGCATGGCAATGGATCCATGGCGGAGGATTTCAAGTCGAGCGGCATCTTCGATGAGGCGGCAAAGACCTACCGGGTGCTTGCATTTGATCGTCCCGGTTTTGGGCGAAGCTCACGGCCGCGCGGCCGGCGTTGGTCCGCTCGCGACCAAGCCGACCTTATACATGCCGCGGCCTGCGGGCTGGGTATAGAGAAATACCTCGTGCTTGGACATTCCTGGGGAGCTTGGATCGCCCTCGAATTGGCGCGAAGGCATTCTCAATCGGTCGTGGGCATCGTGCTGGTCTCGGGCTATTACTATCCGCCACCGCGGCTGGATCTTGCACTGGCCGCACTCCCTGCACTGCCTGTGATCGGCACCGCGTTTCGTCACACCTTGCTGCCGCCGCTTGTAAGGCTTGCTTGGCATTGGGCAATGGAGAAGATCTTTAAACCCGCCGTCGTCGCTGGCGAGTTCGCCGCACTTGCCAAAGATGTCGCCAGCCGCCCTTCCCAACTGCGGGCGGTTTCTCTGGAGACAGCATCGATGCTGGCCGCGTCCCTGTTGGGAAAAGCCAACTATAGGGACATTGCCGTGCCCACCGGCATCATGGCGGGATCCGGGGATCGTTTGTTCGACGCGCAACGCGATGCACGACGCTTGCACGCGGAAGTCGGTGGGTCTCTCCTTGAGGTGGTTCCGGGCGCCGGCCACATGGTTCATCAGAGCGCCCCGCAAGCAGTGGTTGGCATGGTGCACACTATTGCAGGGCGGCACGCCTTGTTCCAAGCGGGCCGTCGGCAGCGACCCAAGTCGCGTGCCGACGAGTTCAAGGCAGATCCGGCCTCGCGGGAGCCACCGGCGATAAGCGACGCCGCTTGCACGGAATGATCTCCAAACGGGGCTTTCAAATGAGCGACCAACGTCCAGCCGACATGCAGTCGGTGCTCCACCAGAACATACAGGCCCTGGTGGAGCACAGGCGGCAGCAAGAGGAGCACCAAGGCGTTCAAGCGTGGGTCGCCGGCGCTGTTTCGCGCTTCGCGGGAAGCATGACTTTCGTCTATCTGCACCTTGCAATTCTTGTCGTCTGGGTGCTCGCGAACCTTGGCGCGATACCAGCCGTCCCAGCCTGGGACCCGACTTTCGTGATCCTGGCCATGGTCGCCTCGGTTGAGGCAATCTTCCTGTCTACCTTTGTGCTGATCAATCAGAACAGAATGGCCGCCCACAGCGAGCGCCGAGCCGAACTGGATTTGCAGATCAGCCTTCTGAACGAACATGAAACCACGCGGCTGATCGAGATGGTGGCTGCCTTGACGGCGCGTCTGAATATCTCGACCCCGGCCGACAAAGAGCTGCCGGAACTCGCCGAGAATGTCGATCCCCAAAAGGTGATGACGCAAATCCAGCAAGCTTCTGAAGATCAGGAGAACGCTTGATCAAAGCGACCTCGCCGGCAACGGTTCAGCGTCGGCTGCAGCCTGTAATCAGCCTCATTGTCCAGGGCTGTCGAAGCAGCTAAGCCGGCGTCGGCGTTCTCCAGGGCGGCTTCCCGACGTCACAAGTCCGCCGCGCAATCGAAGCAGCGTAGAACTTCGATAACCAACAGGCTGCTGCGCGTCAGATGGAACCAAGTTGACGCCGAAATCGTATTAGCGGTGGCGGCTTGGGGAGATTCCGGATGAGCGAAGGTGCTGTTCTGATCGTCGAAGATGAGACAATGATCCTGCTCGACCTCGAGTCAGCTTTGGAGGAGGCCGGCTTCCAGGTGGTCGGCACTCGGAGTGCCGCCGAGGCGCTGGCGGCTTTCGACCCCGATCCGACCAAGTTCAAGGCCGTACTCACGGACATCCGTCTGGGACCAGGACAGTCGGGGTGGGAGGTCGCTCGGCACTTGCGAAGGTCCAACTCTACCATCCCGGTTGTCTATATCAGTGGCGACAGCGCGGTACACTGGGGAGCGGAAGGTGTGCCCAACAGCATAATGATCACCAAGCCCTTTTTTCTGCCGCAGATCATAACTGCCGTTTCTCAACTTTTAAACGCGCAGCAAGGTGCAGAAACTCACCTCTAGGAATCGGACCGCGGCTCCGCGAACACCACCGAACATTCTTCTTCGGCCAATCGGCGCCGTCCGGCGTAAAGCGTTCGCGTCTGCTTGGGTCAAATGTCGGCGGCCTCAACCAGATGTCGACCTCAGCTCCTTTCCCCTCGCCACCGGCTCGCATCCACTCGGGAGCCCTCCCGAAAGCAGGGGCGCTCATTGGTTGAGCTTTCGGTCGAGTTCGTCAAGCAATGACCGATGCTCGCTGGGCATGTCCGCGTCTGTCGGCAGATCCAGCAACTGGCGAAGCTGGCGACGATTGGCGTCCGATGAAATCCACTCCCGTATGAGGCGGGCTATGACCTTTTGTTGTGCCTTGCCGATTTCTTCCATGTTAGATTCCGGGCTTGTCCGTTGGACGAACTCGGCGGCTCTTTGATGGTTCCCTGTCCTGTACACAAATCGAGGCACAATCTATGGGTTAATGCATGTCGCTCAAAAGTGGCCTGGTTTTGAGACACGACATGCCAGTGGATGTTTGCAGTCCCAGTCCGCTCGCCTAACGCTGCGCGTAGAGTGCAAATTTATACGTTCGATTTTACCCGAAGCGAGAGGCTCAGCCGCAAAATCTTGGCGCCGTTTTCATCACGCACTTCGATAAACAATTGCTGCCCGTCGACGCTCTTCAGTGACTCTCTCGTGAGGTCGACAAGGCCCTCGAATCCCGCGCGGCGGACCTCTTCGAGGCCAGCGCATTCGACACCTATTTCGTCCTCGAAGATGAGATCGCCATCGCCGCTGTCGAAGAAAAATCGTGCCATCGGAGAGCTTCCGTCACTGCTAATCTGCGGGGTTCCTTTGGTGCAGGTAGGTCGTGTCGAAATCTCCTGCGTGAGTGAGGCCAGCCCAGTCCAGTGCGTGAACTTTTGATCCCGAGGTGGCAATGAGGCCTCTGCGTCGTAGTTCCTGGAGCATCCGGTTGACGTGGACCGTGGACAAACCCAGCGCATCGCCAAGGGCCGCCTGTGTAATGGGGATATCCGCCACGTGATCCTCAATGCGCCCCATGGAGCGCAAGCGAAAAATCAGTTCGCACAGGATGTGAGCCATGCGGGTGTATGCCTCGCGTCTTCCCACATTGATGACCCACTCCCTATAAATCGCGGCATCTATCAACGTCGACCGCCAAAAAGCGGTGGCGATGCGAGGGTGCTGGTCGCAAACGGCACGCAGGGTGTCATGCCGCATGAAACCTATTCGCGCCGGCGTAAGGGTCGAGAAGTTACAATCCATGACCGACAGATGCAGCCCATGCAGATCAGGAATGTCGCCGGCGACGAAGAATGATGTGATTTGTCGCTTTCCTTCGCCCGTATGTTTGGTGGAACCGACCAAGCCATCAAGAACGACAAACGAGTAAACAGGACGGTCGCCCTCACGCACCAGATCGTGGTTGGCCAAATATTCCTTCTCCTGGATCGGAATGCCTTTCAGAACGCCGATGTCGGCCTCTCGAAGATCCGAGATGGTCTGAAGCTTGCGAATGAGTACATCCGAGGATGAGGTGGGGAACAAATTGACTACCTGGCTGATGTTGGTGATCGAACTATTATCCGCGCCAAAAGTTCCGACTGGCATGGGGACATATGCGCGGCGGCAGAAGGCGCCGCCGTGCGGCATGGTCCCATGCCTGGAGCGTTTTGCCAGCGTCGAGCGTGGTTGAAGATCCCGGAATGATCGAAGCACCAGTTTTTTAGGACAGCCATAGGTGAGCAAGGCAGCAATGCATTAACCTATGACATAGGCTCGGTTAGAAATTTTCCCGCTGGGCAGCCAGCCCCAGGAGTTCGCCGATCACGGCGCAGCTTTGACCCTGTCGCTCCGCCCATTCAAGGGCTGCACCCGCAGCCCGTCCTGGAACTCTTTGATGCGCCGCCAGGAACGGGGTGGCTCCGCTGACGTTGTCTCAGTGGCAAGGTGAGATTTCAGTGAACAGGCATATTTCGCGGACGGATGTCGAACAAATCGATCACACGGATGACAGCGGGTTTGCGATAGAGCACGGCGGACCGCCATCCTCAGCAATCGCGGTAGCGCTGGCCCGTGGCCTGGAGACCAGTCGGGACAAGCACATCATCCATATAGCTCCCTCGGAACGCAGTGCCGAGGAGATCGCCGGCGCCTTGCGTCAGTTCCTGCCTGACGCGGATATAATCTTGCTGCCGTCCTGGGATTGCCTGCCTTACGACAGGGTGTGGCCCACACGCGCCAATATGGGGCGAAGGCTTCGTGCGTTGCGTGAGATCGCAACGAAGCCGGATCGCCCGCGCATCGCTGTAATGTCGCTCGAAGCCATTCTGCAGCGGGTGCCGCCTGCTCCGGTCATCGCTGGCGGTTTCACAATTCTGGAGGTGGGACAAAAGCTCGACCGTGACGATTTTAGAACCTGGTCCGAAGCCATTGGCTATGTCGTCGACGAGAGGGTCGACGAACCGGGTGAGATAGCCTTTCGGGGCGATCTCATCGATATTTTCCCTGCTGGCGCGGATGGCCCCGTTCGCGTCATCGTTGATCCCGATGCCTGCATCCGGCAGCTCAAGACCTACGACCCGCTCAGTCAGCTCAGCGATCAGGTTCGAGACTCGATTACGGTCGGACCGGCATCCGAGCTGATCTTTAAAGCTGGTGAGCATCCTGAGTTGACAGCGATGCGCACGACGTCGATGGAGGAGCGCCTGGTCGCATCGTATGGCGCTATGCCATCCGTCTTCGATGCGGCATCCAGCGCTTCGATCTCCTTCCTTGAAGGGACCGACGGGCAGCCGCTCGGCAGAATTCTGGATCTGGTCGAGGATGCACGTCGTGCCAGGCAGGAGGCAGCCGGAACGAAAAAACCTTTGCCGGGACGATTTTACCTATCCCGTAAAGAGTGGGACGCTGCTCTGCTTAACCGCTGCTGCGTGAGACTAGCCGTTTCTGCCGTGGGAGTTCCCAAATTCTTCCGCCAGGCCCGACCCGGGCATGATTTCGCGGAATTCATCAGAGGGCAGACGAGTGCCGGAGTCAGAGTAGTGTTCACCGGCGATGCCTCTGAACTGCAGCGAGCAGATCGCCTGCTCGATAGGAGACTAGGCCGGCGGGCAGAGGAAGCGGCCGACTTGCCGCAAATCCTTTCGGCCGCGAGGGGCTCTGTTCTCAAGGCTGAATTCGTCCTCGACGAAGGGTTTGTCGACGCGCAATCCAATATCGCCGTGGTGGCCGCATCCGACCTGTTTGGGCCCGCGTTAAAGGCGAGCGGGAGCGCGACCACGGGCATACTCGAACCCGAGTTGCGCATTGGCGATGTCGTCGTCCATGAAGACCATGGCCTGGGCGTGCTCGCCGCGGTCGAACAGGTCGAGTTGGCTGGCCAGCAACAGGATGTCGTCAGACTGGAATATCATGGCGGGGCTTCCTTGCTGGTTCCGGTCGACGACTTTGGACGAATATGGCGCTACGGCTCGGAACCGGAGGCAGTGTCGCTTGATCGCCTCAAAGGCGAGGGCTGGCCGAAGCGACGCGAAGCTGCGTTGCGCGAGATCGACAGGCTGGCCAAACGCCTCTTGAGTCTTGCCAAAATCAGGTCCAGCCAGCCTGCCGAGATCTTGAAGCCCTCCCGCACGGACTTGGCCCGTTTTGCGGCGAGATTTCCCTATACGGAGACGCCCGACCAAGCGGCCGCCATCCGCGCTGTGCTCGATGATCTTTCGTCGGGAAGAACAATGAACCGGCTCGTCTGCGGCGATGTCGGCTTCGGCAAGACAGAGGTCGCCCTGCGTGCTTGCGCCGCCGCGGCTTTCTGCGGGAAACAGGTTGCTATCATAGCGCCGACAACGGTGTTGGCACGACAGCACTATGAGACGTTCAGCCGCCGCTTCGCAGGAACCGGCCTGCAGGTCGCCCACCTTTCTAGGATGGTCGGGGCAGCGGAGGCGAGAGCGGCAAAAGAGGGTCTGCGGAGCGGCCAGGTTGCGGTCGTTGTGGGTACTCAGGCCCTGGCGTCCAGGAGCGTCACCTTCGCCAATCTTGGACTGCTGGTGATCGACGAGGAGCACCGGTTCGGGGTCAAGTTGAAGCGGGCCCTGCGGACCATGACGCCTCGCCTCCATACGCTGAGCATGAGCGCCACACCGATACCCCGGACGCTGCAATCGGCGTTGTCGGGCATCCAGGACGTCAGCGTTCTAAACTCTCCGCCCGCCAAACGACGTCCCGTTCGCACGATCTTGGCAGCGTTCGATCCAGCATCGGTGCGCGCGGCCCTCCTGCGTGAATTTCACCGGGGTGGACAGAGCTTCTTCGTGGTCCCGCGGATCGAGGATATTGCCCCGGCCTGTGACCAGCTGAACAGACTGGTGCCGGAACTCGGGGTCAAGACGGCGCATGGTGAAATGAAGGGGAGACAGCTGGACGAAGTCATGGTCGGATTCGCCGACGGTGATGGCGACATTTTGTTGAGCACCGACATCATCGAGAGCGGCCTCGATGTGCCGCGGGCCAACACCATCATCGTTTGGCGCCCCGACCGGTTCGGTCTGGCGCAGTTGCACCAGTTGCGGGGCCGGGTCGGAAGGGGGGCGGTGCAGGCCGTTGCGTTTCTTCTGACCCAGCCTGGCGTTGAACTGGCCGACGGCACCAGGGCCCGGCTTTCGACGATGCTTGCGCTCGATCGGCTCGGCTCCGGCCTGGCAATCAGTCAAAGAGACCTCGACCTGCGTGGCGCCGGAGATCTTTTCGGCGAAGACCAGGCCGGGCATATGAAGCTGATCGGAGTGGGCTTGTACGAGCACTTGCTGGAGCGGGCGGTCTCGGCGGCTGGCGGAGGGGCCAACTTCAGCAAGCAACTTGCCGAGATCAATGGCTCGGGAAAGGGGGCTTTTCCCGAGAGCTATGTCGACGAGCCTACGGTGCGCGTTGGCCTCTATGCGCGGCTCTCCCGCATCCGTTCGGAGCCGGACCTCGATACATTCAGCGAAGAGCTCGAGGACCGCTTTGGAGACATGCCTGGCGAAGTAGCCCTTTTGCTGGAATTTACCAGGTTGCGAATAGCAGCGTCGGAATTGGGCGTCGGCAAAGTCGATGTCGGTCCCGAGGCCATCGCGATCACCCTTCGGAACAAGCCGTCGGCGTCCCAATGGCGGAACAGCAAGGCGTTGGGCCTGGAGTACCGGAACGGCCGCCTGATTTTCAGGCCGATCCCGCCCGGCGTCTCTGGCGTCGACGCCGTTCGCTTAGCGCTTGATGCCATACGTGCAGCTCAGCCAAAGCACGAGATCTGACTAGCCTTTTCTCTCCATCCGGCGGCGGCACGACAATGGGAGTGCCGCAGCCACGAGTCTTCACCTCGGAATTGCAGTGCCAGTGGTGTTCAGCCACCAGTACCGCAAGTCCGGATGTTCCGCAGGGGTCGTTAGTTGCGGCCGTTCTCGTCCATGGCGAGGGAACTCGAGAGCTCGCGATAGGCACCGATCTGCTGCTGCAGAATGGCAATCTTCTGCTCTGCCGTCGCAATGGCGTCAGTACCGGCAAGGAAACGCTGGGGGAGCACGTCCCCAGACGTGAGCGTGATCAGGGCGCGCGCGAGCTTGGCCGGATCACCCCCCTGCTTGCCGTTCTGAGAACGCCAGAAGGCGATCTGCGCCGTCCGCCGCTCATGGTAGTCCTCGACGGAGGGGGCGGCATAGTTGGTCGACTCTTCCGTGAGAAGCTCGGTGCGGAAGAAGCCCGGGTTCACGATCATCGTCTCGATGCCGAACGGCACGACTTCGGTCTGCAGCGCCTCCATCCAGCCGTCGAGGCCGAACTTCGAGGCTGAATAGGCCGTGCAGAACTCGAAACCCATTAGCCCGGCCGTCGAGGAGATCGAAATGACCCTGCCGGACCGCTGCTTGCGCATCGCTGGCAGAAAGGCCCGCGTCACATTCATGGGTCCGACGAGGCTGGTGCTGAGCTGCAGTTGCATCTGTTCGGCGGTCAACTCTTCGAAGTACCCGGCAAAGAAACTCGCCGCATTGTTGACCAGCACGTCGATGCGGCCAAACCGGTCAAACGTGGCCTGGGCAGCGGCTTCGGCGTCGGCCGCGCTCGTCACGTCCAGCTTGACGATAAGGAGGTTCTCGGCGTTTCCCACGGCCCTTGCGACTTTTTCCGTGTTGCGGCCGGTTGCCACCACCTTGTGGCCCGCCGCCAATGCGGCCTTGGCGATATCCAGACCGAGGCCCCGGCCTGCGCCGGTGATGAACCAAACACTCATATTGGGCTCCTGTTCTCTAGGCCGCAGCACGGCCCCGGATTTGGACGCGATGGCCAGCAGGGACTGATCCCCATGTTGATCCATCCGCCGGCGGACTGCGTCACTGCGGAAGGCCGGCGCCTTCGGTGATGATGCGAAATCCTTCGGTCGACCTGGTAAAAAACTGCCGGGCCGCTGTGTATTCCGGCGAGTTGTAGTAGCGCTTGGCGTCAGCAAGGCTCGGGAACTCGGCGATGGCGATCACCGATCTCGAGCTTCCTTCGATGGCAGTGACATTGGGATTGTAGACGATCACGCGGCCGCCATACTTGGTGACGAGCGGCGACGCCGCTTCGATGTACTGCTGAAACACCGCCTGATCCTTGATGTCATAGCTGCCGATCATGTAGGCGCGGGGAGCGACGCCCGTCGCTTGCTGAGCAAAGGCGGCCGGGCTCACGATCATGGTGAGGGCGGCGAGCGCGCCCACGATTACCTTCTTCATATTGTTCTCCTTCAGTGGGCCAGTGGGACGGTAGGCATTGCGCGGAGAGTTGCTCCGGTTGACCGTCTGGCCTTGAGTCAGGAAGTTAGCTCCTTTAGCGACATGCCATTAGGTGGTATAATCTGCATGGGCTTAGAAGTAGGATTGATGAATGCGTCGCGATAGTCTGGATGACTTCCTGACCTTCATCGCCGTCGCCCGCGAGCGCAGTTTCACCAAGGCGGCCGCCATGCTCGGCGTGTCGCAGTCTGCCCTGAGCTATTCGATCCGGACGATGGAAGAGCGCCTCGGCGTTCGGCTGCTGACCCGCACGACCCGCAGCGTCTCGCTAACCGAAGCGGGGGATCGCCTGTTTCGAAGCATCGCTCCCAAGTTAGATGAGATCGCAAGCGAGATTGCCGCCCTCAGCGCCCTGCGCGACAAGCCGGCCGGTACAGTCCGGATCACCACCGTGGAGCATGCCGGCGAGACCATCATCTGGCCCGCCATGGTCGGGCTCATGCGCGACTATCCCGACATCAGGGTCGAGATTATCCACGACTACGGCTTGGCTGACATTGCGGCCGATCGCTTCGATGCGGGTGTACGGCTCGGCGAACAGGTGGATAAGGACATGATCTCGGCGCGCATTGGGCCAGACTTCCGCATGGCGGTTGTGGTAGCGCCTTCATACTTTGTAAGCCGCTCCCGTCCGGTCACGCCTGAAGATCTTGCCGATCATGCATGCATACCCCTGCGACTGCCCACAGGCGGCTTTGCACCGTGGGAGTTTCGCAAGGAGGGGCGGGAATTGAAGGTGCGCGTTCACGGACACGCCGCCTTCAACACCCTCGCGATGATCTGCCAGGCCAGCCTTGAAGGGTTCGGGCTCGCCTATCTGCCCGAGGATCTAGTGACCTACCTACTCGAACAGGGTCGCCTAGTGCGCGTTCTTGAGGACTGGTGCCCCCTTCGGCCGGGATATCACCTGTATTATCCAAGCCGGCGCCAACACTCGCCGGCTTTCGCACTCGCGCTGGAAAGGCTGCGCTACCGCGACTGAGTGCGATTGAAATAAGGATCGCCAGACCTCGACGACCATGGCGCCTATCAAAGCCGCCCAGTACAGGAAGTCCGGAGCGCCCGTTTCCCACCGATCCCAGTCTCCCCAATTTATGAGTTCACTGCCTAGTATCATCTCAGCGTTGCCGCCGCAGCTTGGCTCGGGCCATCGGTGCGAATGGTGCACTGTGGGCGGCCGTGCGTTCGCAGGGCAGCGTTCAAGGCATGGTTCCGGTTTGATGGGGTGTCATGGCAGCCATGTTTTCATTCAGGTGGGCCATGATCCAGATAGAGCCCAGAACCACCAGCGCGACGATCAGCACGCCGAAGGCCAGGGCCAGGATGTTGTTGGTGTTGTCCGGCCCGGTGGTCAGGTGCAGA
Source organism: Mesorhizobium sp. M0615 (assembly GCF_040320805.1). NCBI lineage: Bacteria > Pseudomonadati > Pseudomonadota > Alphaproteobacteria > Hyphomicrobiales > Phyllobacteriaceae > Mesorhizobium > Mesorhizobium sp. M0615. The sequence goes on along the minus strand of NZ_JAMYQI010000007.1, from coordinate 198,413 downwards.
AAGAAGACAAGATGCACGCCCATCTGCGCAACAGCGAGCACCACCAGGGCCGAGATGACCGCGGGCTGGTAAATCAGATCGGTTCGCGCCGCCAGGAATGACGCGATCGTGAGCAGGATGGCCAGCCCGAAGCCGAGCACATAGCCCGAGAGGCCCCCAGCCGTTTCGTGCTCGCTTATGTGTTCCTCGCCCGGCGCTGAATCGCGGCGGTCCTGCAACTCGCCGGTCTTGCTCTCGAACTCGGTCATGACGATGCTCCCAGCAGATAGACCAGGGTGAAGATGGCAACCCAGATGATGTCGAGGGCGTGCCAGAAGAGCCCGAAGCAGTGGAGCCGCCGCAAGATGTCGGGCCGAAAGCCCTTGACCCACAGCTGCGCCATCATCGTTCCCAGCCAGAGCAGGCCGAGACCGACATGGGCACCGTGGCAGCCAACGAGCGCAAAGAAGGCAGAAAGAAATGCGCTGCGCGAGGGGCCTGCCTGCTCGCCGATCATTGCCGCGAACTCCTGTAGTTCCAGGAACAGGAACGCTGCCCCGAGCAACCCCGTGACGAGAAGCCAGAACTGCGTGGCAGCCATTGATCTGCGACGGGTGGCGAGTGTTGCCACGCCGCCGGTGAAGCTCGAAGTGAGCAGAAGGCCCGTCTGGACCGCAACCCGTGTCGGTTCGAACAGATCCTTGCCTGTCGGTCCGCCGGCGGTTGCCTTGGCGAGCACGGCGTAGGCGGCGAAAAATGCCGAGAACATGATGATGTCGGACAGGAGAAAGATCCAGAAGCCGTAGGTCACCGTGACGAACTTTGAGGCCGGGCCGCCTTCTCCGTGGCCCGTCGCAGAGCGCACCGCATGCCGACCGGTGTGATTAAGCCGATACGGGTCCCGTGCCTGGGTGCCGGCGCTGATGTCGCCGGAGAATGCGTGATCGCTCATGCCGGGCGCTCCCACCCGCGCAGCCGGGCAAACTGGGCTGCCTTGTGGTCATGGTCGATGCGGGCGACCTCGTCGACAGGGATCTCGTAGTCTCCATGATCGCGCCAGGCGAATACGACGAAGGTTGCGTATGCGCCGATGAAACCGACGATCGCCAGCCACCATATATGCCAGATCAGCGCGAAGCCGATCAGTGTGCTGAAGAAGGCGGTGACGAAGCCAGTCGGGCTGTTGCGAGGCATCTCGATCGGCTCATATGCCTTTTCCTCGTCCGAGCTCTGTTCGATCCCTCGTTGCTTGATGCTCCAGTAGGGCTCTTCGTCTTCCACGTGAGGCAGCCGTGCATAATTGAAGACAGGAGGAGGGGAAGATGTCGACCACTCCAGCGAACGCCCGTCCCACGGGTCGCCGGTTTCGTCGCGAAACTTGTCGCGATGCCGGATCGAAACGAAAAGCTGTGTGATCTGCAGCGCCGCGCCGGCGATCATCACCACCACGCCGAGAGCGGCCACCACCAGCCACGGCGCCCAAAGGTCCATATCGATATGTTGCAGGCGCCGCGTCATGCCGAGCAGACCGACGATATAGAGCGGTACGAAGACCAGCATGTAGCCGGCCAAGGTGACCCAAAATGCCGCTTTTCCCCAGCCTTCGTGCAAACGGAAACCGAACGCCTTGGGGAACCAGTAGGTGAAGCCGGCGAATGCTCCAAACAACACGCCCGAGATGATGACGTTATGGAAATGCGCGACGAGGAAAAGCGAATTGTGTAGCACGAAGTCGGCCGGCGGGACGGCAAGCAGGACGCCAGTCATGCCGCCGACGGTGAAGGTGGTCACGAAAGCCAGTGCCCAAAGCATCGGCGTGTCGAAACGAACGCGCCCGCCATACATGGTGAAGAGCCAGTTGTAGATTTTCACACCGGTTCCCACGGCAATGACCGACGTGGCGATGCCGAAGGCGGCATTAACGTCCGCTCCGGCACCCATGGTGAAGAAGTGATGCAGCCAGACCATGAACGAGACGATGCAGATGAACATCGTGGCCGCGACCATCGAACGGTATCCGAACAGCGGCTTCGATGAAAAAGTCGAGAAAATCTCGGAAAAGATTCCGAAGGCGGGAAGCACCAGGATGTATACTTCGGGATGGCCCCACGCCCAGATCAGGTTGACGAACATCATCTGATTTCCACCAGCTTCGTTGGTGAAGAAGTGGAAGCCGAGATACCGGTCCAGCGTCAGCATTGCGAGCGTGGCGGTAAGGATCGGGAAGGCTGCGACAATGAGCAGGTTGGACGCGAGCGAGGTCCAGCAGAACATCGGCATTCGCAGATAGCCCATTCCCGGCGCCCGCATCTTGAGGATGGTCGTCACCAGGTTGACGCCGGTGAGCAGCGTGCCGACGCCGGAGATCTGGATCGCCCACAGATAATAATCGACACCGACGCCCGGCGAGTAGGCGGTTTCCGACAAAGGGGCATAGGGCAGCCAGCCGGTGCGCGCGAACTCGCCGACCACAAGCGAGATGTTGACCAGCAGGGCTCCGGAAGCCGTCAGCCAGAAGCTGACGGAATTGAGCGTCGGAAAAGCGACATCGCGTACGCCAAGCTGCAGCGGCACGACGAAATTCATCAGGCCGATCATGAACGGCATCGCGGCGAAGAAGATCATGATCGTGCCGTGCGCGGAAAAGATCTGGTCGTAATGCTCCGGCGGGAGGTAGCCCGGCCCGTGAATCGCCAGCACCTGTTGTGTGCGCATCATGATAGCATCGATAAAACCACGAAGAAGCATGAGCATCGCCAGCACAATGTACATCACGCCGATGCGCTTGTGGTCGACCGAGCTTATCCACTCGCTCCACAGATATGGCCAGTAGCCCTTCACCGTTATCCAGCCAAGCACGGCGGCTGCTGCCAGAAAGACGCCAAGGGCTGCGCCGAGGGGGATAGGTTGATCGAAAGGAACGGCCGACCAGTCGAGCTTGCCCAGCATCGTCATTCTGCGCCTTGTGGATGATGGGTCATCGTTGCCGCCGCCGCGGGTAATGCCCTTGGGCTCACCTGTGGCTCGCCGCTGGCTGCGCTCTCAGCAGGCCCCGGACCCGGTGGGAGCGTCTGCTGAACGACCGCTTCGAACAGCCCAGGCTGGACATGACCGAAGGAAGCCGGCGCCACATTTGTGCTTTGCCGGGCGAGTTCGCGATAGGCGTTGGCGTTGAGCACGCCGCCCCCGCCACGCAGCGATGACGCCCAGCGGGTGAAGGCATCGGCTGAAACCGCGCTCACACTGAAATTCATATCCGAGAAGCCGTCGCCGCTGAAGTGCGCCGACTGGCCGAAAAAGCTGCCCTCGCGGTCGGCCTGCAGATGCAATTCGGTCTGCATGCCGTTCATGACGTAGACCATGCTGCCAAGCTGGGGCACGAAGAACGTGTTCATCACGCTGGCCGAGGTCAACTTGAAACGCACTGGAACACCGGCGGGGATAACCAGTTGATTGACAGCGCCCACGCCCTGCTCGGGATAGAGGAACAGCCATTTCCAGTCGAGCGCCACCACCTGAATGTCGAGCGGCGGCTGGCTAGAAGGGATCGGTTTGCGCGGATCGAGCTGATACGATCCGTAGTAGATCAGACCGCCAATGAACAGGATGGTGAGCGTCGGGATCGACCAGACGATCAACTCCACGCGTCCCGAATAGGTGAACTCCGGGTTATAGCGGGCGTTGCTGTTCGAGGCGCGGAACTTCCAGGCGAATGCCAGAAGTGCAACAAGCGTGGGAACAACGATCACCAGCATCACCGCCAGCGAGTTCAAAAGGATCGTGCGATTGCCGACGCCAATTGGTCCTTGGGGATCGAGCACTCCCCCCGCGCAACCGGGCAAGAATGCGCCTCCGAGGATCCAGAGCAGTTGGCGTGTCAACTTAGGGCTGGATGGCAACAACACCGGCTCTGCAATCTCTCTTTGCGGGAACGCGTGCTAGGGGCATGCGTTCATCGGGTTTCCATCTGAGCCTCCCCATGGCGCGGAACCTCGCGGCACTTCGCAGGGTGTCGCCCCCTGAGCGAGTGCCCCAACTGTCGCCGGCCGGGTTTGTTCCGCTGGACCGAGTTACTCTGTCCGATGGTCCCGCGTTGGCCAATCCGACCATAACTTCAGAACGATGGCGGCTCGATTGGCCTAGCTATCGGCGACGCTGGCTCGCGCACGAATTTCAATTTCGGCGGGACGGCGAATACCCTGAATCGCTCAGCCAGGTTATCGAGAGCCTGCCGCATGCCCACTCCCGCAGCAGCCGCACCGTGTCCACTGATGACCATCTGGGGACCCAAGGCAGCCAGATGCTTCACGGACCTTTCCGCTGCATCCCAGTCTGGCGTGAAATAGCGCGGCGGACCGTGCATCTCGAGATCCTGAATGGCGACTTCATAGACCGACTCCTGACCGGTGGTGATGAAAGCGTCTCCTACAATGAGCGAGCGGTCTTGCTCGCGCCAGAGCGAGATATGCCCAGGGGCATGTCCGGGTGTGTGCAGCCATTGCCATCCGGGCATTCCGGGGATCGATCCATCGGCGGGCAAGGGTTGCAAACGGCTGCCAAGATCGATTGGCCCGCGTGGAAAAAGCGGTGAAAGCAGCGCCATCAGTCCACCCCCAACCCAGGGATCCGGTGGCGGATAGGATGTGGTTCCGTCCAAATAGGGGTGCTCGAGTGGATGGGCGAAGACAGGCACGTCCCAGCCATTTGCGAGTTCTAGAACCGTTCCCACATGGTCGAAATGGCCATGGGTCAGGATGATTGCAGCCGGCCGTGCGTTAACGCCGAACCGCTTTTCCGCGACCGCTAGAATGCTGCTGCGAGACGTCGGCAACCCGGTATCGATCAGCACCCAGTTCCGATCTCCGCTGCCCGGTGCGCCGAAGAACACGACATTGACGATTGCTAGCCGCAAGTAACCCAGGTCCGGTGCGATGCTCCAAGCGCCGTCGCCACGATCCTCGCGCCTGGCGTGGTCGATCTCGGAAAGTCGAATCTGAACGGTCATGTGATCCCATGCCTCTGTTGTTGCCGAGCAGCCGCTCGAGTGGATGACGGCGGCTGTACATCGCCCCGAACTTGGGACGGGCCTCCTTGTTCCTCATTTGCACGCGGCGCCCGGACAGTTCACCACCGGAACAAAGGCTCTACCAATGGGTTCGGCACTACCCGGCCACGCAAGGACGAGCTGGACTGAGCAACGAACATGGGGCGCGCCCGACTGAATTCGGTATTTCGCCAACGCGGTTCCCGGTCCGGACAAGGCGGCCGAGTTCGAAGCCGATTGCCCAAAGGAGACTTCGAAAAATGAGCGAAGTGGGACGCCAGACGGAGGCCTCGGTTCCGGAAGCTTCGCGCTTCGCCAGTTTTTTCATGGCAGGCTTTGAATGCTCCTCGCACCGGCGCAAGGACGGCGTTCGCCTCGATCTTATTCGTGCGACCTCGCATAATTTGCATGCCCTGGGCGACTACCGCGGCTGCGCCGAACTCGGCCTTCGCACCATCCGCGACGGCCTGCGTTGGCATTTGATCGAAACCGCTCCCGGAACCTATGACTGGTCAAGTTGGGCGCCAATGGTCGAGGCAGCCCGATCGGCAGGTGTTCAGGTAATCTGGGACATCTTTCACTACGGATCTCCGGACCATGTCGATCAGGGCTCGCTGCATTTCATCGACGCCTATGCCTCGTTCGCGGCGGAAGCCGTCAAGGTACACCGTTCGATCACCGGAACATCGCCTCTGTTGTGTCCCATCAACGAAATCTCCTTTTTCGCATGGGCTGTCGAGGTCGGCTATTTCCCGCGCGTGGGGCCGAACAAACGTGGATGGTTCAAGCGGCACCTCGTCAAGGCCGCCATCGCGGGTGTTCGTGCAATGCGGGAGATCGATCCCGCCTGCAGATTTGTCTGGGCCGAGCCGCTTATCCATATCGCCCCTCGTGACCGGACCCGCAGCGAACGGCGCCGGGCCGAAAACGCCCGACAGGGACAGTTCGAAGCTTACGACATGTTGCTGGGCCGCGTCGAACCTGAGTTGGGCGGGAGCGAAGATGTTGTCGATGTCGTGGGCTTGAATTTTTACCCGCACAATCAATGGTACGTAAACGGGCCGACGATTCCGATGGGACACCACGAGTACCGCGCCCTGTCGGAAATGTTGCTAGAAGTTGCTCACCGGTACGGCAAGCCGATGTTCATTGCGGAGACCGGCTCCGAGGGATCCGGCGGGCCGGCTTGGCTCCACTATGTCTGCGACGAGGTGCGTTCCGCAATCAGTCTCGGAGCGCCGATCGAGGGTATTTGCCTGTACCCGATAACGGCCTACCCGGGCTGGGACAATTCGCGACATGCCGAGGTTGGTTTGTTTTCCGTCATCCAGGCTGATGGCAGGCGACACCTGCGCAAACCCACAGCAGATGAACTGGCCCGTCAGCAAGCTCTTCTCGTGGCGGACACGACGCCTTGAAGGGGCCTCAAACGGGGGAGGGGCGGGCGGGCGTCTGTTTCGAAACGCCGCCCGCGCCGGTGCGGTGCATCAGCTTTTTGCAGTCGCCCCGGCCTCGCGCAACCTGGCATACCGCATGGTAACGTCGCTCAGATTTTCCTTGAGCCAGTTGGCCATGGCTTCCTCTTCGTTCAGGTTCTGCTTGAGGGCCCTTTCAGCATCCTGGAAGCCCCCGGCGTCGGCCAGTACCAGCAGCGAATTGTAGGCAGCAATCTCGTAGTTCTCGAATGCGAAATTCGCCAGGCTGTTCTTGATGATCTCGTCGCCGGCCATCGAATGTCCAATGGCGGCCACGCTGCCAACCATCGACAAGGCGGTGTCCTTGAGGGTGGAGTGCTCCTCGCCAAGGCCCTCCAGGACGGACTCGAGTCTCGTGATCTGGCCTTCGGTTTCCTGAATGTGCCGGCGCAAGCGATCGGCCACCTCCGGATAGTTCTCTATACGCTCGACCTGAGGCTTCATGATCGACAGCGCTTGATTTTCCATGGCGTGCGCGTTGCGCAAGCCGACGATAAATATCTCACGGCTTTCCGAGTTGAAGTTTGTATCCATCGAGTTTCTCCTTCTGATACCCGCCCGATCTTCCGTCTTGAAAGAAACTATCTTCTCGGCTCGGCCAACAACGGCTCGTCCGTGCGCGCCCAGGCCGGGAGGCTTTTTTGGATGCGCGAGAAAGTGGCCAGAGCCTGTCCGACTACCTGGTCCATGTTGTAATAGCGGTAAGTTGCAAGCCGACCGACAAACCAGACGTCTGGGCAGCTTGCCGCGAGCGCTTCATAGCGCTTGTAGAGCACTTCGTTTTCGGGCCGGGGCACGGGATAGTACGGGTCCCCGATGTCCGTGGGGTATTCGTAGGTCAGGCTGGTCCGCGAACTCTGCTGGCCGGTCAGATGTTTGTACTCGGTAATGCGCGTGTAATCTTCCGTCTGGGGATAATTGACCACGGCAACCGGCTGAAATTGCTCGCAATCCAGTGTAACGTGCTCGAAACGAAGCGAACGGTACGGAAGGTGCCCGAGCTGCCAGCCGAAATATTCATCGATCGGGCCGGTATAAACCATGCGCCTGAACGGTATCTTCTCACGAATTTCACGGAAGTCGGTCTGCAGCATGATCTTGATGTTCGGATGATCGAGCATGCGTTCGAACATCCGCGTGTACCCGCCGGCCGGCATTTTCTGGAAGCTGTCGCTGAAATAGCGGTCGTCACGGTTGGTCCTGGTCGGCACTCGTGCCGTCACGGATTTGCTCAGCTGACTGGGATCGACGCCCCATTGCTTTCTTGTGTAGCCGCGGAAGAATTTTTCATAGAGCTCGCGCCCCACGGTGCTGACGACGACGTCCTCAGCCGTTCGGACATCCTCCACCGTTTCGCGTCGCGACGCGAAGAAATCCTCCAGCTGTGCCGAGGTCAGGTCTAGCCCGTAAAGCCGGTTGATGGTGTCGAGATTGATCGGGATGGGAACCAGTTGCCCGTCCACGGCCGCCAACACCCTGTGCTCGTACGGCCGCCATTGCGTGAACTGCGAAAGGTGGTCCACGATCGTTTGGCTGTTGGTGTGGAAGATGTGCGGGCCGTAGCGATGGATGAGGATGCCGGCTTCATTGTAGCAGTCGTAGGCGTTGCCTCCCACATGGCTGCGGCGATCGATCAGCAAAACGCTTTCCTGACGCTGCGACGCTATCCGTTCGGCAAGCACACTGCCGGCGAAACCCGCGCCGACGATCAGCCAATCGAACATGGCTATGCACTCCTGCGAAGGGGCACGACCTTCTTGCGTTGGTAGGCGCGCTCAATGTGAGCTGCCATGGCATTCCATGTCCGTTCCCAGGACATGTCCGCAAGGTAGGCATCGACTTGCTGCAGGAGCATCTGACGCGGTCGCGAAAGAACGGAGCGCAACTTGATTTCCAGATCGTCACAGTCGGCGATTTCCACCAGCCCGGCAGCACCGTAACTGCGCACCACGTCGACGATTGCCGTCGAGATCACCGGCAGACCCGCGGCGAGGAATTCCGGCGTCTTGGTCGGGCTGATGAAACGCGTCGCCTCGTTGAGGGCAAACGGCATCCATCCGGCGTCCCAATGGCGCAAATAGTCGGGCAGATCGCAGTAGGCTTTCGGGCCAAGCCAATGCAGGTTTTCGGCTTGCGGCAGGCTTGCAGGGTCGATCTTGACGACCGGACCGAGCATGACGAAATGCACGTCCGGCATTGTCTTTGCCGCTAGCGCCACGAGATTGACGTCCAGCCGCTCGTCGATGACGCCGAAATATCCAACCCTCGGGGAAGGAATGCCGGCCTGGTCGGCTGGGTCCCTTCCTGGCCGTCTTGCGGTGTGAAAGTGCCTCACATCGATGCTGCTCGGAAATGGAAAGATGGCGGGATGGAGGTGACGCTTGGTCTCGAACAAGCTTAGACCACCGGTGAAAACCAGATCCGCGCGGCGCAGAAGCGCCTTTTCCATCTGGCCCAGCTCGGGGGGCGCATTCTTGAACGCAGAGAGTTCGTCCATGCAGTCATAGACGCATATGTCTGGGTCGAGGAATTCCGTGAAGCGAAGAGCCATTGGGGTGTAGTACCAGGCGATCAGCCGGCTATGCGGCATAGAAGCGATGGTCTGCTGCACAAATCTCCGCTGGACGGCATCTGCTTTCGCGGCCGACGTGCCGAGCGGCAGCACTGGTGTGACAATTAGAATGTTTTCCGATGCCACGCTCGTCCGCATCAGCGGCTGCGGCAATTCTTCGAAAAGGGGTTCTTCAAAGTAGACCACTCGCTGCTGAGCGGATGCGAGAGTGAGGAGATGCTGCGGACGCTGGTGAACAAAATTCCATCGTAAGTGGGAGAAGCAGACCAGTATATTTTCGCGACGAACATATTGACTGCCGGTTACCCCGCCAAAGGCCGCATCCATTGACATACTCCCTCTGTGACACTATTTATGTTACGATTAACATTTGTTAATCGCGAATGGAGAGAACTACTTAGTTCCAGCTCCTAACTTTCGATCAGGTGAGTTGTTCCAACTGAAATGAAGAAGGCCCGGTCGCCCGCTTGTTCCACGCACGAAGCGGGATCTGGTTGCGGAGGCGAGGGCGGCTGTCGGAACCCGGCCGCCACTGAAACCGTGGTTCAACGAGGAATGCTGGTGGACAGCGGCATTGCCGTATTTGCGTTGAACTCGTTGGCTATAGAATGTGCCTAACATCAATGATTCGCCTGTATCTCTGCGCGTCTCCGACTGCCGAGGCGAATTCCGGGGCTGACATGAACATCAACTTTGAAACCAACGTTTTTCCACTGTTTCATCCGCAAAGCGTGGATGATCTCAAGGACCCGTGTCCTGTCTTCGATGGCCGCGTCTGGCACGTCTTCGGGTCAAGCGGCACGGTCACCACTGAGACGTGGAGAATCTTGCATGCCACGGCGCCCGATCTGTATGGACCGTGGGCCGAGCATGAGCCGATCGAACTTCCAATCAACGGCACTGGTGTTGCGGCTCCCGGTGTGACCCACGAGTGCGGCGTCTTCCACATGTTCATCCAGACGGAATTCATGAAGTCGGGTGGCCGTTGCGAGCATGCGGTTTCCAACGACGGGTTCCATTGGGTAGTCCTCAGTCCGGCCATTCTGGCCATCCCGGACACGGAAGAGGACGGAATTTACGATCCGCATCCGGCGGTCATTGGCGGTGGGCGCTACCTCGTTTATTCGGCTATGCCAAAATTCACCAGGGTGCCTCAGCCCGACATCTATCTGGCGCGTAGCCAGTCCGACTCGTGGTTCGGTCCGTGGAAGCGGATCGGCAAAATCCTCGACCACAACGATGTTCCCCACCATAACACCAGAGATGATCCCGACTACGAATGGGGCATTGAGGGCGCGCAACTGATCGAATTGCCGGACGGCCGGGTGCTTCTCAATGCCACGTGCTTTCTTCCGGACGGCCTTCGGGGAAACCGGCAACGGGTGTTTTTTGCCATAGCCGACGAGGTCAGCGGACCTTACGTTTCGATCGGCCCGGTGCTGGAGCCAGGTCAACCGGGCGAGAACGGCCACTCGACAGTGATGATCGAAGGAAGTCAGCTTTCGCTGTTCTACCAGAGCCGGGTTGCCACAACCGATCACCGATGGCGCTACGGTTTGGCCAGATGCGACGTCGCTCTCTTTTCAAAGGTCGCGTGATTCCAGGCTGCCATTAGCGCCTTCAGGCTGCCATTAGCGCCTTGAGGCGGATGCGCGTCATGCGGCCATGAAACTCCTGAGGGTGAAGGTGATCCGCGTCGGGGACGGCAAGTAAAGTGTCATCCGACGCAGCAGGAGAAACGACATGGCCGATGCGGATCGACGATTGCCGCGATCGCAATGAGCTCATAGCTATTTCTTCGGTGCCTTGACAGGGAATGTCGCGTCGCCGTCTTTTTTGCCAGAGATCACCCGCGGATCGGCGCTGGCGACGCCGTCGTTTCCGCCGCCCTTGTGGTCCTTTTCCGACTGACCCTTTGCGTCCTGCTCGGGTGTCCGTTTTGATGTTCGAAGCGTCTTGTCCGCCATCGCGTTTGCCATCCAAACTTCCGGCAATTTCGAAAGTTCCACCGCTTTAGCAAGCCGAAGGACCCAGTGAGTTGGAACGTCGTGGCGGGACGTGAGTTGTAAGCGAGGATATTCACCCGCAGGAGGACGCTTATGGCTAACCGCCGAGAGCAGCAGACGGACCTCACGCCCGCCGAGGCAACAGACCGCATCTGGGAACTCGCCGAGGACATCGACGTCTGCATGTTTGTGACCTGGGACGGCGAGTACAATCGAGCCCGTCCGCTATCTGCGCGTGTGGTCCGTGAAGAAAACGCCATATACTTCCTCGTCAATGACGACAGCGCCAAGAGCAAGCAGCTGTCGACCTATCCAAAGGTCACATTGGCCTGGAGTGACAACAGCCACTGCAAATACGTCACCATGTCAGGCCCGGCCACAGTGACAAATGATAGGGAAAAGATCGCCGAGCTCTGGGAGAAAACTGACTCAGCCTGGTGGGATAATGCCGATGATCCCGAGATTCGTCTGATAACGGTCAAACCCGACGAAGGCGAATTGTGGGACAGCCCGGGGCTAATGATGGCTACCGCAACGATGGTGTTTGCGGCCGTTACCGGCGCCAAGCCGAATGTGGGCGACAACGCAAAGGTCGAGCTCTGAGCGAGCGGCTAACCTCTGCTTTCCGGCCGCGTATCCATGCAAGGTTTGTTTGACCCTGCGGAACGGAGCGCTTCTGGTGCATGTTGACTAAAACGTGTTCGATATTTTCCGCAGAGGCAGCGTCGATGAGCATTTTGGAAACCAGCAAGAAAGTGATCGAGAACGTCACCGGTTTCGCAAGACCGCGCAAGGAAGCTGTCGCCGGATTTGTGAGGCAGCGAAAGTCGAATGAGTTCTGGTTCAAGGATGATGGACTTGTACCCAATCATCCAGCATGGCCGCTCGTCGTTTATCGCGGCGCCGTCGAATTGCCCGAAGGACTTGATCCAGCAGCCGTCATGGAGGTGCTTTTCGATGCAAACGGATGGGGCGATAGCTGGCGAAACGGCATCTATGATTACGTTCACTATCATTCGCAAATACACGAGGTTCTGGGCATTGCCCGCGGAAATGCTGAAGTCCGGTTTGGCGGCAAGAAAGGACGAACGCTGTCGCTGAAGGCTGGCGACGTCGCGGTCCTCCCGGCAGGCACCGGGCACCAATGCCTCTCGGCATCCGATGATTTTTTGGTTGTCGGCGCGTATCCTCCATTTGGGACTTATGACGAATGTAGGAGCAAGGATCAGCATAGCGATGCGCTCGCAACCATCCCCAAGGTGGGGCGTCCGCGCAAGGATCCTGCATATGGTAGCCAAGGTCCGCTTCTGAAAAGTTGGAAGCGTTAATTTAGTCGTCGGGGTCGAAAGCCTTGGCAACTGCATCTTTCTCAGCCTGCGGCAGGACTGTCATTGTGAGAATGAACGCTGACAGCAGGAGACAAACGCCATTCGTGATTATGATCGGCCACTCTGCCTTCATGATGCCGAAGGCCAGCCACAAGGCGAACCCCAACACAGTGATGGCATACGTCGGTGCGGAGATGCCGCTTGTCTCTCGTGTCCTGATGATTTTCCAGGCTTGCGGCGTGAAACTGCTCATCGAGCAGACGGTCGCGAGATAGCCGATGAGCGTGACTGTCTGCATGGAAGCGGCCTGCCCTACGTCGCAGATACGCGCTTAAGATCAGATACGCGGACCACGCCGTGCTGGCTGACAAAGGTCAGGGTGGAGTCCGTGCTCTGGCTCTGCGAAACACCGGATATGCGATGGTCGCCTGTGTCATAAATCTCCATCTTTCCATGATCGTCGATGACCAGCCGGCTTCGCTCAGGAAACGCTGCGTAGCGCATATTGTTTTGAGAACCAGCGGCAGACGGGCTCCCAAACTCCTCAGGCCACCATGAGCCGGCGTGGGCCATAGCTGCAGAACGATAGCTCGTGTCGTCGCGTTGTGGCTTGGCGGGATGATCGCGCAGGTAGGCCGAGAGCTCCGCCGCGATAGTGTTGAGCTTCGCCTTGAGGCTGTCATCAAACATGTCGCCGACCATCGTCATGCCGGAGGACCATTGTGACATTCCTCCGAAGTCGACGTGGCTGAACTGGGCCATGGTTCCACCACCACGCCGCAACGCCTCAAGGACAGCCATGACAGCGCCATCAGTGACGCCTTGCTGGCGTGCAAGGCGCGCAATCAGTTCAGCTTCCTTTTGAGTGTTTGTCATCATTGCGTCCTTTGAATCGCTTGGCGCCGGCAGTCCTCATTGTTGACGATAGACATGCGCGGCCAAATGTAATCACGAAGGAGCGCCACCAGGTTCTTCAGGCTCCTTGCCGAGGAAGCTCAATCAAGTTCTATCCAGGCTGGCGCATGATCGCTCGGCTTGTCCCATGCACGCGTTTCGGCATCTACTCCGGCATTCTTCAGGCGATCCAATAGGGATGAACTCAGCAAGAGATGGTCCATCCGGAGCCCGGAACTCCGATCGTACCCGCCGCGGTAGGAGAAGTTCCAATAGGTGTAAATTCCTTTTTCTGGATGAATGCGACGAACCGCATCGAACCAGCCCTGAGCAAGCATTTCGGCGTATGCGCTCCGGCTCTCGGGGTAGTAAACGGCATCGCCAACCCAGCGCCCCGGCACCGCCGCGTCGATCGGGCCTGGAACGACGTTATAGTCGCCGCACAGGATTGTCGGTGAGCTGTCGCCGAGCAGCACCTGGCCATAGGTGATCAAGCTTCGGAACCAGCGAAGTTTGTAGTCGAACTTCGGCCCCGGCGCTGGATTGCCATTGGGCAAATACAGGCAGCCGACAACAAGCCCATTCACATCTGCCTCGATGTAGCGGCTGTGCGAATCGTCGGGATCGCCCGGCAGACCTCGACGACGTTCCAGCGGCTCAATCCCGCGAGCGAGGATTGCCACGCCATTGTAGGACTTCTGTCCGTGCCAGATTGCGCCATAGCCGGCGTTTCTAATCGCGTCGACGGGAAATTTTTCGTCAGAGGTCTTCAGTTCTTGAAGGCAGACGATGTCATAGCCGGTTTCGCCAAGCCACTTGAGAAGCACTGGCAGTCGGCCGTTGACGCCATTGACGTTGAAGGTTGCGATGCGGGTCATCTCGACGATTTAACGTCTTTGCGCCGCTTCGATGCGACATAGAGTCGGTAGCCAAATCTTGCCTTTTGTCATCGTCCATCTGCATTTTTGCTCGAAGCATTGGTGCTTTGACCGGAAGCAGCGGATGTCTTTGCATCTTTGGAATGCGCGGCAATTGCCGGACCCGCGCCGGTAGCTTTCCGCATATCGCCGCTCCCCTTGCCGTCAGTCGATTTCTTGCTCAACAGTCCTGAGAAATATTTTCCAAAGAAGCCCATCCGACTCTCCATCTTGGCGCTCATTCGGCGACTTTGCGGGCCCTGAACTCATCTCTGCGCTGTTCTCGCAGCTGCCGAGGATCGCTGCGCGAACCGCCAAGCGCGCGGCGCCTGACCAGCGCGGCCGAACACTCAAGCAGGAAACATTCCAGTCCTTTGTAGATATGCGTGATCATGTCCTTCATCTCCCGGGACCGCCTCGGCACATGGGTCGCCGAGGCGGTTGGGTAGGCGATCAATCAAGCCGCTTTCCGTTCTGCCGCTCGTTCGTTGACGCCGGCTTCACCGAGGGCAGTCAACGCCTCGTCGGTGGCCTTCTCCTCTTCAAGTGTCGCATTGAGGAGCGCAACCACGTCATCCTTGCCGAGCGTCGTAGCCCAGGCAATCAGGGTTCCATACCTGGCGATCTCGTAGTGCTCCACGGCTTGCGCGGCACCGACGAGCCCTGCATCGAGCGAAGTCGAACCCTTGTACTCCTGAAGGATTTCAGATCCTTCCTCCAGGATGCCGTCGATCGCCGGGCAGGTTTTGCCGCGCGCGGCCGCGCCGAGAATCTCGAAGACCTCCTCCAGACGTTCGACCTGCCCCTCGGTTTCAGCGAGGTGCTTCTCGAATGCTGCCGAAACTTGCTCTTCGGATGCGCCTTTGGCCATCTTCGGCAAGGCTTTCAGAATTTTCTTCTCGGCATAGTAGATGTCTTTGAGGCCATCGAGGAAAAGGTCCTCCAGGTCCTTGTTGTTGCCATTGGCTTTCTTGGCAGTGGGCATTGTGCCGTCTCCTCTGTTGAAAATTGCCCGTCGCGAGCATTTTCTTAACTCGGAAACCCGAACCCGGTTCCGGCATAATGGAGATATCTAAATTTAAAGGGTCCTGCGCTTCAGTGAGAACAACGACCACGTCATTCTCGTCGAAGAGCCGCGGCGGGGTGCACGCCATCGGGCTCCCGCCAACAGTTCACGGTCTGAGGGGCTGGGACTACAGGAGAAGCAAGTTCCGCGGCGGCAGCAGAGCAGTCGGGGCAACGCCTCTCAAGCCTCCTGACCGCTCTGCAGCCGCTTGATTGCTGGCCCTGCTTGCATCCAGCAATTGGGTGATTGGACGCTGCGTATGCAACCAGAATACCTCAGAATGGTTCTAGCTATGATTTGAGCGGGATGGCAGCGAGCGCCGTCCAAAGGTGGCAATTTTTATGGACGTATCACTTTCGCGAACCGCAGACGACAACATCAAGGCCGGCAAGAGCGGCTTGCTGCTTGTCTCGGACAATTATGACGCTTTCGCCGTGCGCGTGCTGGCGGCAAGGAGCGCTGAGCGCAGCCTCGACCTGATGTATTACCTTTGGCATGATGACCACACCGGCCGCTTGCTGCTTCGCGAGGTTTTTCGAGCTGCTGAGCGCGGTGTTCGGGTGCGCATGCTCCTTGACGACGTCAATCCGCGCAAAAATGATGCGGCATATCTGGCGCTGAACCACCATCCAAACATCGAACTGAAGTTGTTCAATCCGAGCGGTATCAGGCGCGGCCGGATCATGCGTGGTGTGGAAGTGCTGTTGCGGCTCTTTGCATTGACGCGACGGATGCACAACAAGGCTTGGATCGTTGACGACAAATTTGCCATTGTCGGCGGTCGGAATGTTGGCGATGCCTATTTCGATGCGGCAGAAACCAATTTCCGGGATCTCGATCTGCTGCTCCTGGGGCCTGCGGTTTGGCAAACCGCGGCGATATTCGATGCCTTCTGGGCTTGCAATGAAGCCAAGCCAATCAAAACCTTGGGATCAGTGGCTGAGCATGAGCATGCCAAATGGCTTGAAGGAAGCGATACCGGCCCCGATCCCAAATTCCTGAACGGCATCGGCAACCGGGGCTCGATCACGGAGTTTATTGCGGCCAGCAACGACGTTCATTGGGTGGATGGCGTGCGGGTCATTTCCGATCCGCCGGAGAAGGTTCGTGGTTGGAGACGTCGCAGCTGGCTTATGAAAGAGCTGCGTCCGATCATCCAATCCACCCGCGGGTGTCTGGAAATTGTGTCGCCCTATTTCATCCCCGGCAAAAGGGGCACAGCGATCTTGCTGGACCTTGTCGGCGCCGGTGTTGACGTTTCGGTTCTGACCAACTCCCTGGCCGCTACCGACGTGGCCGCAGTCCATGGCGCTTACGCAAACTATCGCAAGCGGCTGCTGAGGAATGGCGTCAAAATTTTCGAGCTTCAGCCGTTCAACCGGCGCTCGGCAATCTCGGTGTTTGGCTCGAAGGGCGCCAGTCTGCATACGAAAGCTTTCACCGTCGACGACAATATCGGCTTTGTTGGTTCCTTCAATTTCGATCCACGGTCAGTGTCCTTGAACTCGGAAATGGGCGTGCTGTTTGAGGATCCGAAATTGGTCGCCGAGCTGCGGCATCGATTCCAATCGGAAATATCTCCGGAAACAAGCTATCGGCTCGAACTGAAGCACAATGTTCTGCATTGGCACGGATGCGGCGAAGGCAAGATTCAGGACTATACGCATGAACCAGAAGCCGGATTTTTTCGCCGTATCCTGGCGGTCTTCGTCCGTCACCTCCCGATCGAATCTCAGCTCTAGCATCTGATGATGGCCGAGGACCTCGCGATCTCAGCGAATTGCCCTGCCGGGGATCGCGTGAGCGAAACGTGAAACCCTGATCTACCACGGGTCAGCCAGACCGCATCACACCCGGTTCTTCGACAACCGCGTCGCCAATCCCATGCTGTCCGGCGTCCGGATCACTCGGCAACACGTCGGAAAAATTGACTGTGGCGACCAGGTATCCGGCTTCATCGTAGACCTTGATAGTCGATCCCGATTGCTTGGTTCCTGACCCAGGATCCGCCGCCACCGCTACGCGCGCCATCTCTATTGCTCTCGGACTGGCCATCTCCGCACTCGCTAGCTCTTCCTCGAGAGCGGTAGTCTGGCCGGATACTGTCGTCTCAAAGCGGAATTTTGGCATGGGCAACCTCCTGTTCCTATGCAATTCCGGTGTCCGGGTTGCGTTCCAAAGAAACAGAATTGGTGGGAAGCAGCTAAGATCGCCGCGATGGCCAGACCCGTGTCGCCACGAAGGTCAGCAAACCCGTGATCACAATCCAGGCCTGCACCTCGCGCTGGATGGTTGGCCCAGGGTTCGATGTCTGTCGCGACGGGCTCTCTGCCTCCACTATCGGTTGAAGGTCGGACCGACTGCCGAGACGGACGGAATAGGCCCGCGTGAACTCGGCGCCGAGCAGGAATATCTCAGACGAATAGTAAACCCAAAGCAGCACGACCAGCAGTGCACCCGCCGCGCCATAGGAGGATGCGATCGCGCTGGTTCCGATATACCAGCCAATCAGCGACTTGCCGATGGTGAAGAGCAAAGCGGTCACTGCCGCGCCAATTGCGACATCGCGCCAAGCGAGCGACCGGTCCGGCAGGATCTTGAAGATCGCGGCAAACAGAGCGGAAATCAGCACGAATGATACAATGCCGTTTATCGACGCGAGAATGATCGTGCCGAACGGCAGATGGGCGTTGATGACAGCGCCAAGCGCGGAAATGGCGGCACTCGCCGCCAACGACACAAGCAGTAGAAATCCCAACGCTGCAACCAGACCCAGGCTGGCCGCCCGCGCCCGCACCAATCGCGACACAGACATGGGTGGTGGGTCAATCTTCCAGATTGTGTTGAGCGAAAGCTGCATTTCGCCAAACACCCCGGAGGCTGTCACGAAGAGGGTGACGATGCCCACCAAGGTGGCAAGAGTGCCGGCGGTTCTGTGAGAAGCGCTTTCGATGGTGCTGCGCAGAAGGTCGCCGGTTTGCGATCCCATCACGCCTGCGATTTCGGCCGACAGAGCGAGTTGAGCTGCTTCATGCCCAAAGACAAGTCCAGCAATCGCAACAACGATCAACAAGATCGGGGCCAGGGACGTAACGGCATAGAACGCCATCGCCGCACCGTGGCTGAGGGCATTGTCGTTGATGAATCCGAGGATGCTCTCCTTGCCAAGAACCCAGGCTTCGCGTGCCACCCGCATGGGGAATTCCTTTTACCTCAACGAGCAACCTAGTGCTGTCGGCAACGAAAGCGAGACCTGCCGCCAGTGCGCGAGGCGCGATTGCCGAGACACGCCCGCTTGTCTCTGCACCAACGGCCAGAAATGTTCCATGCGGCGCCGGAACTCGCCGGGCTCGTAATGGTTATCGGTCATCCGATTGGAGTGATCAAAAAATGCCTGATAATGAAAACCATCGCGAGACCGGCGCAACGAAGTACCCGGCTAGAACAGGTCCTGATCCTTCGGATGCGTTCTCTCAGGATGCGGCCGGCAACAAGAAACCCAAGAGTGGGGTCGGTCTGACGCGGCCAGTCAATGAGGTGGATGACAAGACGCACCAATCCGATGGCCAGAACGCCCCGGCGAGGCCGGGCGGCGGAAACACGGTCAAGCCATGAACGTTGCCAATCTTCAGCTTGAAGGGTTGATGATGGCGGTCGCGTCAATCAACAATCTGCTCGTTCACAAAGGTCTGCTGTCAATTGACGAGATCGATACCGCCCTGCGAAAGGCAGAGGCGTCCATGACAAGTGACGAGCGGACCTACGAAGATATGTCACCGGCCAACCGTGACGCGATCTGCTTCCCGATCCGGCTTCTGCAGATCGCAAACAACGCGCAAGGCGAACTGGACATCCCACCATTTCCAGAGCTTGCAAAAATGGTTGGGCAAACCAAGGAACCTTAACGTCAGCGGTGACGACATCACGTGTAATCTCCGTGAATGCCTACATTTGACGGCGATGCCACTCTGAAGCGGAAAAGCAGCATCGGCGCCGTCTCGGCTATGAACCGAACCAAATCTCACCCACTGCGTTGAGTTCGGCGTTGCGTCATTAGTCGGGGCACTTCCATGAAAACGGGCGAGCTTTCCACCTACCGGGCCAAAAGGGATTTCGCGAAGACGAAAGAGCCCAGCGGCGAAAGCTCGATTGCGGGTTCGAATCGACTTCGGTTCGTCATCCAAAAACACGCGGCCACGCGGCTGCACTATGATCTTCGCCTCGAGCTTGGCGGGGTCTTCAAATCATGGGCTGTGACCAAAGGTCCATCACTGGATCCTCACGACAAACGACTTGCCGTGGAGGTTGAGGACCACCCGCTGGAGTACGGCGACTTCGAAGGCACGATTCCCAAAGGACAATATGGTGGCGGCACGGTGCAGTTGTGGGATCGCGGATATTGGGAACCGGAAGGCGCCATGTCTCCCGAAAAGGCGTTGGAAAAAGGCGACCTGAAATTCACGCTGCAGGGCAAGCGCCTGCATGGAAGCTTCGTCCTCGTGCGCATGAAGCATGACCGCAATGGCGGGAAGCGGACCAACTGGCTGCTGATCAAACACCGCGACAAATACGCGACAGAGGGCAATGGCGATGCGGTGCTGGCTCAGGACCGATCCGTCGCCTCCGGTCGGAGCATGGAAAGGATTGCAGCGGGAAAGGGGGCAGGTCCGAAGCCGTTCATGATGAAAGGTTCATCGTTGGCCGATGCGGATGCCGTTTGGGACAGCAAGCGCGGCCATGCCGACAAGCGCGCCGCCAAGTCGGCAAAGCCTGCTCCGCGGCCGAAGCGAGCCGCTGGTGCCTCAGCGGCGAAGATGCCCGACTTCATCCCACCACAGCTTTGCGCAACGCTTTCCCGGCCGCCGGCCGGGACGAACTGGGTTCACGAAATCAAGTTTGACGGTTATCGCGTCCAGTTGCGCGTGGAAGACAAGGACATCGCGCTTAGGACCCGCAAGGGTCTTGACTGGACGGAGAAATTTGGCGCCATCGCAAAGGAGGCCGCCAGTCTTCCCAACGTCATCATCGACGGCGAGATCGTAGCGCTTGGCGAGAACGGCGCGCCCGATTTTGCCGCACTGCAGGCAGCGCTGTCGGAGCGCCGGACGAAGGACCTGATCTACTTTGCCTTTGACCTGCTCTTCGCAAATGGCGTCGATCTGCGAAAGATGCCTCTCTCACAACGGAAGGAACGTCTGAGCGAGATGCTCGGCGAAGTCGATCGCGGCGAGCAAAATCTCATCCGCTATGTCGAGCACTTCAGCAATGGCGGCGACGCGGTGCTGCGTTCTGCCTGTCGCCTTTCGCTTGAGGGGATTGTCTCCAAGAGGGCCGATGCAACCTATGTTTCGGGGAGGACCGACACCTGGGCCAAATCGAAATGCCGCGCCGGGCATGAGGTGGTCATCGGCGGCTGGTCGACGACCAACGGCAAATTCCGGTCATTGCTCGTCGGCGTCAATCGCGGTGAACATTTCGCCTATATCGGCCGTGTGGGGACCGGGTTCAGCGAGGCAAAGGTCAAGCAGCTGATGCCCAGGCTGCAGGAGATGAAAGCCGCGACGTCGCCGTTTACCGGCGATGGCGCACCGAAAAGGAATTCAACCGTCTTCTGGACGAAGCCGGAATTGGTCGCGGAAATCGAGTTCGCCGGCTGGACCGGGGGTGGCAATATCCGGCAGGCCGCCTTCAAAGGCCTGCGTGAAGACAAGCCCGCAAAAGACGTCGAGGCCGAGCGTCCAGCTGATCCTCAAGAGACGCCGATTGCCGACCCTGCCAAGGTGACTGGCAAGACAGGAAAAAGCCCGGTTGTCATGGGCGTCATCATTTCCAAGCCGGACAAGCCGCTTTGGCCGAATGCCGGCGACGGTCAGCCCGTCGACAAGCTCGATCTTGCAGAATATTTCGAGACCGTTGGTCCCTGGATGATCAGACATATCAAAGGTCGTCCCTGTTCACTCGTGCGCGCGCCGGATGGCTACGCCGGCGAGCAGTTTTTCCAGCGCCACGCAATGCCAGGCACATCCAATCTGCTGGAGCTGGTAAAAGTCTTCGGCGATCACAAACCGTATCTGCAAATCGACCGCGTCGAGGGTCTGGCCGCGATCGCCCAGATAGGCGGCCTTGAGCTTCACCCCTGGAATTGCCAGCCGGGTCATCCCGAAATACCTGGCCGACTTGTCTTCGACCTTGACCCCGGTCCGGAAGTCCCTTTTGCGAAGGTGGTCGCGGCAGCCAAGGAAATGCGCGATCGTCTCGAAGATCTGGGCTTGGTGAGCTTCTGCAAAACCACGGGCGGCAAAGGCTTGCATGTCGTGACGCCATTGGCGGCCCAACGCAGCAAGACGACATGGGCCGAGGCCAAGGCCTTCGCAAAGGCCGTCTGCATCCAGATGGCGGCAGACAGCCCGGATCTCTACCTCGTCAACATGGCCAAGAAGCTGCGGACATCCCGGATTTTTCTCGACTATCTCAGGAATGATCGCATGGCGACAGCCGTCGCCCCTCTCTCCCCTCGCGCCAGGGAAGGCGCGACTGTATCCATGCCGCTGACCTGGAGTCAGGTGAAGGCGGATCTCGATCCGAAAAAATACACCGTTCGCACGGTCCCGGGCCACCTGAAAAAGACCGTCGCCTGGGCTGACTACGACGATGGCGAACGGTCGATCAGCAGTGCCATCAAACGGATTGGTTCAGCGAAGCTCGCCGCATGACGACGTCGGTTCGCGCTGGCTTGCAGGTACGCGGCCCAAAGTCCAACCTCCTGCCTCACCGGTCTCTGGGATTGCCCAGGGTGGGGTCGCGCGCCCGGGTGTAGCCCTCGACGCGAGGCAAACCGTCATCCATCCTGATAAACGGCAGCCGCATTTCCCAATAGGCTTGAGCTTGGGGATGGAACTTCTCGGGCGCGTCCATGAATCCGATCGAGATGTAGAACTCATTTGGCAAGCCTTCATCGGTGTACCCAATCGAGGTGCCACATTCCGAACAGAAGGAGCGCACGACGCCCCTGGTTTTCGAAAATGTTTTTGGTTTGGAGCCGAGCCAATCGACCTGATCCGGACGATAGCCAATCCAGATCGTCAGTGGGCTGCCGATCGCTCGTCGGCAGTCATCGTCGTGGTCGAAACAAATCCAAAAGGGATCGCCACTGAATTCAGCTGTGATGGCTCCGCAAAAGCAATGCCCTCGATCAATCCGGGCCGGTTTTCTGATCGTCGTTCGGGGTTTGTCGTCCATGGTAATCTTCCGGCCAGCGTGGTGGCGTAACGCCGCGGACGGCAAGCAGTTCCTTTGGACGTCACAGAGCCGCAGATGCGCGCAACCGGCGGGCTGCTGGTCAATATCATTTGAGGCAGATCAGGCCTTAATTTGTTGGGAACATTTTTTCAGGTCCGCACTTTGTTCGCCGTCTGACCAAAGGAGGCGACCTTGAAAACACGACGCGTCGACAGGGAAAAGATCGAGAGGGCGGATCGAGAAGCCAAGTTGCTGTTGGAAGCGGAGCGGCATGCCAGGGAAGCCAAGACGGCGCGGCTTAGAGAACAGCGACAGTTGTTGGAGGCATCGATAGCGCAGACCCCGCCCGCGCCCGTAGCCGCAAAGCAGCCGCCCCGCCAACGAAAGCCGACGCGCAAGGTAATCGAGGTGGACTGACGGTTTGGTCACTTGGGGCGTTTGCCAAGGTGGGGAGTTGATATGACAGGGCAGGGGATCCGGCAGCATGAATACCAAAGCGGTAAGTCCGGCCGTCGCCAAAGCGGCTGCTCGGCGTGCTGGATCGGGGTCTCATCACCGGTGCGTCCGACGACGATCCTGCGAGAGCCGCTGAAAAAGGCGCCGAGCGGGCCGAGAATGTGATCCAGCGAGTCCGGCTGGACACTTACGTCGGGAACAATCGCACGCGCGGACCGTTCCCCAAGCGATCTTCACGCTCAGGATTTGCTCTTGTTGCAGCGACCGGATGAAATTTTCAACGAGGCCTCGCAAACGGTTGGTGATCCCCTTGAGCGCGACGCCTTAGGTGGGGAGGCTGAGCTAACTGGCGATCGCGCCATCCCGCGTCGTCTGGTTGTCGTCTCGAACAGGCTGGGGAACATTCGCGATCTGTCGCAAGCCGGCGGACTTGCTGTAGGCATCGGGGATGCGTTGGCCGAGCGTGGAGGCCTGTGGCTAGGAGCAAGCGCTGAGTATCAGGACTACGCCGCGAGCGACGAACCGCTGATCCGCTTGGAACGCGTGGGAAAGATCGAGACCGCTGCGCTTACCCTGCCGTATGAGGAGTATTCGCTCTATTACAATGGCTATGCCAACAGCACGCTGTGGCCGCTTTTTCATTACCGACTCGACCTGGTGAACCACCGGGCAGAGTTTCTATACGCCTACCGGCAGATCAATGCGCGGTTCGCGAAGGCGCTCGCAGGACTGCTGTCGGGCAACGACGACCTGGTGTGGGTTCACGACTACCACCTTATCCCCTTGGCCGCCCAGTTGCGGCGGCTGGGAGTCCGGAATCGGATCGGTTTCTTTCTTCACATACCGTTCCCGCCGCCTGACTTGTTTGTAGCCACGCCCGACCATGAAGAACTCATCGATGATCTGCTTCAATATGACGTCGTGGGATTCCAGACCGAAACGGACGTGGGGAATTTCCGGCGCTCAGTGCAGGCGGCCAACTCCACTACTTTTGATATCAATGGTTCGGCTGAGATGAACGGCCGCACGGTGTTATCGAGGTGTTTTCCGATAGGCATCGACGTCGATTCAATCGCACGCATGGCCAATGAGGCGGCGGAGGATGTGCAGATCGATTCCATGCGCCGCCAGATTCTGGGCATCAAGCAAATCATCGGCGTCGATCGGCTGGACTACTCCAAGGGTCTCCCCGGCCGCATGCAGGCTTTCGCGCGTCTTTTGGAAAGGCATCCGGAACAAGAGCGGGCGGCAACCTATTTGCAGATTGCGTCGCCGACGCGCGAGGAGGTCAGCGCCTATGCCGACATCCGGGCCCAGCTTGAGGCAACCGCCGGCGCGGTCAACGGAAGATACGCGGATTTGGCTTGGACCCCGATCCGCTACATCCACCGTGCCGTATCACGCTCTCGGCTTGCTGGCCTGTTGCGCGCTAGCCAGGTCGGATTGGTCACGCCCCTGCGTGACGGAATGAACCTCGTCGCCAAGGAATACATAGCCGCGCAGGACGAAGCCGATCCCGGAGTGCTGGTGTTGTCGCGTTTTGCAGGTGCGGCCGAAGAACTTGCCGAATCCTTGATCGTAAACCCGTATGCGGTCGACGAGGTTGCCGATGCGATCGCAAAAGCGCTCGCGATGCCGCTTGAGGAAAGAATTGCAAGGCATAGTGCACTGCTCAAGCGCATCACGCGCAATGACGCAGCAGAATGGCGGCGGTCATTTCTCGCCACGCTCGCGGGTGAGAACTAGCGCCTGGCATCGATGCCTGAACCCGTCCGTGTGTCACGCGTTCCCACACGGTCATAGCCCGGCCATAACCCGGCTTGCCTAGCAGTTCGAAAGGCCTTGAAGCTGATCATGTACCTTGTCAGCCCGCATCAGAAACTTTTCGCTCGTTGCCGGAAGCGCGATAGCCCGCCTCAATCGGTGGACTATCGAAGGTTCCACGGAACACACCGCCGGTCCGGTCGTTTGGGCTCTGATAGGAGATCTGCCATGACAAGGAACCCCGGGGGAAAGGACAGTGATCTCTCTGAACAAGAGGCAATCAAGTTGGCCGAAGCCACCGACGTGTCACCCGGGCAGGCCAAAGAGCTTGCAGCCGAGCACGGCAAAGACGGCGCCAAGAAGGAAGCAAGAAATTACAAGGCGGAGGGCTGACTATGGCGGCCAGTGGATCCGCAAACGACAGAGACGCACGAGCCACCCTCTACGCACAAGGCGTAATGGAAGCCGAGCGCAAGGCGCGGGAAGAGAAAACGGCGCGATTGCGCAAAGCCCGTTTGGCGCACGAGGCGATCAATCCGCCTGCACCCGAGCGGAAACCGGCAGTGCCGAAAGCCCCAAAGCGGGCCGCCAAACCAGGCAGCCGAAAAGCTGGAGAAGATTAGCTTCAGCTTCTTCGGCTGTGCCGGCGGCACGCGTCGGGGAAGAGCAGACCGTGCGGTCGATCTGCACGATAAATTTGTACTTCATCGAATGACACAAAGGAGTCCAGTGATGACGGAGCATGTGTCCCGGAAGGAAGAACAGCGTGGCACCCGAAATGTACTCGGGTGGGGCGTCGTCATTGCGGCTGTGATCTTCGTCGCACTGCTAGCCTTCTTTGTGTTCATACCCCTTTCAGGCGGATCGTGGCAGACATCGCCAGTAAAGCGCACCCCGGAACAGAACCAAGGCGGCAATGCCCCCGCCGAGACATCACCCGCGCCCGGCGTTAAAAAGAACCCGCAAGAAAATACCGAGATGCCAGGGCAGCAGTGATCGACCTTGGGCTGCGACCCAAGTTGGCCTGATCTTCCTGGTCGTCTCATCGGCGTCATGATGGGATCAGGGCCTTCTGGGCGCAGGAACCGCTGAGCTATTGAGACTGGGTTTCGCCCACATCGAGCGCAGAAAGATTACCGCAGCAGCATCGGTCTGGCGAACGAGGCGATCACGCCATCGTGGAACTCGAGGCACATCAAGATGCCTAGCTGCAGGCCGTTCAGTTGGGATTTTTCAGCTGCTTTGACAACAGCAGTTGCTGCTGCAGCTCAAGGGCGAGCTTCAACAGCCGTTCAGGTGTTTCCTCTTCCGCGATTTCGTCGAGCAGCGCTGCGAGTGCGTCGCCCTCAACAGGATCGCGGAATGAGTCAGGTTTGGTTTGCGGAGGTTTGGCCACGAGGATTTCTAGCAGGAATGCGGCCGTATTTGCAAGACGAAGCGAAGCGCTCTTGGGGAGGGGTACCGTAGCGGGGGCGGTCGACAGGGCGGCCTGCGGCAAACTATCGGACAATCTTAATTCATGATGCCAGACCTGTCGTTGCGGAGCACCTCCTCCATGAGTGTATTGAGCCATTCGCTCAAGGGAAGGTCATGCCGCGTCGACAACCGCTCCTCCAGCGCCGCCTTCAATGTCCGTTCGACGAGGCGATCGGCCGCCTGTGGGTCGCCCAGCAGCAGCCGCGCGGACAGCCTCAGTTTTGGAAGAGCGCGGAAAACATTGTCTTCACCAAGCGCTGTTGATTGCGCGGCGAGGATCCCGGCAACCGTCCTGAACCCGGCCGGCTTGGAGAGGTTTTGGGTGTACCGGAACCGCTCCGGCAGGGTGATCTGATCGTTTCCGGAGAAGAATACGAACGGGATGCCTCTGTCCGTCAGCTCATCGGCGAGGGGAAAAACAGTCTCACCGTTAAGATCGATGTCCAGCACCGCCCCGTCCGCTGAATCGATATATCGTCGAGCCCGGCTGACTGACGACACCGGCCCCAAAACGGTCGCCCCACAATCGCTGAAATAAGAGGCAAGTTCGCTTGCCAGCAAGAATTCGTCCTCGACGAGCAGAATTCGCATGCCTAATAACATAGCAGCCCTCCGGGCTTTAAACGGCGGTCGCGTCCATCGGTTCCGTGGCTATCGGCGGTGCGGGATGGGAATTCGACCAGGAACGGTTTACACATTGGATCGAAATCAGCGCTGCCGCGTTGCATTTCACTGAAGCAGGACAATTGATGCAAAAGCTGCCGAGGTTCCCCATAGTCGGTATTGGCGCCTCTGCGGGCGGCATTGCCGCCATGGAGGGATTTTTTCGCGGGATGCCGTCTTCGAGCGGGATGGCGTTCGTGATCGTCACGCATCTCAGCCCGGAACGGGAAAGTCTGCTGCACGAAGTGATTGCGCTTTACACCGGAATTCCGGTTCGTGTCGCTGAAGATGCAATGGATATCCATCCTGACACCGTCTATGTGATGCCGCACAACGCGATCCTCACCATCGAAAATTCCAGCCTAAAGCTGCGCCAACCGAATTCGGTGTCCAGGGAGCGCAAGCCCATCGATATCTTTTTCAGCGCGCTGGCCGAGGATCAGGGCGAATACGCCGTCGGCGTCGTCCTGTCGGGCGGCGATTCCGACGGTACGTTGGGCATCAAGGCAATCAAGGAGCATGGCGGCCTGACGCTGGCGCAACTCTCCGACGAGTCGGGTCCGAGCAATCCCGACATGCCGCGCAGCGCGATCAGTTCCGGTCTGATCGATATCGCCATCCCGGCCGATGAGATGGGTGCGAAACTCATGGAATTTGCCCACAGCTTTGAACTGCTCGACGAGCTTGAAGCTGACGATGGCAAGGCCAGTGCTTTGAAACTCCGCAAGGGCCAGGAAGAAATCTACGCGATCCTGCGCAGCCATTCGGGACATGATTTCTCGGGCTACAAGGCCAAGACGTTCTTGCGCCGCGTCAGGCGACGCATGCAAATAACACAGAACACCGCGATCGATGCCTATATAGAGTTGCTTCGTTCAAATGCGGAGGAAGTGCGGTCGCTGTTTCGCGACCTGCTGATCAACGTGACAAATTTCTTCCGCGATACGGACGCTTTCAAGACCCTGGAAGAAACCGTCATCCCCAAACTTTTCGAAGGCAAGGACGCCAACGATACGATCCGCGTCTGGGTGCCCGGCTGCGCAACCGGCGAGGAAGTCTTCTCGATCGGAATGCTGATGCGCGAGCATATGGATACACTTTCGGCTGTGCCGCGCATCCAGATTTTCGCCACGGACATCGATGACGCGGCGTTGGGCATCGCACGTTCGGCGCGCTATCCGGAGTCATTGCTTGCGGGCGTTTCGCCTGAACGTCGCGAACGCTTCTTCAGCAATGACGGCACAAGTTTCATCTTGAGCAAGAGCGTACGTGATCTCTGCATCT
Organism: Mesorhizobium sp. M0615; assembly: GCF_040320805.1. Classification (NCBI taxonomy): domain Bacteria; kingdom Pseudomonadati; phylum Pseudomonadota; class Alphaproteobacteria; order Hyphomicrobiales; family Phyllobacteriaceae; genus Mesorhizobium; species Mesorhizobium sp. M0615. The sequence goes on along the minus strand of NZ_JAMYQI010000007.1, from coordinate 170,250 downwards.
TCTCGGCGCACAGCGTCATCCGCGATCCACCCTTCTCGCGCATGGACATGGTGTCGTGCCGGAACCTGCTGATCTATTTCGGCCCCGATGTGCAAAAGCAGGTTATTCCGACCTTCCACTATTCGCTGAAGCCCGGCGGCTATCTGTTCCTTGGCACCTCCGAGAGCATAAGCCAGCATGCCGATCTGTTTGCACCGGTCGACAAGAAACAACGGATATTCAAGGCACGAGAACATACGGCGCCGCCGCGGCTGCCGATCTTGTTGAATGCTGCGCCTGCAAGCAACTTTTCCAGCGCCAATGACACTCATGCCCGCCGCGGCTTGTCTTATTCCCTAAGGCAAACCGTTGAAGCCCATGTTCTCGAACGCTACGCTCCGGCCCATGTCGTCATCAATGGTGATGGAGATGTCGTCTATTACTCGGTCAGAACCGGCAAATATCTCGAGCCGCCGCAAGGGGTGCCGAGCAGACAATTGCTCACAATGGCACGCAGCGGCCTGCGTCTGGAACTGCGCGGCGCTTTGCGGGAAGCGGCCGAAGGCCGGCGCACGGTTGTGCGCGAAGCGATAGCCATTGAAGAAGATGAAGATCGGGTCCAGTTCGTCACATTGACGATCGAGCCCTTGGTTGATCGCGGCAGCGGCGAGCCGCTGTTTCTCGTCCTGTTCGAACCGGTGGGCCAGCCGCAGCCGCGGCTGGAGGCTCTAAAGGTTCGTCAGCCATCCGGGATTGCTGATTTCGAACGCGAGCTCCGCGATACGCGCGAGCGCCTGCAATCGACGATCGAAGAATATGAGACCGCGTTGGAGGAGTTGAAATCTTCCAATGAGGAACTCGTCTCGGTCAACGAAGAAGCCCAGTCCTCCAATGAGGAGCTCGAGGCCTCCAAGGAAGAAATGCAGTCCCTCAATGAGGAATTGAACACCATCAATGCCGAACTGGTTTCCAAGATCGAGGATCTCGATCGTGCCAACAGCGATCTGAAGAACCTGTTCGAGAGCACACAGATCGCGACTGTTTTTCTCGATACCAAGCTGGTTATCCGCAGCTTCACGCCGGCGGCGTCTTCGTTCTTCAACTTGCTGCCGACCGACATCGGAAGACCGCTGACCGATCTTGCCAGCCGGCTCGATTATCCGCACCTGCGCGACCATATTGCCCAGGTTTTCAGGGCCGGCGAGATGATCGAGCACCAGCTGCCGCGCGATAGCAACGGCATCCACTATCTCGTGCGGCTGATCCCCTACCGCGACAGCGCGCGGAAAATCCAGGGCGTGGTGGTGACCTTTGTCGATGTGACGACCATGGCTGAAGCCGAAGCCCACCAGCGGGTATTGATCTCGGAACTCAACCATCGGGTCAAGAACATGCTGGCTGTTACGGTCAGCATTGCCAGTCAGACCCTGAAAAATGCTCCCTCTTCGGAGGCTTTCGCCGAAGCGCTCATCGGTCGCCTGCGCGCCATGGCGCGGGCCTACGGAGTGCTCTCGCGCGAAAGCTGGAAAGAGGTCTCGGTCGAGGAAATCGTGCGGCAGGAAGTCGAGCCGTTCGGGCTGGAACGCATCAACACCACAGGCGAGGACATTCGGCTCAAGCCTCAGCAGGGCCTGTCGCTTGGCATGGTGATCCATGAACTTGCCACGAATGCTGGAAAATATGGCGCCTTGTCCGTGCCAAACGGCGTGGTGTCCGTGACTTGGTCGGCGTCGGATCACGGTTTTCAGCTCGAATGGTTAGAAAGCGGCGGTCCCGCTGTCAGTCCGCCTGAGAAGACGGGATTTGGTCTTTCGCTGGTGAAGGGCGAAATTGAGTATCGGCTTGGCGGAAATTTTGAAACATCTTTCGGTTCCGATGGTTTGAGCTTGCGGATTGAGTTTCCGTTTGATCATCGGGAGAGCGAAACGTGACTGCATCTCGTATCCTTGTCGTCGAAGATGAATGGCTGGTCGCGGAGGAGCACCGCGCAATCCTGGAAGAGGCCGGCTTCGCCATCGCCGGGCCAGTGCCGTCCGTTGCTCGCGCGAAAAAGCTGATCGAGAGTGAAGTCATATCTGCTGCGGTCCTGGACATTGGTCTCGGCGGCGAGACCAGCGCTGCCCTTGTCCCTCTTCTAGCGCAACGCGGAATTCCGTTTGTTTTCGTCAGTGGGTACACGGCATCCGACATCCCGCAAGATTTGCGTCATCACAAGATGCTGTCAAAACCCGTGTGGGCTGCTGCGCTGGTCGAGGCCGTGCGAAATATGCTCGGTGTTCAACCGACAGCTTTGGCAAGACACCAGGACAGCGGAACGGTGCCAACCCAACGAGAAGCCCGGTAACTGCACAAAGACACTGGTTTTTCATCAGATATGCGACGACATTCGGGTCCAGGCCCGAGACGACGTCGCCGGCAAGTGCCTGCGATCCGGCCGGCACGATTGGCATGCTCCCGGTCTGGCGTATTCCAGAGCTGGGCGAAACTTCGCGACCGCGCGACGATTGGTCAGGCGATGAGCCTAGCAAACAACGGGCAGTTCGCCCTCGGTTTGCTTCGCGTCGAATAGGACGCCAAGGCCGTAAGTGACGGCGCCAGCGGCAATCATCTCTGCCAACGCTGCGTTTGACACCGGGCAATGCGGCATGACCGCCTTGATCGCGAGTTCGGCATTCGCGATCGACACGAAATCGTGCCGTCGCTTACGGGTCTCCAGATATTGTTCGATCAACATCTGCAGTCGCCTTCTTTCTATTTCATCGCCAGCCATTGGTTCCTCCTGTAGACAGTCTGAAAGCCCACCACGCCTAAGGAGCGGTGGCCTTGGCGGCCCTTTTTGAGGACCGTGGACTCGAGTGAGGCGGGCAGCGTTGCTGACCAGGATGTCGAGACCGCCGAGGGGCGTTGCTGCTTCATCGACCAGCTTTCTGCAAAAGGCCTCATTGCGGATATCGCCGGCAAGCCTTTTGACCTGCCGCTTTTATTAGGTCCACCAGTTCGTCGGCGTCTTCCTGTTCTTCGGGGAGGTAGCCGAAAGCAACGTCCGCACGCTCGCGCGCGAATGCAATCGCCGCCGCACGACCAATACCGGAATCGCCGCCGGTTATCAGCGCTTTGCGGCCGGCAAGCCTGCCTGATCCCTTGTAGGTCGTTTCGCCGTGATCCGGGCGCGGCACCATCTTGCTGGCCAAACCCGGCCACTTCTGTTCCTGTGGCTTGAACGGCGGCTGGGGATATTGCGTCACCGGATTCTGTTTGAGCATCGGGCTCGCAGGGCCTGCTTTAGCAGGCACTGTTCCCGTATCGGCTGACGCCGTGGAAGCATAAGCGGCGAGAATTCCTCCCGCCATGCTTCCGACGACAAGTCTGCGCGCTGCGTCTGGTACATAGTCATGCTGGTCGTGGTTCATCATGGGCTCGCTTTGACGGCAGGTGACCGTTACGGAAGTGGCACCTAACCGGCCGTCGACGCGAATGTTCCCTTGTGATTGCAGTGAGTGTCGGTCGCCTTGCCCGTCTTAGCTGTGAGGCCGCGTCACGACTTTGATACAGCCATCCTGCTTGTCGCGGAACGTCTTGTAGGGATCCGGCCCTGCTTTCAGATCGGCCCGGGGGTAATCACAAGGAGGGATCGATTGCGCCGTTCTGGACCATGGCCAATAAAGGTTCCAGGTGGCGTTGCGTATGCGTCTGGCCCATCCGGAAAGCCGGTCCCTCATTCATCGCCGCCAAACGGGATGTGATCGACCAGGCCAACACAGACGCCGGGAACCGAGATGGTGCCGCCTTGCGGCAGCGATAGATTGCCTCGCGCAGCACATGCGGTCTCTGCGAATGCCAGCCCGTTTGATGACGCGAAATATCAGCTCAGTCGCTGGACGCCGACCCAGGCTCGGCCATCCTACGGTGCTGTTCGGCCAAGGTGCCTGCCGGCGTGACATGCGCGGCGGCGACCTGCAGCTTGTTTTTCCAACCGCTGACGACCTGTTCATCACCGGCCATCATCGCCTCGTAACCCGTCTTGGCGACATCGGCCGGATTGTCCTTTTTATCGGAGCCGACCTTGGTATCCATCATTTCAGCGCGCTCGAAGAATCGCGTCTGCGTGGGGCCGGGCATCAGCACGGTGACCGTCACGCCGCTATCTTTCAGCTCATGGCGGAGCGCGATCGAGAAGGAATCGATGAACGCCTTCGTGCCGTTGTAGACGGCCTGGAATGTGCCGGGCATGAAGCCGGCGATCGATCCGGTGAACAGGATGCGCCCGCGGCCTCGCCGGGCCATCTTGGCGCCGAGTTCATGCGCCAGATAGACCGTTCCAGTGACATTGGTGTCGATGATCCGGCGGACTTTTCGCCAGTCCTGGTCGACGAAGCCGTTGCCGAGCCCGCGTCCCGCATTGAGAAACAACAGGTCGATATCGCGATCGCCGATCTGGGAGATCAACCGATCGGCGCCCTCGACGGTCGCCAGATCGGCCTCAATGGCTTCGACCGTTACATTGCGGGTCTCAAGTGCCTCTGCCGCCTGCCGGATAGCCGGCTCGTCGGCGGCGATGATCAGGTCGTAACCGTCTTTAGCGCACAGCTTTGCGAGTTCCCTTCCGATGCCACTCGAGGCGCCGGTCACCACAGCGAGTTTGGCGTCCGTCATCATATCCTCCATCTTCGTGCCATCGGAACCACGAGCGGGCACAATTGTTCCGTGGCGTTTGCGCTGGATTGATCGTGCGCTGTCATGACGGTCAGGCGACGGTCGTCGTCGCGGTCGTCGCGCGCATTCATGGATGGGCCGTTGCGACAAAAACCGTTCTACGCCATGAGAACTCGCGATGGCCTACCTTCAAAAAAAGGCCCCCCGAACGCATGGATTGAGTACTCAGAACGGATCAGTTGAAGTTGGAACAAGTGGCCCGGTTGGAAGTTCGAACCGTGCAGCGTTGTTGCCCTCCCATGTTGATGCTGCGCGATCGGGTCATCCCCTCAGCCCGATCTGCCCGCGCTTCTCCGCGCCAAAGAGAAGCGCGGGCCCCCCCTTTTAACGGCTGTCCGGGATGGAGCGTTTTGTTACGTTGGACTAGCCGACCTCACAGGCTCGTCGTCGGTTTCGTTTGACGAGCTCTCCGAGCGCTCTAGATCATTGATGCCGGACGCAGTTGGTTCGGGCCGGGGAGGAAATCCGCGTGGCGCATCCAACGCGCGCTGTACCCCGTAACGACCGTCATTTTCCGGTTGGCTGCCTGTGCTTGCTTCTGATGCTAGCCGGGTTGGCCGGATGCTCGTCTTCCAATCAGGTGGCGCAGCAATCACGAACAGCGGCCTCCGCGGCACAGACCGTATCGATGGTGCTGGATGCCTGGGTGGAGGGAGCGGCACCGTCCGCCTATGCCACGGCCGCACTGCACTCGGTCGGAAAAACGCTGGCCGAGGTCGAGGCGCAAATTCGATCGGCCGAGACCGCTGAACCAGCCGGGCGAGCAGGACTGACGGCAGCAGTCAACAGTTTGTCGGTGGCGGTGGCGCATGCCGAGGCGGGATTGCGGGTGAACAATCGCACTGAGGTGAAAAGCGCACAACAGGATCTTCGGGCGGCCATGCGCTCGCTCGCCGCCGCTTACACCAGCGCTTTCGGACCAAAACCGTGAAGAAGCTTCTGGAAATATCGCTTGGCGTCGTCACCAGTGTCGGAGGTTTCCTCGAAGTCGGGTCGATGGCTACGGCGGCGCAGGCGGGTGCCGCCTTCCGATTCCAGCTGATCTGGGCCATAGTTCTCGGCACCATATGCATCATCTTTTTGGTTGAAATGGCCGGTCGGTTCGCCGCGATGAGCCATCACACGATCTCAGAGGGCATTCGTGAAAGGTTTGGGTTCAACGTCTTCCTATGGCCGTTGCTCGTCGTCCTTCTCGTCAATTTCATGGTGCTGTCCGCTGAGATCGGCGGTGTGGCCATCGCACTCGAACTTGCCACCGGCATAGGCTTCCAGTGGTGGGCACTGCCGGTGGCGTTGCTGGCATGGCTGCTGCTGTGGAAAGGCACGTTTGGCTTTATCGAGAAAGGCATGTCGGTCCTCGGCCTCGTGACGCTGTGCTTCGTGGTTGGTGCGGTGATGTTAAAGCCCGACTGGACAGCGGTCGCTGGCAGCGCCGTGCCTTCGCTGCCGGCTCACGATGCCATCAATTACTGGTTCATGGCGGCCAGCATTCTCGGCGCGTCGATATCGCCTTATCTTTTCATGTTCTATTCCTCGGGAGCTATTGAGGACAAATGGGATGAAAGCCACCTGGGGGCCAATCGTGCCATCGCCGGGCTGGGCATGACCTTCGGTGGGGCCATTTCGATCGGCGTGTTGATCGTCGCTGCTCTCGTTCTCGCGACGCGCGGCATCGACCAGGTGGACGACTATCACCAACTGCCGTTGATGCTGATCCCTATATTCGGCTTCTGGGGGTTCGTTCTATTCGTTGCCTCGCTCGCCATTGCCTGTTTCGGCGCCGCACTCGAAGTCGGGTTGCAACAGGCATATCTGGTGGCACAGGGCTTTGGCTGGACCTGGGGCGAGGATCGCAAGCCGCGCGATGATCCGGGCTTCAGTGCCGTCTATACGGCATCATTGTTTTTGGCCGCCATTCCGATCATGCTTGGCCTCGACCCACTGAGGCTGACCATCTTTTCCATGGCGGTAACGGCGGCGAGCCTTCCGCTGACGGTAGTTCCATTTCTCTTCCTGCTGAATGACGAACGCTATGTCGGCGAACATCGCAACGGCATCATTTCGAATGCCGCCGTTGTCTTCATTATCGCGCTTGCCTTCGTGCTCGCCGTGGTGACGATTCCGCTGCAGATATTCGGAGGCACATGATGGAATTGATGCGTGATCTCCTGGACAAGCAGGTGTTCGACCGCCGGCGGGTCAAGATCGGCAAGGTCGACGGAGTGGTGGCCGAGTTGCGGCGGGGCAAACCACCAAGGATTGTCGCGATAGAACTCGGCTCCATCACTTTGGCGCGCCGCCTTGGCGCGCGGCCCGGGGAATGGATGGCGCAACTGACGACGAGGGTGGGTGGCAAACGCCACGCCGTGCCACACAGGATTGCGTGGAAAAAGGTGCAGGACAACGGGCTCGACATCGAATGTGACATCGAGGTGGGCGAGACGTCGATTTTCGCCTGGCAGGACTGGTTGCGCGATCATGTCATCGGGCGCATCCCAGGAGCGTGATGATGAGGACAGTCAACCTCGAACATCTTGCCGGGCGACGCGTGCTCTCGCAGCGTGGAAAGAGCATCGGTCACATCGAAGAGATTCTCGCCGAACAGCGTGGCGACGAGCTCGTCGTTACTGAATTCCACGTTGGCATCTACGCCGCGTTCGAGCGTCTGTCGGCTTCGACCATCGGCATCGCGATGCTCGACCTGTTTCGGCTGCGCCGTCGCGACGGCCTGTACCGCATTCCCTGGGATAAACTCGATATCTCCGATCCGGCGCGACCGCGGCTGCTATGCCCGATGACCGAGCTTCCCGGATGGAAAGGGCAAAAGGACCTTCGGGAGTAGATGGCTACGGCTGGGAGGGCTAAGGCGCCGGCGTTTTGCCGGCGAACAGCCGTTCGTGCAGATGGCGCCTCCGCAAAGATTACTGCAGGTTCTTGCGAAGAAAGATGCGGGCGTGTCCTGGAATAACGAATTCGACCTTGCCGAATTCCTCAAACCCATGATGCCGGTAAAATTGAGGCGCCTGGAAACTGCTCGTCTCGACGACGGCTCTCTTGCATCCACGCCTAACGGCTTCCTCCTCAATCGCCATAAGAAGCTGTGATCCATAGGATCGGCCACGCAATTTTTCAGGCAAGAAGAACATGTCGAGAAACAGGAGCCCCAGTTCCGTTCTGCCCCAAATTCCACCCCAGATCTTTCCCGAGGGGTCGGTAAGCTCCGCGCCGATCACTGCCCGGTCATCGATTCCGGTTTGTTCGATGTTGTGTCGATAGAGCGCAGCGGCCGCCTGCGTTCGTGCATCCCCGTTGTGAGCCAGAGCGATTGTAAATCCTTCGGATCGAGCCGGCATGCGTTCTGCTCCTGCGTCAGAATGGTCTTGAGATTCAACCGTCAGATTAACATCAAGGCCGGTTCGCTCGCAGCTCTGATCGCCGCTTCTGTTGTAACCCGTCTTGCCCACATTCCGCATCGCGATCCGCGACGGATGCATGCAGCCGCGCCCAACATATCGCTTTGGTGTTGAACAAAGCCCATCCTGCCCTTGTCAGGTCTCATCACAATTCGTGCGCCGTCAAGAGTGTCCACCTCGACGAAGGCTGCTGCGGATCACAATCCATTACGCCGGGAACAATGAGAAAAACCTGTCGTTGGGAAAGCGATCGCAATTCGGCGATTCAAACACGGAGACTCCAATGTTGAAGAAAATTCTAGCCGCGTCGGTGCTAACTATTGCCTTGGCCGGTTCCGCCCTGGCGCAGACAAATGGAACGGGTGCTGGCGGCACGGCTGGCGCGGGTAATGGAACTGGTACTGGAACTGTTGGCAGCGGCGGCGCCGCTGGCAATGGCACTGGCAGCGGGAATGCGGCCGTGCCAACCGATACGAATTCCACAAACTCGACTACAAAATCGAACGGCATGACCGACCGTTGCAAGGACGCCGCAGGCAATGACATCGATAACAACACTGCAAGTGGCGCAACGACCTCGACCGTGCAAAATTGCAACAAGTAGCCGATGGACCTAGCGGCTTCGGCCGCCCGAAGGCCCGCCATCAAGACAATGGCGGGCCTCCGAGTACGTGCCTCGCATGGCTGGATACGTAGGAGCACATGTGTCCAAAGAGACCCGGCGGGCCAAACTCGATCGCTTAGCAGCCTCGATTCCGAAGCACGAATTCGAATTCCTAATGAAGATTGCAAAGCTAAGCCGTCATGACCTACTTGGCCTGATCGCTAAACACGATGGCGGCAGGGACAAGGTCTATAGGGACCTTGCGGCCCACTTGGCAGCAACTGAGGCCGCCCCGGAGCCCGTACATGAGGCGGCAGCTGACGACGGCCAAACAGCTGGAGCATCTCCAGCCACGAACTCGCCCGCCGGCAAGTAGCGGCGAAGATCATTTCGGTGCCAGCCCTGACGCTCCACGGAAGCGACGACCGTGTCGTCCTTCCAAAGTCTTCGAATGGGTTGGACGAGCATTTCACCGCGCCTTACCAACGAGAACTGCTGGATACGGCAAGCGGTAGGCGCTTTAGGGCCGGCTGCCATTCAGCTTCATCGGACATGCCGGAACCTGAAGCGCCGCCGCGCATTTCGTCTCCAGGCATGACCGATCTTGCGGAAATCGCCAGGGAGAAATTCAGATGCAAACTTCAGGCGCAACTTCACAGCAAAACCTTGGCCGATTGGCCATAGAACCGTTTTCCGGCACGGTGACGGTGCGGTTTTCCGACGCCATCGTCGCAGCTACGGAGCGGGCGAAGGTCCTGCGTGAAGACGGGCACGAGCCCGTTTTCTATATCCCCTTCGAGGACATCTATTTCGATCTTTTCGAAAAGACCGACACCACCACCCGGTGCCCGCTTAAAGGCACCGCAACCTACTGGCGTGTCCACGCCGTCGGCAGTTCTTCCGACGATTTCATGTGGGCCTACGAAACGCCCGATGCGGCTGCTCTGGCTATTGCAGGTCACGGCGCTTTCGATCCGGAAAAGGCCCGTATCGATGTCGATCCTGCCGAGGACAAGCGACACACGCCACATATCGTCGAATAGGTTTCATCAGGCAGAGACAATCACGGTAACGACAGGCGCGATGAGCATTTTCTACCAGGCGGCAAAGATTGCGGAGGAGGTTCACGCGTCGCAGCGTGATAAGACCGGGCGGCCCTACATCGAGCATTGCCGCCGTATCGTCGACGCCGTCGAGACAATCGATCAGAAGACTGTTGCCTACCTTCATGACGTTCTGGAGAAAGGCGAAGGCTGGACCGCGCCAAGCTCGAAGAAGCAGGCTTCGGACCGACAATTGCCGCGGCGGTCGATGCCATGTCGCGCAGGCCGGATGAGGAGTATTTCGCCTTTGTCCGGCGGGCTGCGTCGAACCCAGTGGCGCTCCCCGTAAAACGCGCCGATCTGGAGGACAACATCTGGCAGTCGAGGCAGGTCGGAGCGTCGGCGGCCAAATATGAAGAGGGCCTTCGCATACTTGACCAAGAGTTCTCCCGACAATAGTGCGCGCCCGACGCTGGCATTGCATTTGTCGAGGCAGCCATCGCCTGCGAGAGCTTGCGGCGCAGAGCACGTTTCCGCTCTCCTGGCCGTCAGTTTTTCCGCGCCGGCGTGCGCCTTGGGGTCGTCGTCTGGATCATGGAACGTGTGATCGGGTCAAAGCTCCTTTGGAGATGGATCGCAGCGTCTCGAAAAGAAGTAACGGCCCGGCTCGGAATCAGGAACTCCTCCAGCACCGGTGCGTTGACCAGCAAGCCGGGACGAGTTCCCGGCCTCCGCGGGTGGCGGGCAAGCCGCCGCCGAACCCGAACTTCTGCACAATGAAAGGTAAGGCCATGGGCTTCTTTTCGAAGGACATCAAGACACTCGACGATCTCTTCGTGCACACGCTGCGCGACATCTATTACGCCGAAAAGCAGATCGAGAAAGCGCTGCCGAAGATGATCGGCAAGGCAACCGATCCGCAATTGAAGGCCGGATTCGAAAAACACCTCGAGCAGACCAAAGGCCATATCGAGCGCGTCGAACAGGTGTTCGAATTGCATGGCGTCAAGGCCAAGGAGGTCAACTGCCCGGCGATAGACGGCATTCTGGAGGAAGCCGACGATGTGAGCGGCGACGTCGACGACAAGGAGGTTCTAGACGCGGCGCTGATAGCGTCGGCGCAGGCGGTCGAACACTATGAGATGACCAGATATGGCACGCTCATCGCCTGGGCCAAGCAGCTTGGCCGCAGTGACTGCGCCAACGTATTGGCCAAGAACCTGAAAGAAGAGCAGGCGACCGATCGCAAGCTCACCGAAATGGCGGAAAGCAAGATCAACATGCAGGCTGCCGAGTAGACCGTCCCAGGTCATGATGAGATTGGTTGAAATCTCATCATGACCTAACCCTGTTGGAGCATGATTTTTTCCAAAGCCGGCACCAGTGCTGCGTTGAGTCGATCTCCATCGTTGTCCACGGAACTTTCATGACGGGCGAATCTGCCATCTCTCGCGATCTGCCGACGAGTGTAAAATCGTCTTTCGGCGTGGCGTTGAGCACGGCGCCGATGGAAGCAAAGGCTGCCGACACGTTGCCGGCCGATGCTGGCCGATGGCAATACGAACCCAAATGGGACGGGTTCCGCTGCCTGGCCTTTAAATCCGGCGCGGCCGTGGAGTTGCGTGCAAAATCCGGCAAGCCGTTAGGGCGGTATTTCCCGGAAGTCGTCGCGATGTTGCATGAACTGAAAACAAAAGAGTTCGTGGTCGATGGTGAGATCGTCATCGAAATTGCAGGCTCTCTTTCTTTCGACGCCTTGCAGATGCGGCTGCATCCGGCGGAAAGCAGGATCCGGAAACTGTCGGTCGCGACGCCGGCAAAGCTGATCCTCTTTGACATGTTGGCGACCTCCGAGGGCGCCTTGATGCAGCAGCCGCTCTCGGTTCGGCGCGCTGCACTCGAACTGTTCGTAAAGTCGGCCGCGCGAAAGGATCTCGAACTGTCTCGGGCGACGCGTGATTTGGCGGCGGCAGGCAGATGGCTTGGCCAATCCGGACAAGGTTCGACCGACGGGGTCGTTGCCAAGCTTCTCGATGACGAATATCGACCCGGCGAGCGCGCCATGGTCAAAGTCAAGCGCCTGCGCACGGCCGATTGTGTCGTCGGAGGGTTCCGCTACCTGGCGAATTCGCGTGAAGTCGGCTCCCTGTTGCTTGGCCTGTACAATGACCAGGGGCAACTCGACCATGTCGGGTTCACTTCGACCATCGCCCGGGAGGACAGGGCCAAGCTTACGCGACAACTTGAAGCTTTGCGATCGGCTCCTGGCTTCACGGGAAAAGCGCCGGGCGGTCCCAGTCGGTGGAGCACGGAAAGAAGCGGACAATGGGAGCCATTGCGGCCCGAACTGGTGGCGGAGGTGCGGTTCGATCATGTCACCGGCGATCGTTTCCGTCATGGCACCAAATTTCTGCGATGGCGTCCTGACAAAAGCCCGAAGCAATGCACGTTCGAACAGATACTTGGAAAATGAGGCTTGGCGAGGCGTCGACAGGTCCACACCATCGAGACCAAATCCGTCAAGCATTCGGCGCAGCCAAATCCAGTCGCATTTCACTGGCGATCTTGAACCCGGCGGCGAGATAAACGCCTTTGCAGGAGGATGCCGGACCAAACTCGTTGTTCAGTCTGTCACCACGCCTCGCTTTGGCGGATCACGGTTCTCGTCCGGATTAGGAACTGGCACTTCGTCGGGAAGAAGATCCGGCTCAGGCTCGCGTATGTCCGGCGTCCACGTCGGCGCATCCACTGGCGGCTCTTCGGTTGGCTCTGGTTTGGGGGGCACATCTATTCTCCGGGTTTCGCTTGGGCGTGGGGTTCGGCCCGCCACAGGTCGCGCGTCGCCGCGTCTGGAGGCGAAAGGGTCTTTTCACACCCCATGTATTTTTACCGATGGCCAGCGGTCCTGGGGCTTGTCGGCGCCCGATCAGAGTCCTGCGTTCCGGCTCCTTTGAACGCAATGTTGGCATCCGCTGCCTCTGGCTCTTTGAGGACTGCCCTGTCGACGTTCTTGATCTCGGCCATAAGGCATCGTCCTTGGTGGCCAACGGGCAACCGCGAGAATTGTTCCGAGCTATTAAGGGCGGCTGGAGCTGCTGTGCGGACCTTCTGGCTGGGCAGTTATCAACTATGCTGTCTTGCGTTTCGGTGAGGCTCTCTTTGTGGATCTCGCCAGCCCTTCCTGTTTGAGGCTCTTCTTCAGCACCTCAGCGAGGTTGATGACATTCTCCTGTGGCCTTGGTGCGGGCTTCGGCAGCTTCTTGCCTTTGCGCTTTGCATCGATCATGGCGATCAGCGCGTCTTCATAGGTGTCTTCAAATTTCGAGGGATCGAAGGTCGTCACTTTTTTGTCAATAAGCATGCCGGCGATTTCGAGCAGATCGGGGTCGTATTTCTGCTTGGCCAATCCATCGAACACAGTGCTTTCCGAAACCATTTCGTTGTGGTTGCGAAGCTCGGTCATCACCATGCCCTTGCCATAGGGCTGAATCAGCACTTCGCGGCCGCGCTGGTAGAGCACCACGCAGGATCGAGCGGCCACGCCCTTGTTCTTCATGGCATCGCGGATCACTCCGTATGCTTCGATTGCGGCGCCGTCGGCCGGGATCAGATAGTAGGGCTTCTCGAGATAGCGCGTATCGATATCGTCAATCGATACGAATTCGCCGACTTCGAGCGTGTGCTTCGACGTCAGCTTCAACGCCTTTATGTCGTCAGGTTCGATCTGGAGAAATTCGTCTTTTTCGATCTCGAAACCCTTCACCTGATCCGCTGCATCCACCAGCTTTCCGGTCTCCTCGTCGGCGTAGACGCTCCTGACCGGCAGACCGTCCTTGCGGTTCAAAATCTTGAAATGGATCTTGGATGCTTCGCTGGTTGCGCCGACAATCTTCACGCCGCAAGTAACCGAACCAACCTTCAAGAAGCCCTTCCAGGCAGCACGTGGCGCGGCCATTTTGCGCTTATCCCGTTTCCAGCTAGGGCAACGCCTTTCCGTTCGAATTGTTCCTGCGGCGGGGGCTCGGTGCACGTCAATGTCCGGCGGGGAAGTCCTGTCGGTCGCGACAGCCGGGCCGACGCCCTGCATCCGCAGGAACCGAAACCGCACCATGAACATTGTCAGACACAGGCAGGAGAGTGTCATGCAAGTCGTTCGGACCGAAGTGGTGAATGCCAGGGCGCCAGACGGGCAGTCGGTTCGCCGGGTGATATTTTGCGGCGAGGGCGGCGACTGCGTTACGGTGGACATGGCAAACGTCGGGATACAAGCTGAAGATGACGTGCTTGCCCGCGCAAAGGCAATCCTGGTCCAGACAGCGACCTTTGATCTCGCAGCCAATGAATATGACGCGAGCAGCAACGGCAATTTCGACCAGGTCGAGATAACCTCTGCAAGCGACGGCGCCGGCGACGTATATGTCTTTGAGTATCGCGATGGCGAAACCAGCCGACGCATACCGCCGTCGAGGATGGCGAGCCTTGAGGCGGCCCGGTCCGAAGCTATCCGCTGCGCAATCGATCTTCTCGCCGACCTGCAGCCTGGCACGGACGCTCTGTCCGGCTGGCTTGTGAGGGTATCCAACGAAAACGGTGAATTGCTTTACACTGTTGATGTGGCTGAGGCCGATGCAGCGCGGCAGGCAGGCCAGTAACCCAAACCCGACGGAATCCACCAGTGGCCGCCCAAGGATTGATTCACGGACCAATAGGCGACGATGGCCTGCATCTGTGCGTCGACATGCAGCGCCTGTTTGCGCCGGGTGGACCTTGGCCCGTGCCGTGGGCTGAAAAGGTGGTCCCGGCGATCGAAGAACTGGTCGCCAGACATGCCAGCCGTACCCTGTTCACGCGCTTCATTCCTGCCGCCCGCCCGGGCGAGGCGCCGGGAATGTGGGCAAACTACTATCGTCGGTGGGCGGAGGTAACCCTTTCCAACATCGATCCGCGCCTGATCGAGCTGATGCCTCAACTTGCACGATTTGTACCGCCGGCGACGGTGGTCGACAAACATGTCTATTCGCCCTGGACCGAGGGGCGGCTCGACGCGCTGCTGAGTGGCTCCGGCGTGCGTGCGCTCGTGATCACCGGTGGCGAAACCGACGTTTGCGTTCTCGCGACCGTGCTTGGCGCCATCGATCGTGGCTTTCGCGTCATTCTCGTCACCGATGCCATCTGCAGCTCTGCCGACCAGACCCATGACGCACTGATGGAAGTATACCATTCCCGCTTCAGTGAGCAGATTGAGGCGGCCAGCATGGCGGAGGTTTTGGAGTGTTGGCCACAACTCACTCGCTGATCTGGGGGGCTTCAAGTGAAAGGGCCGACAATCGTCATTCTGGTCGGGCGGACTGTTTCAGTTGGCGGACGGCACTACAGTGAACCGGAAAACGTATATGAACGGCACGATTGCCTGATCTGGTCGCTCGCGTGAATCAGTGTCTGGAAGCGTACAAAGCCTTGCAGAGCTATCGACAGCGCGGCCAACCGTCATAGAATGAACAGGATACAGCGCCGAAGACTCGATGCCGGCATCTAGCAATCTTTGCGAGACATCCGGCGCCTCTGCCGTCGGCCTTCCGCAGGGAGGATGATGTGCTGAAAACCGAAGCCATTGACCTTGAAACCTATAGCGCAGTCTACGCGGTGATCTCTGGCTATCGCGCTGACGACATTATCTCGACGGCGTTTGCGGTCGATGAAATCCGCGCAAGGTTTCCTGAGTGTCGCTGCGACGACGAGGAATTGGTCGGGCTTATGGTCCATGCCATGTCCGGCAAGAAAATTGCCGTGAGCTTCGACCACCGGGTGGAACCGGTCAGGCGGCGTGCTGCGCTGCCGATCGCTTCGGAGAGCAAAGGACTGCGATAATTGGACCACCATAGGTCCGTTGCGATTTTGGAAGACGAGGCGTTTATCGCGCTCGAACTTGAAGACATGTTGCGCGACGCGGGGTTCGACATCGCTGGGGTCTTTTCGTCCTGCGTCGACGCGCTGGAATGGTTCAGGGGCAGTTCTCCCGACATTGTTGTCATGGATATCGGCCTGGCGGACGGGGATTGCGTACGAATAGCTACGTTGCTTGACGCCGAAACATCCCCTTTGTCGTCCATTCGGCAAGCTACGCCAATTCGGGTTTTCACGATCCGATTTTCCTTCAAGGGACATGGGTCGCAAAGCCTGCCTCGCCTTCCGAGTTGCGCAACGCAATTCATGCCTCTCTGGCAATGGCAAACGGCGATGACGTGTCGTGGTCGGCTAAAGCCCGATAAATCCACAACCGCATCATGAATCCGGCGTTCAAACCAAGGCGCAATCGTCGGCCTGGAATTCACGGCACGATGGAACAAAATGGAAAATGCCGCGTTTGGGGTCTTGCGGCGCGATCCACATTGGCCGCGGGGGCAATTTTATCCGTATAAATCCATAGGGCTGGGAGTGGCGCTGTGACCGTGCAGGCATCCAAGAAGCAATTGGACCGTCGAAGCATTCTGAATTCTCTGAAAGCCTTCCGGCGCGGCGATTTCTCCGTCCGCATCGACAATGTTTATGAAGGCCTCGATTCCGAGATAGCTGAGACTTTCAATGAGATCGCTGACCTCAACGACCAAGTGACGCGCGAGTTCGAGCGCTTGAGCCGGGTCGTCGGCAAGGAAGGGCGGATAGGCGAGCGCGGCCGGGTTCGCAATGCCACCGGCAGTTGGGAATCCAGTGTCCGTTCAGTCAATGATCTCATAGAAGACATGGTTCAGCCAACGGCTGAGGTTGCGCGCGTTATCGGCGCCGTCGCCAAGGGCGACCTGTCGCAGACCATGATGGTCGAAATTGACGGCCGACCGCTGCGTGGCGAATTCCTGCGCATCGGCAAGATCGTCAACACCATGGTCGGCCAGTTGGCCTCCTTCGCCTCTGAGGTGACGCGCGTGGCGCGCGAGGTCGGTACGGAAGGCAAGCTCGGCGGCCAGGCCCGGGTCAAGGGTGTCGCCGGCACGTGGAAAGATCTGACCGACAACGTCAACGCGATGGCCACGAACCTGACCGGGCAAGTGCGCAACATCGCGGAGGTTACGACCGCAGTCGCGTCGGGCGACCTGTCGAAGAAGATCACAGTCGATGTCAAGGGCGAAATCCTCGAACTGAAGAACACCATCAACACGATGGTGGACCAGCTTAATTCCTTCGCTTCGGAAGTGACGCGCGTGGCGCGCGAGGTCGGCACTGAAGGCAAGCTTGGCGGCCAGGCGCGCGTTGAGGGTGTTGGTGGCACGTGGAAGGATCTGACCGACAATGTGAATTCCATGGCCGAGAACCTGACTGGCCAGGTGCGCAACATCGCCGAAGTGACGACCGCGGTGGCTTTGGGCGACCTGTCGAAGAAGATTACGGTCGACGTGAAGGGCGAGATTCTCGAGCTGAAATCCACGATAAACACGATGGTGGACCAGCTGAATTCATTCGCGGGCGAGGTCACGCGCGTGGCACGCGAGGTTGGCACCGAAGGCAAGCTTGGCGGCCAGGCGCAGGTGCGCGGCGTCGCCGGCACCTGGAAGGACCTCACCGACAACGTCAACTCGATGGCCGAGAACCTGACCGGTCAGGTGCGCAATATCGCCGAGGTGACGACGGCGGTCGCGTCGGGCGATCTGTCGAAGAAGATCACGGTCGCCGTGCAAGGCGAAATCCTGGAACTCAAGGACACCATCAACACGATGGTCGACCAGCTGAACTCCTTTGCCTCGGAAGTGACGCGCGTGGCGCGCGAGGTCGGCACCGAAGGCAAGCTGGGCGGCCAGGCCGAGGTGAGGGGCGTCGGTGGCACATGGAAGGATTTGACGGACAACGTCAATCTCATGGCCGCCAACCTGACTGGCCAGGTTCGAAACATCGCAGAAGTCACCACCGCCGTGGCGCGCGGCGACCTGTCGAAGAAGATCACCGTCGACGTCAAAGGCGAGATCCTGGAGCTCAAGGACACCGTCAACACGATGGTCGACCAACTGAACTCCTTCGCCTCTGAGGTCACGCGTGTGGCCCGCGAAGTGGGATCGGAAGGCAAGCTTGGTGGCCAGGCGCATGTCGAAGGCGTCGGTGGCACCTGGAAGGATCTGACCGACAACGTCAACGCCATGGCCGGCAATTTGACGGTGCAGTTGCGTGACGTGTCGAAGGTGGCAACGGCCATCGCGACCGGCGACTTGACCCAGAAGATCACCGTCGACGCGCTGGGCGAGATCTTGCAGATCAAGGACGTCATCAACACGATGGTCGACCAGCTCAATTCCTTCGCTTCGGAAGTGACACGTGTGGCGCGCGAGGTCGGCTCCGATGGCAAGCTCGGCGGCCAGGCCCAGGTGCGCGGCATCGGCGGCACGTGGAAGGACCTGACCGAAAACGTCAACGCCATGGCGGCCAACCTGACCGGCCAGGTGCGCAACATCGCCGAGGTGACCACCGCCGTGGCGCTCGGGGACCTTTCGAAGAAGATCACCGTCGATGTCCGCGGCGAGATCCTGGAGCTGAAGGACACCATCAACACAATGGTGGACCAGCTCAATTCCTTCGCTTCGGAAGTCACGCGCGTGGCACGCGAGGTCGGCACGGAAGGCAAGTTGGGAGGCCAGGCGCAGGTGCGCGGCGTTGCCGGCACGTGGAAGGATCTCACAGACAATGTGAACTCGATGGCCGAGAATCTGACCGGCCAGGTGCGCAACATCGCCGAAGTCACGACCGCCGTGGCGCGCGGCGACCTGTCGAAGAAGATCACCGTTGATGTGAAGGGCGAAATCCTGGAGCTCAAGTCGACCATCAACACCATGGTGGACCAGTTGAACTCCTTCGCCGGCGAGGTCACCCGAGTCGCGCGTGAGGTTGGCACCGAGGGCAAGCTTGGTGGCCAGGCGCGCGTCGAAGGTGTTGCCGGTACCTGGAAGGACCTGACCGACAACGTCAACCTGATGGCGACGAACTTGACCAATCAGGTGCGCGGCATCGCCGATGTCGTGACGGCGGTCGCGCAAGGCAATCTCAGGCGCAAACTGACGGTCGACGCGAAGGGAGAGATCGCCCTGCTGGCCGACACCATCAACGGCATGATCGAGACGCTTGCCACCTTTGCCGACCAGGTGACCAACGTCGCCCGTGAGGTGGGCATCGAGGGTAAGCTCGGTGGTCAGGCGCGTGTGCCAGGTGCCGCCGGCCTCTGGCGCGACCTCACCGACAATGTCAATCAACTCGCTGCCAATCTGACCACCCAGGTGCGTGCCATCGCCGAGGTTTCGACGGCGGTGACGAAGGGCGATCTTACCCGTTCGATCAGCGTCGAAGCCTCCGGCGAGGTCGCCGCGCTAAAAGACAACATCAACGAGATGATCCGCAATCTGAAGGATCAGACGCTGAAGAATGCCGAGCAGGACTGGTTGAAGACCAATCTCGCCCGGTTTTCGCGCATGCTGCAAGGCGAGCGCGACCTTGCCACCGTCTCGCGGCTCATCATGTCCGAACTCGCTCCTCTGGTGAACGCCCAGTATGGGGTGTTCTACGTCACCAATCGCGACGAGGAGGAATCCTATCTTGAGCTGGCGGCTTCCTATGGCGCCGAGAGCAAAGCTGCCATCAAGCAGCGGCTTGATCTGCGAGAGGGCCTGGTTGGGCAAAGTGCCGCCGACAAGCGCGCCATCATGCTGGACAATGTGCCGCCAGAATTCCTTCGGGTCACATCTGGTCTTGGCAGCGCCTCGCCAGCCAATGTCATCATCCTGCCTGCTCTGTTCGAGGATGAAGTCAAAGCCGTCATCGAGCTCGCCTCGTTCGGCGAGTTTCGTGACACACACCAGTCGTTCCTCAACCAGCTCATGGAATCCGTCGGCATCGTTCTCAACACCATCGCTGCGACGATGCGCACGGAGGGCCTGCTCAAGCAGTCGCAACTGCTGACGTCGGAATTGCAAGCGCGTCAAACCGAGCTGACAAAAAAGCAGGAAGAGCTGCATGCGACGAACGAGGAGCTGCAGGAAAAGGCGCAGCTGCTCGAGAACGAAAAGAAGCAGGTCGAAAACAAGAATCTCGAAATCGAGATGGCGCGACGCGCGCTGGAGGAGAAA
The DNA here is from genome assembly GCF_040320805.1 of Mesorhizobium sp. M0615. Classification (NCBI taxonomy): domain Bacteria; kingdom Pseudomonadati; phylum Pseudomonadota; class Alphaproteobacteria; order Hyphomicrobiales; family Phyllobacteriaceae; genus Mesorhizobium; species Mesorhizobium sp. M0615. The sequence goes on along the minus strand of NZ_JAMYQI010000007.1, from coordinate 150,401 downwards.
GCCGAGCAACTTGCGCTCACGTCGAAATACAAATCCGAATTCCTGGCCAATATGAGCCACGAACTGCGCACGCCGCTCAATTCGCTGCTCATTTTGTCAAACCTGCTGGCGACCAACCAGCACGGCAACCTCAACGAAAAACAGGTAGAGTTCGCCCGCACCATCAATTCGGCAGGAACCGATCTTCTCAGCCTCATCAACGATATCCTCGATCTGTCGAAGATCGAGTCGGGCACTGTTTCCATCGACATCAACGATATGCCGGTGACGCATCTTCGCCAGCATATGGAACGAACTTTTCGTCAGCTGGCAGCCGACAAGGGACTTGGCTTCACCATCAAGGTCGATCCGGCGCTTCCCGACACGGTCCGCACAGATGAGAAACGCTTGCAGCAGATTGTCCTCAACCTGCTTTCCAACGCATTCAAATTCACCTCGGAAGGCGAGGTCAGCCTGAACTTCCGGGTTGAAAAGGCCGGCCGCCGCAATGGCGCGACGCAGCCGGTGAAGGCTCTCGCGATCGCCGTCACCGACACCGGCATTGGCATTCCAGAAGACAAACAGAAGCTGATTTTCGAGGCCTTCCAGCAGGCCGACGGCACCACCAGCCGCAAGTATGGCGGCACCGGCCTTGGGCTCTCGATCAGCCGCGAGATCGCTCGCTTGCTTGGCGGCGAATTGCGGGTCGAAAGCACGCCGGGCAAGGGGTCGACATTTACCCTCATCATCCCGTTCGACGGCCCCCGCGTGACGACAGTACAGTCGACCTTGGCTCCGGCGGCGGAGGCGGTTGCTGCGACAGCTCTGCTCAGCAGTCCGCCCTCGGCAGAGCTGATCGACGACCGCGATTCAATCCTACCCACCGATCGGATCGTGTTGATCGTCGAAGACGATCCGACCTTTGGCGGGTTGCTGCTTGGCCTCGCCCGGTCGGCCGGGCTGAAAGGCGTTCTGTCGACTGCAGGTTCCGGCACGCTGGCATTGGCCCGCAAGCTCGTTCCCGACGCAATCACACTTGATCTCGGACTTTCGGATATCGATGGCTGGGTGCTTTTCGATCTGCTGCGGCATGACCAGAAGACGAGGGGAATTCCCATCCATGTCATCTCGGGTGCCGAAGACATCGACAGTCTCGCACGCAAGGGGGCGTCCAGCATTTCCACCAAGCCCGTTTCCTCGGACGAGCTGATGAAGGTGTTTCAGGATATCCACTCGAAGAAGCTCCGCGTTCAGCGCCGCGTTTTGGTCGTGGACCCTGACCCGGAGCGGCGTCTGGCGCTGGTCGAGGCAATCCGCGACGGCGTAACGTCGGTCACCGCGATCGGTCGTGTTGCGGCCAATGCAGAAGACGTTGGCCTCGCCTCCTATGATGCCGTCGTGCTCGGCTTTGGACGCTCCGCCAAGGACAACGCAAAGGCGCTAGACGAGATCACCGGCCAATTCGGCGAAGCCTTGCCGCAGCTCCTGTTCTTTACGCCTCACCCGGACGCGCTTGAACAGGTACTGGCATTGAACCCGGCCTTGGCGGAAGCACCGCGGGCGGAGAACTTCGCTCAATTGGCGCTGCATATTTCGGCAACGCTGCCGGGAGAAGGTCGCCAAGAGGCCTGGGCAGGAACTGAACACAACGACAAGTCCGATCTCGCCGGGGCGAAAGTTCTCATCGTCGACGACGACATTCGCAACATCTATTCGCTCACCAGTGTTCTGGAGACCTATGACATACAGGTTCTGCATGCCGAGCGGGGCCGTGATGGCATCGCGCTTCTTGAACAGGCGCCCGATGTCGACGTGGCATTGATCGATATCATGATGCCGGAGATGGACGGCTACGAGACGATGCGGCGCATTCGCGGCACACCGGCGATTGCTCATATCCCGCTGATTTCCGTCACCGCAAAGGCGATGAAGGGGGATCGGCAAAAATGTCTGGATGCCGGGGCTTCCGACTACATCGCCAAACCCGTCGACCTGGATCTCCTGCTGGCGCTGCTTCGTGTCTGGATCGGGCGTGCCCGATCCCGTGTCGAGAGCCCGGAAAAAATTCTCCTGGCAGCGAACTGACGGCCCTTCGATGCAAAAGCTGGCAAGAAACAGGGTTAGGAAACTTGAGGTGGCAGCTCTTGCCGAAGGGCCGGCAAGAGCCCGCATCCTGGCGGTGGACGACGATGAGCGCAATCTGCTGGCGATCAGCGAAGTGCTCGCGACTATCGGAGAGGTCATCTGCGCCCAATCGGGCGAAGAGGCTCTGCGCTTTCTGCTGAAAGAGGAGTTCGCCGTCATTCTCCTGGATGTCCTCATGCCAGGGTTGGACGGGTATGAAACGGCCGCACTTATCCGCCAGCGCGAGCAATCCAAGCGCACCCCAATCATCTTCTTGACCGCCATCAACAAGGAGGATGCGCATATGCTGCGCGGCTATGATGCCGGCGCGGTCGACTATGTGTTCAAGCCATTCGATCCGATCATGCTGCGTTCGAAAGTCGCGGTTTTCGTCGAACTCCACGAGAAGACGCTCGAGATCCAGCGCAAGGCGGAGGTCGAGCAGGGACTATTGGCGCAGGCGTTGCAGGCGCACAAGGACAAGCTTCAGGCCGAACGCGCGCTGCGCAGCGCCGAGCAACGGCAGGATGCCATCCTGAATTCGTTGCCGGTCTGCTTTCATGCTCGGGCAGCCGAGCCACCCTTCGCGGCGCGCTTTGTTACCGAGGGCGTCGAGCGCTTGACCGGCTTTGCGCCTGAATACCTGACATCGGATCCAGAGTTCGGTCTCAGCCGCGTTCATCCGGACGACCTGCCGCGATTGAGGGAAGCGCTGCTGGCGGCAAAAACCACCGGCTCCTATACGTGCGAGTTCCGCTGGCAATGCGCCAATGGCGAGTATCGCATCTTTCTCGACCAGGGCGTGATGTCGGACGGCTCAGATGGCCGTGAACCGGAAATTATCGGCACATTGCTTGACATCACCGAGCGGCGCGGTCTTGAGGATCAGCTGCTTCAATCCCAGCGCATCGACGCTATCGGCAAGCTAACCGGCGGCCTGGCGCATGATTTCAACAACCTGCTCGCCGCAATTCTCAGTGGGTTAGGGCTGCTTGAACGCCGAGCCACGTTGGATGATCAGGCGCAACAGGTACTCGACCTGACGCGGCGTTCTGCAAAACAAGGCGCTGACCTTGTGGCGCGAATGCTGGCATTCTCGCGGCGCCAGACCCTGAAGCCGGAAGCGGTGCGCCTTGCTGCGCTGGGCGACACGATGAATGGATTGGTGGCGCCCGTACTGGGGGGGTTGATCCGTTTCGACTGGCAGATCGATGACACGATCTGGCCGGTGCATGTCGATGCAGGCCAACTTGAATTGGCCCTGATGAATCTGGTTTTCAACGCGCGTGACGCCATGCCCTCTGGCGGGACAATAACCGTGCATGCGCAGAATCGATCGATCGGGACGCAAACAGAGGATATTCCGCCGGGCGACTATGTCTTGATCGCCGTGAAGGACACCGGATCCGGCATACCCCCCGATCTTGTCGCCAAGGTCGTCGAACCGTTCTTCACCACCAAGCCGGTCGGTAAGGGAACGGGCCTCGGCCTCAGCACGGTTTACGGCTTCATGAAGCAGTCAGGTGGGACACTTCGCATAGAAAGCGTCGTCAACCGCGGAACTACCATGCAACTCTGGCTGCCACGTTCGACCGAACAGCCGGTCGATCCTGTGGTGGAACCCGGCATTGAACGAGCGTTCGCCGATGCCGGAATGGAGCACCCATCAATCCTCCTGATCGACGACAGCCATGTTTTGCGGCAATTGACCGCCGAGTCCCTTCGCCAGCGTGGTTTCGAGGTGACCTGCGCGGGAGGAGGGGCGGAGGCGCTGGCCATGATGGAGCGCACTCCCGACGAGTTCGACGTCATTATCACCGATTTCGCCATGCCACTCGTATCCGGCGTCGACGTGATCCGCTTCGCGCGCAATTTGCGCTCGGACTGGCCAGCGGTCATGATCACGGGCTATGCCGATGCCCGGGAGATTGCCGATCGGCCGGCCGACGTGCCCTTGCTCGGCAAGCCCTTCCGGGACGAGGATCTGTTCGAAGCGATTTTCCTCGCGATAGAGAATGCGGCCCCCCAAAAGATCAAAACCGGCTAGCGCTTAGGGGTTGTCAACGGTCTGGCCACGTCGCAAAGGGCCGCATTCCTGATCGGCAATCTTGGTCATTCGCAACAGTCGGCGCTACCAGCGTTCCTCGGTGTCGCGGTCCGGTAGGTCTATTCCGCAGCACACCCAACCAAGGCGCTGCGCTGAACCATAGTTGTACCGAGGCTCCAGATTAGCCGGATCATCGAAGGTACCGACGTGCAGCGCGATCTCGGTTGGCGACGCGTCGTAGCAAAGGCTGAGCGGCGACCCGCATTCTGGGCAGAAGCCTCTTTGCGCGATCGGCGAAGACCTTCGATATGTTGGCGTTCCGGAATTCCAGGTCAGGCTTTGGCAGGGCATCCAGGCAAGAACTGCAAACGCGCTGCCGGTCGCTCGTCTGCACATATCGCAGTGGCAGTAGTGAACCCTCGGTTCGATCCCGGCGCTGAATCGGATCCTGCCACAGAGACATCCGCCCTTGATGGCCAAGGAGCCGGGTAGGCGCTTGCCAACCTCACGCATTAAGATCGATCAAGGCGGCGCCGAACGCTCCGATCGCAGTCAAAGAGGCACTGCCGAGGTTTTGGTCGGTTGCGAAGGCTGTCAGCTCGCCGACGCCTTCGTCGCCGAGGTCGAGCACGACGACGAAAATTCTTTGCCCGCTGACCTGATTAGCGAGCTTGGGTTTCATGGCGTTCCGAACCTGTTGCGGGGCAGTTAATGGGCATGGTGCTCGGCATTCCGCTTGCGGGTTGCCGCTGCCTTCTTTGCCGATTCCGATCGGCTTGCGGCTGACCGTGAAGCCGATGCCTTGCCGCCGCTTTTCCCACCCTTGTGGGCCGCGGGGTGTCCGGTGTGTTTACCACGACCCGAGCCGCCTTCTTTCTTGCCGCCGCCATCGTCCTTGTTGACGGTCGCCCATGCCCGGCGCTCGGATTCCTTCTCGGAAACACCGCGCTTCTCATAGCCTGCGGCAATGTGGTCGGCCTTGCGTTCCTGTTTGTCGCTGTATTTCGATTTGTCGCCTCGTGGCATGGTCGTTCTCCTGGCTCAATGATGTTTGAACGGGATGCCGGCGGGAGAGTTCCAAGCGGAAATTCAGAAAACTGAAAACGCGGGCGAGGATTTCGACCAACGCGGAGCGCTATTGCTCCGGAGCCGTGGCGGGTGCCGTGTAGCGGCGGCGCACGGCACCGATCACGCGTTTCTTGAAGCGACCGAGCACGGCAAGCGTCTCCCTGGAGACGACGTCGTCGCGTGCCGTCTACTCGGTAGCCCAATGCAATGAAATACGTTCCGCGACCTCAGTAGCCACCGACCACCGGCAGGATCTCTCCCGTGATGTAACTCGAGCAATGCGACGAGGCGAGGAACACGTAAGCCGGGGCAAGTTCTTCCGGTTGCGCTGGCCGTTTCATCGGCGTATCCGCGCCGAATTTCGAGACGTCGTCGGCTTCCTTGTCCGAAGGGTTGAGCGGCGTCCACACCGGACCTGGCGCGACCGCGTTTACCCGGATGCCCTTGCCGATCAGATTGCCCGAAAGCGCTCGCGTGAAGGCATGAATGCCGCCCTTGGTCATCGAATAGTCAACCAGTTGCTTGGAACCGTCGATGCCGGTCACCGAACCGGTATTGATGATCGCGGAGCCCGGCTCCATGTGCGGCACGCTCTCCTGCGCCATATGAAAATAGCCGTAAAGATTGGTCTTCAGCGTCGTGTCGAAATGTTCCTCGGTCAGGTCGTTGAAGTCACTGGAATGGATTTGGAAAGCGGCGTTGTTGACCAGCACGTCGATCCTGCCGAATTTTTCGACCGTCAGCGCCACGGCGTTGCGGCAATGCTCGCGTTCACTGACATCGGCTTTTATCAGTATGCAACGCCGGCCTTCCTTTTCGACGGCGTTTTTGGTCGCTTCGGCGTCCCTGTCTTCACTCAAGTATACGATCGCAATGTCGGCGCCCTCGCGGGCGAACAAGACTGCCACCGAACGGCCGATGCCGGAATCACCACCCGTGATAAGCGCTACCTTGTCGTCGAGTTTTTTCGATCCGAGGTAGTAAGGCGCATCGTAGAGCGGAGCGGGCTCGATCGCCCATTCATGCCCCGGTTTGGGTTGATGCTGCTCGGGAAAAGGCGGCTCGGGATATTTGCGGGCGCCGGCTTGCATCGCTTGTTGCATTTTGCCATTGCTCTTCGTCTCGTCTTTGGCGTCGATACCACGCTGGATATGGCGTTGCTTGGCGGCTTCAGCTGAAGTCTGCGACTTAGTCTGCATGGCTTTCTCCTGTGCTCGGAGAACGAACAACGCATGCCGGGCAAAAAAGTTTGCGCAAATATCTCGATCCCGAAAGGGCTCGCCATTGCGAACAGCCCGCGAGGAGCGTGGAGCATTGGTCGTCAATGAGACTGGAATTGCCATGCCGGTGGCGTTCAGACAAACACCACATTCATTACCCGCTCAAAGCACGCTCTTCTCAGAACCATAGGGTTTGGCAATGCGGACCATGCCTTTCGTCCGGAGGCGCTGGTATAAATAGAAAATCGTCATCAAGCCGATTGCTGTTCCAGCGCCAAGACACAGCGCGAGCAATAGTTCTGCACCGACACGAAACGCAAGCAGAGTAACGCCCGCCGCAGCGACGATGGCATTTATGAATGCGATCATAGTCGCTGCAGTGGTCAGGTACGCCAGGAGAGGCCCAGTACGAAGAGAAGGTTCGGCGTCATTTTCGGGCCAGCGCCCGAATTCCTTGGAAAACTGGAAGGCAGCCTCGTCGCCCAAAGTTCGATAGTAGGCTCTGATCCGGGCAATGCCGATATGGGCCTGCATGTTCTCAGCGGCGATGTCGACCAACCTCAAGACGGTAAAGGCACCCAGTAAAAAGACCGATGGCAGCACAACCGCGACAAACGGCAGGAAGAACTCGGAGGACTGCGTAACAAAGCCCGTTGCCACCAGAGCGCTCGACAGAGACATAATGTAGATGGTCGTTCGCGACGCCATTTCACTTATAGACGTGCTGATCGCTGTCTGCTGCACGAAATGCTCTGTCGTCAGGGCCGCGAGAAACGAAGCATCGGGTGTCGGCGTGTCAGCCATGGAGTATGCTCCTGTCGGGTAGACCTGAGTTTTTCTTCGATATAGTGCTTGCGAGGCTGGCCGCCACTGGATGCTCCCGACGTCTGACCCATGCCGGTTTTATTGTGCCATATCCAGCGAGCCCGCATCACCGATCAAAAAGGGCCGATCATGTGGTCAGCAGATGCTGGCCATATCGCAGGCGAAATGTCTGCCGTGTTCAATCTGTATGGCCTCCTGTTGGGGATCCGGGTCGATGCGCATTCGCGGCGCGGTTGCAGTTGGGAGCGGTTCTGCGGCGGCGCTGATGCGAGTTCGCGCATTCGTGGCAGCGGCCTCGAAACGAATTCGGTCCCTAGGCCGGCAACGCGAATTCACCCGCAAGTTCAATGGTGCGGGCTTGCGGGCCGACTTTTCGGTGGCGAAGCCCATGACCACGGTCCACCAGACTCATAAATCAGCAGCCCGGATCCTGCCTACTGCGGTATCGCCAGGCCCTGCCGCAATCCTGTCGCCACGACTGAGACCCTGAATTTTCCGGCGAGTGCCCGGTCGAATATGGCGCCGACGATGATGTCGGCGTCGGCGTCGACCTCCTCGCGGATACGGGTGGCGGCCTCATCGACTTCGAACAGCGTCATGTCCATGCCGCCCGAGATCGAGACCAGGACGCCCTTGGCGCCGATCATCGAGGCTTCGTCGAGAAGCGGGTTTGCTATCGCCGCTTCGGCGGCTTTCCTGGCGCGGTCCTCGCCCGTGGCTTCCCCGGTACCCATCATCGCGCGGCCCATGTCGCGCATCACCGACTTCACATCGGCGAAGTCGAGATTGATCAGCCCCTCCTTGACGATGAGATCGGTTATGCAGCCGACGCCGGAATAAAGGACGCGATCAGCCATGGCGAAGGCGTCCGCGAAAGTCGTCTTTGCGTCGGCGATCCTGAAGAGGTTCTGGTTCGGAATAACGATCACGGTATCGGCGCATTCGCGAAGCTGCTCGATGCCCTCTTCGGCGGCTTGCATGCGGCGCTTCCCTTCGAAGGTGAACGGCTTGGTGACGACGGCCACGGTCAGGATGCCGGCTGCCCGTGCAGCGTTCGCTATGACGGGCGCGGCACCGGTTCCAGTTCCGCCTCCCATGCCGGCGGTCACGAAGCACATATGGGTTCCCGCAAGGTGGTCCCTGATCTCGTCGATCGATTCCTCGGCTGCCGCGCGGCCGACCGCCGGCAGGGACCCGGCGCCCAAGCCTTCCGTGACATGGGCGCCCAGCTGGATCAGCCGCGATGCTTTCGACATGGTCAGTGCCTGGGCATCGGTATTGGCGACGATGAACTCCGCACCCTGCAAATTTTCGGCAATCATGTTGTTGACCGCGTTGCCGCCGCCACCGCCGACACCGATAACGGTTATCTTCGGCCGCATTTCCGAGATGACGGGCCTTGCCGCGGTGCTCATCGTCTTGTCTCCTTGGAATTGATCGATAAAAAAGTTCCCGGAACGCGCCGCTTGAACACGCCAGGTGCAAGAATCAGGTTCTATCGCCTTGGCACAGGGAATCAGAGGGTGAACTTTGCGGCAAGACAAGATGTGGGACTTGTACCATATACCCCTGAACGAGCCGACCTTTTGGACGAGTCTCCAGCCAATTTCCGGAATTGGCCCGGCTTCTGGCCAGCGAAAATCCACAATCCGGGATCCAACCCCTTCAAGCTTCACGCGCCCGCCTTACGCGCCAGAACCTTGAGAATCTGGCGGCCGATCGACGCCTGACGCTTAGCGGATCGGCATCTTGCCGCGAAACAACGGCTGATGGGCCCGCATCAGAGCGGCAATCCGGTCGGCAATCTTTCGTACTGGCGGGGAGTGGCGTTCCTCATGATGGGTGACGATCCACTGGTCGGTTTCGAGTTCGGGGATAGGCTGAGCGACGCGAACCAGCCGCGGATCGCTGTCGCCGACGAAACACGGAAACACGGAAAGGCCGGCGCCCGCGGCCACAAGTTCTCGCACCGAATGGGTGTTGTTGCCTCGCACGCCGATGCGGTCGCCGTGATGGGCTTGCAGCCAACGCGCCGAGGCGACGTTTGCTCCTTCGCCGGTGACGCCGACGAACAAGCCGGCAGCGATGCCGTTGATCAGGTGGCGTCCGGAATAAATGGCATACGCGACCTTGCCGCTCTGGCGGCCGGCCAGCCACTGTTCGGTTGGACGCTCGCTGCGGATGCCGATATCGGCGGCGCGGCGACCGATGTCGACCCGGTCGGTGGTGGTGACGAGTTCCACCCTGATGCCGTCATCGACCGTCCAGATTTCGCCGATATGGGCCGAAACGAAGGCCGAGGTCCAAGGCCCGGCCGAGACGCGGACAATGCGGTCGGGGAGGTTTCCCTCGCGCCAGCGGGTCAGCGACTGCATTGCTGCTTCGACGTCTTCGGCGCGCCGCAGCAGTTCTTCACCGACCGGGGTTAGCCGGTAGCCGGTCTGCTGACGTACGAACAGCGCTTCACCGATCTGCTTTTCGAGCGCGGTGACGCGTCGTCCGAGTGTGGCTGCGCTGAGGCGCGTGGTTGCCGTAGCCGCGCTCAGGCCACCCAGCCGCGCAACGTCGAGAAACAACCTCAGATCGTCCCAGCCAATATCCATTTTGCAGAAATGAAAAACTCCTTGCGACCGTGGCTGTAGCGCGAAGCGGCCATCACGCGCAAGTATATAGGCACTGGAAGCGCTTGATAATTCTGCCCTGGCGGGAAAATGACAGGCACCTCGGTTGGCCAGGCAGTCAGCGCAATCCGTTCGATCGTGCATACGCTTTGCGCGATTGTTTTGCGTTTTCGACCAATCCAAGAGCGTGGGTATCCCGCTCGCCAAGGAGACGATCATGTTGCATGAACTTCGACACCGTTTCGCCTGCTGGCTTGCCTATCGCCAGACGATCGCGAGCTTGAGGCGGCTTCCAGACAGCATATTGGCGGATGCGGGCCTTTCTCGCGAAGAGATCCGCGAGCGTGCCCGCGACGCCAGCCTGCGTCGCTGAGATTGGAGGCGACCATGCAGAATGGAGCCGGCGGCGAGTAGCAATCAGGCGTCGTCTCCTCACTGCTGAGCTGCGGCTAAATTGTGCCAATGCAGTGGCCATGCTTGATGCGGCCGCAGTTTCGCTCCACATCGAAAGGGATGAAGACCGAGACATCCGAGCGGCGGCGGACTTTGCTGTGGGCCTTGCCCGCCTCGCTGGTCCTGCACGCGCTTATCACTGCGTTCCTGGTCTACGGCCTGCCCGTTCCTGCCCAGCAGCCGCAGGAGGAGCAACCTATCAATGTCGCACTCGTGCCGCCGCCCGAACCACCAAAGCCGAAACCCGAAGCCAAAAGTCAGCCTGAAAAGAAGGTCGAAAAGTCGGTACCGGACAACCTGCCGTCAGAGAAAGTCCTGAAGCCTGCATTCCAGTTCGGTGACAAAGACACCGGCCCCAGGAAATCGCTGGATGGGAGAAGCGCTCAGGACCAAGCGTCGTCCACCGCCAAGGACAGCGAGCCCAAGCCGGCTGCCACGCCAACCGATGCGGAGAGCAGATCTGAACCGACGCCCGACGCTGCAAAGCCGGCGGAGCCAGCCAGCATCGATGAGAAGCCGGAAGCTGACAAACAGGAGGCGGGAGCTCCTGACGCCGACAGGCACGAATCGGCCGCTGCAACACCTTCGGCTGATGATGGCGGTGAGATCGAGCTTCCTGCGTCGGCTCAGGCGCCTGAGGCCAGACCCGACACTGCACCGAAACCCAGCCCGGCGAAGGCCGCGAAGCCGCCGCGCGCAAAGGCCGCAGAGCCAAACCCCACGGCCAACTCACTAGCGTATGCGGGGCTTCCGGGTGTTCGCAAGCTTTTTTCAAAAGGCGCTACCGGCGATCCCTTCGCAACGAACTCGATGGCCGACGTGCCACGGGGGCAACGCGTAGCCGACCTTTGCTCCAATCTTCTGGGTCAGCAACTGAACGACGCCGCTTATCGCCCCGTATTGCTCCCAAGCATTCCACTAGAGGTCGGCAATCTTCTGGACGCCCCGGATACCGCTTTTCGTACCGCGACGACTTGGTATCATGTGCGCTTTCACTGTGGGATCGACACCAATGCGACGCATGTGACGTCCTTCGCCTTCCGTATCGGAGCCGCCGCTTCACCCGAGGAAAGCGTTTTTCTGGATCGGGAGGCCCGTCGGCAGGGTTTTCGAGTGGGACCAGGCATGTAGCCGAAGGCAAGGGTCTCAAAACCCACGTATTGCGGGCAACAATCACCTCTTGAACGGCTGCATGCCGAATGCCGTTGCTGCCGGGCCTCAGCCCTTCACTGGATTGGCTTTGCGCCACTCCTCATATTCGCCGCGAGCATCGTCGTGCAGCGGATAGTAGCGCTGCAGCGGGGCGCCCTGCATGAGCTTCTCGCGCGAGAACTCCTCCCAATCGTGATGTTTTTTCGATTCTTCAATTACCTTTGCCGCCATTGCGACGGGAAGCACAACCGCCCCGTCGTCGTCTGCGATGATAATGTCGCCCGGGATCACCGTGACACCACCACAGGCTATCGGAACGTTGACGGCGTTCGGATAGATGCTGGTTTGCACATGGTAGTTGGGCGTCCAGCCGCGCAGCCATAAAGGCAGATCGAGCTTTTCGACATTCGGCCGGTCGCGCATACATCCGTCGATGACGATGCCCGCGCCGCCTCTGCCCTTGAAATATGTCGACATCATATCGCCGAAGACGCCCGAGCTCATGTCGCCGCGCGCGTCGACGACCACCACATCGCCTTCCTGCGCGTGATAGAGCACGTGCCGGTGCAGTTGCGTTTCCGGGTCGGCGTATTCTCCCTCGCTGAAGAGGTCCGGCCGCTGCGGCAGGAACTGCAGCGTCAGCGCCGGCCCGACGATCGACTTCCCACGGTTCTGCGCCACCGGACCGACCATGTGGGGATTGCGGAAACCCATATGGCCAAGCGTGCCGGCAACCGTCGCGGCGCCGATTTCCCTCAGGGCGTCAATGAGGTCTTTGGGCGGCCGCGTGATGTCAGGGGTATGCGTCATTGTGGACTCCGGTTCAATTGGGACTACCAGTTCGTAACAGACCCGTCGCGGCGCCTGAGGTGAGGCGCTTCCCAGAAACGAAAAGCCTCCGCCCGGACCGCCGCTTCGTTGACCTCGACGCCGAGCCCCGGCAGGTCGCTGACCGGATAGTCGGGACCGTCGAGCCGTGGCTGCACGGGGAAGAAGTCGGAATTGTCGAAGCCCAGCTTCGTCTCGGGTTCCCTGGTCTCGAGCCACGCGAAGTTGGGTACAGCGGCGGCGAGATGCAGGGTCGCGGCCGTGCACACCGGACCAAGCGGATTGTGCGGCATCAGGTCGACATAATGCGCCTCGCTCCAGCCAGCGACCTTCATCGCCTCGGTGAGCCCGCCGACATTGCAGACATCGAGCCGGTTGAACTGATGGATGCCGCGCTCGATGTAGGGCAGGAACTGCCACTTGCTGGCAAATTCCTCGCCGATGGCAAAGGGAATGTCGGTCATCCTGCGCAGGGATTCGTAGGCTTCAGGTGTCTCGTCGCGGATCGGCTCCTCGAGAAAATCAAGCACGCCGCGGCCGAGCTTGTTGCAGAAGCTCGCCGCCTCTGCCACCGACAGCCGATGATGATAGTCGATGCCGAGGACGACGTCGTCGCCCAGCGCCTCGCGCGCCTTGTTCAGCATGCTCGCGGTAGCGCCGATCGACTCGCGGGGTTCGAAGATGTCCCTGCTGCTTTGCCCTACGGGGAAGAAGCGGATCGCCTGCCACCCCCGTGCGCGCAGCTCCCGGGCTCGTTCGATGGCGACGTCGCCCTCGGCCTCGTCTCCGGTCGAGGCGAAGGTGGGGATGCGGTCGCGCTGCTTGCCGCCCAGCAGTTCGTAGACAGGCACCCCCAGCGCCTTGCCCTTGATGTCGTGCAGGGCGATGTCGATGGCGGAAATCGCCGCCTGCAGAACGCGCCCGCCTTCGAAGTACTGGCTGCGATATGCCTCCTGCCAGATCCGCCCGATCTGCATCGGGTCACGGCCGATGAGAAACTCGCGAAAATGCTCGACCGCGCCGGCAACGGCCTTTTCGCGCCCGCTCAAGCCGCTCTCGCCCCAGCCGAAGACGCCCTGGTCGGTCTCGATCTTGACGAGCATCTGATTACGCGTTCCAACCCATACAGGATAGGGTTTGATCGCGGTGATCTTAAGCTTTTCAGTCATCCCCAACGTTCCCAATGAACCCCGTCTTGTCTCAGCCGGCCTTGAGGGCCAGTTCAGTTTCGCCATCGAACAGATGCAGCCGCTCCTGGTCGAACTCGAGCCAGATCTGCTCGTCAGGTGCGACGGCGATGTTGGGGGACACGCTGATGTTGACGATGGCGCCTGACAGCAACGCCTGCACGAAGGTGACGTCTCCGGTCGGCTCCACTGTATAGGCCCTGGCCGGGACGCTGCCTGGCACCGCGCTCTTGTGGAGCCTGATGTTCGAGTGACGTGCGCCGAGCACGACTTTCCTCGACGTTGCCTTCGCAACCTTCCGGGCGTTGAGCGGCGAGAGCTCAAGGCTCCAGCCCTCCGCGCCGGTCAACGCAGTGTTGCCGTTTGCTGTCGATGCCTCCAGTGGAACAAGGCTCATCGCCGGGCTGCCGATGAAGCTGGCGACGAACATGTTCACCGGATGGGCAAAGACCTGCGCCGGAGAATCGTATTGCAACAGGTAGCCGCCGTTCATCACCGCCATCTTGTCGGCCATGGTCACGGCTTCGAGCTGGTCGTGCGTGACATAGATGATGGTCGCCTTGAGGTCCTGGTGGAAGCGCTTGATCTCCGAGCGCATCTGGACCCGCAGTTTGGCGTCGAGGTTGGAGAGCGGCTCGTCCATGAGGAAAACGGCAGGGTCGCGGACGAGGGCGCGCCCCAAGGCGACACGTTGCTGCTGCCCGCCTGAAAGTTCGCGCGGCTTGCGCTCGAGCAGGTGCGTCATGTCGAGCACGCGCGCCGCTTCCTTGACCTTCCTGTCGATCTCGTCCCTGGGCAGCTTGCGCATCTGCAGCGGGAACGCCAGGTTCTTGTAGACCGATTTCTGCGGGTAGAGCGCGTAGTTCTGGAACACCATCGCGATGTCCCGGTCCTTGGGGTCGAGGTCGTTCACCACGCGGTCGCCGATGACGATGTCGCCCGATGTGACCGGGATCAATCCCGCGACAAGATTGAGCGTGGTTGTCTTGCCGCAGCCCGAAGGGCCGACGAGCGCAACGAACTCGCCGTCATTGACCGTCAGCGAAACGTCGTTGACAGCTTTGAAGCCGCCATAGGTCTTGACGAGATCTCTCAGGACCACGTGGGCCATCGGCAACTCCCTACGGCATGATGCCGAAAAGTGTGAAGCGGTTTTCGGACGACATCATGCTCTATCTCTTTGATTTAGAGGCGCATTCAGATTTCAGGTCGAACAGACCTGAAATCATCCGGCTCTAGTGTTTGACCGCACCTTCTGTAAGGGCGCGTACGAAGTATCGTTGCAGGAGGAGGAACAGCACCACGACGGGCACGCTCATCATGAAGCTGGCCGCCATCAGGCCCGGAAAGTCCGTCGTATTCTCCGAGAAGAAACGCTGTATGCCGACCGGCAGGGTCAACTGCTCGTTCTTGGAAAGGAAGGTGTAGGCATAGATGTACTCGTTCCAGGCGCCAATGAAGGAATAGATCGCGGTGGCGATGATACCGGGCGTCGACAGAGGCATCACGATCAGGATGAAGGCCTGGAACCGGGTCGCCCCATCGATCCGCGCCGCCTGCTCGAGCTGCACCGGAAGGTTGTCGTAAAAGCCCTTGAGCAGCCAGATCGCCAGCGGCAGGCCGAAGGTGAGATAGGTGAGAATGAGCGAGCCATGCGTGTTCACCAGCCCGATCGCGCGCATCAGGATGAAGAGCGGCACGAGAAAGATCACCGCCGGGAACATGTTGCGCAAAAGCACGGTGAAGAACAGGAAGTTTCGACCGGGGAAACGAAAGCGCGAAAAGGCGTAGGCCGCAGGAACGGCCACGATCACCGAAAGGATTGTGGTGACGGTCGACACGTAGAGGCTGTTCCAGAAAAAACGCAGGAAGTCCTGGCCGACGCTGTTTTGCGGATCGAGCAGCTTTTGGTAGCTGGCCAGGGTAGGCTCTTCCGGCCACCATTGCGGTGGGAACTGCATCGCCGCGAAGCCGGACTTGATCGAGGTGATCAGCATCCAGATCATCGGCAACGCGGTGTAAAGCAGCATGAACACGAGGAAGATGCGCCCGGCCCAACGCCATCCGTCGATGCGCATGCGGCGCCGGGCCGGACGTCGAGGGACTGTCTCGACGATCGTGCTCATGCGCTCCCCTCGTTGCGCTCGTTGCCGGCCAGCGCACGGACGTAGAAGTAGCCCAGCACCATCAGCATGAGGAACAGGAGTACCGAATAGGCCGATGCGACGCCCCATCGCTGCCGGCCGAAGGCGAGCTCATAAATGTGGGTGATCCAGATGTGCGAAGCGTTCGACGGCCCGCCACCGGTCATGATCCACGGGATGATGAAGGAATTGAAATTGGCCACTGCGAGCAGCAGGATCGTCACCGTCGAGACGTTGCGCAGATGCGGGAAGGTGACGTGCCAGAAACGCTGCCATGCATTGGCCCCGTCGACTTCCGCGGCGCGCAACAACTGGTCGGGGACCGTCTGCAAACCGGCCATCATCATGATCATGGCAAACGGAAACTCGCGCCAGATATTGACGACAATCAAGGAGGGCAGCACCGTGCTGACGTTGTCGATGAAGTTCGGCGGCCGGTCAGCCAATCCGAGGCCGACCAGCACCGCGCCGATGATGCCGAAGTCCGAATGGTAGATCCACTTCCAGATATAGGAGGCGGCAACCGCGCTGATGACCCAGGGAATGATCAGGATAGCGCGCAGGACACCCCGGCCGATAAACTCGCGGTGGAGGGCCAGCGCGGCGGCAAATCCCAAGGCAAAGGCAACGAAGGTAGATGCGATCGTCCAGATCAGGGTGTTCAAGGTGACTTTCCAGAACACCTGACTGGTGAGGATGGCCGTGTAGTTGTCCAATCCGATGAAGGTCTTGTCGCGGAGCTGCAGGCCAGGCGGCGTCTTAAAGAACGACAGCTCGACCGTGTAGTAGATCGGATAGGCGATGACGATGAGCATCACGGCGATCGCTGGAAGCACGTATGCGTAGTCGGCGCGATGCTCCCAGATATTCCGCAGCATGCCGGAGCTACCGGGTTGCAATCTTCGGCGAGCCTCGGCCTTGCCGGTCACGATCGTCACGATGGCGTGCCCTTGTTGTTAGGAGCAAACCGGCTGCACGCACTGTCGGCACAGCCGGTCGGATCGCAGGTCAGGCCCGGACTAGAGTCCGTCCATCAGGTTCTTCACCTTCTCGGCCGCGTCGTCCGCTGCCTGGTCGACGGTCATCGCTCCGGTCAGGGCGTTCTGCAGCATGTCCGGGACGATGATATTCATGATCTCGGGCGATTGCGGCAGCGCCGGGAACGGAATGCCGTATGGCAACATCGAGGTGGTGACATCGAGGAACTTGATGTTGTCCAGACGTTCCTTCATCCATTTGGTCTTGAAGCCGTTGAGGTTGCCCGGGTTCGAGCCGGCATACGCCATCTTCAACGACCATTCAGGGCTCGTCCACATGCAGATGATGGCCTTTGCGGCCGGCTCGTCCACCTTGCCGCCCTCGACATATTCGGGCTTCAGGATGTGAATGTTCGAGCCGCCAAACACGACGGCCCGCTTGCCGTCGGGGCCGGTCGGAATCAGGCCATAGCGCATGTTGTCGATGACAGTCTGCGCCTTGTCCTTGTCGGCGCCCGTTGCCTTCTTCTGCAGGTCGAGCATGACGTTATAGTCGGACGGGTGCGAGACCATCATGCCGAGTTGGCCGGCGACGAACAGGGGCTGGTTATCGGCCTGCTGGTTGGTGAGGGCCGAAACCGGAACCGACTTGTCGCGAACATACATGTCGTAGGAGGCTTGCAACGCCGCCTTGCTCTGCGGGCTATTGAGCTCGACCTCCTTATAGGTCGGGTTCGCGGAGGCTTCGTCGAAGACACCGCCGCCATAGGCCCATAGTTGCGGCATGAAGCGGTACGGCGTGTTGCCGGCGTTCTTGCGCGCCACGAGGCCGTAGCCGGCTATGCCGAGCTTGTCATGGATCTGCTTGGAATATTTGACGACGTCGTCCCAGGTAGCCGGAGCCTTGTCCGGATCGAGGCCCGCACGCTTGAAAATGTCGGCGTTCCAGATGAACGCCATCGTCTCATTGTTGGTGGGAATGCCGTAGGTCACGCCATCCCAGGTTACCGCCTTCATGGCGCCGGGCCAGAAATCCTCTGTGGGATAGCCCACATCTTCCGGCTTGAGCGGCTGCAGATAACCCTTCGAGGCGAACTCGGTTCCGCCCAGGATTTGCAGGCGGACCGCCATCGGCGCGGCATTGCCCAGCAGCGCCGTGCGGAACTTGTCGAGAAGGTCGTTGTAGGTGAGGGCCTGATCCTCGAGCTGGATGTTCGGATAGGTCTTGCGGAAGGTCTCGAAGAAATCCTTGTAGTACTGACGCAGCAGGTCGGGGTCGCCCTCGAACACGCCCTGATACCAGAACGTCAGTCGCCCCTTGTAGTCGAGCGGAGTGACCTTGCCGCAATCGGCGGCCGTGTCGAAATCCTGTGTGCCGGCGATGGAGCGCACATATTCCGGCGACCACTTGCTCAAATCGACTGGCGGCGAACCCAGCGCCGATCCCGACATGAGCGACGCCATCAAAGCAGTGGCGACAGTGCCGCGCAGGACGGCACCGCCGAGTGTAATCCTCGTCATAGTATCCTCCCAGATTCTCCCATGCCGCTGTGCGCCAAGGGGCTCGTCCGACCGTGCGGGATGCGTCCTTCTGCTCAATGTATCCCTTCGATCATCTGGTACGTTTTCAGATCGTGGATTGCCTGTCAACGCACCCGATCGTACATTGTTTGCAAAACGCGTGTATGATATCGAGCATGCGATGTACTAATCGGGGGAGCCGGCTTTGGCCGAAACAAGTGATTTCAAAGCAGAGCCACCCGTGGGGATTGATCCCATCGGGGCGTCCAGCGAGGGCGCCTCGCTTTATGAGCTGATCCGGGAAGACATCATCGAGGGACGGCTCGCCGCCAACGAACGGCTTGTGGTCACCGATCTCGCCCGGCGTCACGGCACCTCGACCAACCCCGTACGCGAGGCGCTGCAGCTGTTGCGAGGGGAGGGCTTCGTCACCTTTGTCGCCAACCGTGGCGCGCGCGTCCGGCCCATAGACCAGGATTTTGTCCGGGATATCTACGAGATCGGAGTCCTGATCGAGCCGGCCCTGACGCGATGGTTCGTGAACATGGCGACCGGCGAGGACATCGCCGAACTCGAACGCATCCAGGCTCTGATCGAAGAGAACAACTTCACCGACACATTGCGGCACAGTGAACTGGATACCGCCTTCCACACCGTGATGTACCAGCGCCACTACAACCGCCATGCCGCCGAGCTTTGGTGGAAGCATCGCGAAGTGCTGCGAGCCGTGAGCCGGCGTTTCAATTTCACGCTCGCGCGGCGGGCCGCCATTATGCGTGAACACCGCGAGCTCATCGCGCATATCAGAGCGGGAAATGCCGACGAGGCGGCCGAACTCATTTCCCGCCATGTCGAGGGTTCCGGTCGGCACGTCCTCGAACAGATGCGTGCGCGCAATGCCGCTCGGGCCGGATAGAGTTTCCAGCCCAGAACATCATTGGTCCAGCCATCAGACAGAGGTAGTTGAGAGATGAAAATCACGAGCGTTCGGCCGTGGCTGATCAAGTCCGATGCTTCCTATTGGGGAGAGTTCCTGTTCGTCGAGGTGACGACCGACGAAGGGGTGAGTGGCTGGGGGGAAATCACCACCACCACAAGGCTCGCCAACCGCGCGCTGTGCACGATCCTGCGGCAGATCGGTGTTGCCGTCACAGGTGAGGATCCGGTGCGCATCGAGCATCTCTGGCACAAGATTTTCCGCAGCTTCACCTATATGGGCAGCCGCGGCGCCGCAGTCGAATGCGTGAGCGCTATCGACATAGCGCTCTGGGACATTCGCGGCAAAGTTCTAGGCAAGCCGATCTACGAGCTGCTGGGCGGACCGGTGCGCGATGAAATCGCGCTCTATACCCATCCCAACCAGGCCAAGTTTACCAGCAAGGAGGCTGTGGTCCGCGAAATTCGAGACATCGTCGAATCCGGACACACCGGGCTGAAGTTCGATCCTTTCCCCCACCAGGGCCGCATCGCCGATGGCTTGGCGCGCGAACAGCGGGACGGCTACCTCGATGGCAGCATGACCCGCAAGGACGAGCGCGAGGCTGCCGAACTAACGGCTTTGATCCGTGAAACGGCGGGGCCCGATGTCGACATTCTCATCGACGCGCATGGCCGCTTCGACGTCCCCACCGCCATTCGCCTCTGCCGAAGCCTCGAGGAAGCCGGCCAGATCGACTGGTTCGAGGAGCCATGCCCGCCAGAAAGCCTCAATGCTCTCAAGCAAGTGCGTGAGAAGGTCAGTGCCGCCATCTCGTGGGGCGAGCGCGGCCACACCAAATGGGATTTCGTGCCGGTGCTCGAGAACAGGCTTGCGGACTACATCATGCCGGACGTTACCTGGACCGGCGGCATTACCGAACTGAAGAAGATTTCCGCCCTGTGCGAAGCCTACTACATCCCGGTCTCGCCCCATGACGCCGCGGGACCGATCAATGTGGTTGCGGGAGCGCAGGTGATGATGACGGTTCCCAACTTCTACAAGCTCGAAACGTCGGAGTGGAACCTGGACAAATATAATCACCTCATCGACGAGCCACTCGATGTCTCGAACGGCAGCCTCAAGCTGGCGTCGAAGCCGGGTCTCGGTGTCGAGATGAACCGAGACTACCTGCAGGCCCACGAGATAGAGCTTGGCTAGCAACGCTTATGCAGGCCGGGGGTGCGGGGCGCCACCAATCAGAACGAGGATAAGCTATGGCAAAGACGGGTAGCGCCGGCGAGGCGCTCAATCGGGTAAATACGAACTCCAGGCCGAGCGACCTGCGCATCACCGACCTGCGCGTTGCCGAGATCGTCGGCGCGCCGTTCACCTCCGCGCTGGTCAAGATCTACACCAACCAGGGCATTGTCGGCCTGGGCGAAGTGCGCGACGGCGCCAGCGCGACCTATGCGCTGATGCTGAAGAGCCGGTTGCTGGGCGAGAACCCTTGCGACGTCGACCGGCTGTTCCGCCGCATCAAACAATTTGGCGGCCATGGGCGGCAAGGTGGCGGTGTCTCGGCAATCGAGATCGCGCTTTGGGACCTCGCCGGCAAGGCGTATGGCGTGCCGATCTACCAGATGCTGGGAGGACGGTTTCGCGACAAGGTGCGTGTCTATTGCGACACCGACGCGGACAAGCCCAGCGGCACCGAGACCGGAAAGCGGCTCAAGGCGCGGATGGATCTCGGTTTCACCTTCCTCAAGATGGATCTCGGTCTGGCGCAGATTTCGCACATATCGGGCGCAGTGGTGGCGCCGGCCGGCGTGCTCGACGGTTTCCGCAGCCATGCCGCGCGCGGTCCGGCACGCACGCTGGACGAGCGCCGGGCGCGTAATGCCGCCTATGACGCGCAAAACGTGCCGCATCCCTTCACCGGCCTCCACTTCACCGAAAAGGGCATCGACCTGCTCGACCAATATATCCACGAGGTCCGCGAGGTGATCGGCTACGAGGTTCCGCTCGCCATCGACCATGTCGGCCACATCTCGCTGCAGGACGGCATCCGTCTGGCCCGGCGGATCGAGAAATACGCACCGGCCTGGCTCGAGGACGTGATCCCCTGGCAGTACACCGAGCAGTATCGGCAGTTGCAGCAGGCGACCTCGGTGCCGATCTGCACGGGTGAGGACATCTACCTCAAGGAAGGCTTCGAGCCGCTGCTCAACGCCGGCATCTCGGTCATCCATCCGGATCTGCTGACCACCGGCGGCATTCTCGAGACCAAGAAGATCGGCGACGCGGCGCAGGAGCATGGCGTCGCCATGGCCATTCACATGGCGGAAAGCCCGATCGCGGCAATGGCCGCCGCGCATGTCGCGGTGGCGACGGAAAACTTCATGGCGCTCGAATATCACAGCGTCGAAGTCGACTGGTGGGACGATATCGTCACCGGCCTGCCCAAGCCGCTGGTCAAGGACGGCTTCATCACCGTGCCCGACAAGCCTGGTCTGGGCATCGACGACATCGTCGACGAAGTGATCAGCCAGCACCTGCAGCCCGGCGTCACCGGCATCTGGCAACCGACCGATCACTGGGACGACGAATACTCCTGGGACCGCACCTGGAGCTGACTCTACACTTCTCTCCTCGGAGGGAGAGGTGAACAGAAGGATGGACCATGATCTACGAACTTCGCATTTACGACTGCGTGCCGGGCCGGCTGCCGGCGCTGCTCAAGCGTTTCAACGACCATACCTTGGCGCTGTGGGATAGACATGGCATTCGCCAGGCCGGGTTCTTCACCACGGTGGTCGGCGAAAGCAGCAATCGACTGACCTATTTCATCGCCTGGGAATCCCTTGCCGAGCGCGAAGTGAAATGGAAGGCCTTCACCACCGATCCGGCATGGCTCGAGGCCCGCGACGAGTCCGAGCGCGATGGCCCGATCCTGGCCAATATTTCCAGCCAGTTTCTCGCGCCAACCGCCTTCTCGTCGGTGAAATAGAGGACATCATGAAGATCACCGATCTCAGGTGCGCCGTCATCGGCAAGCATCCCATCGTGCGCATCGTCACCGACGAAGGCCTCCATGGCCTCGGCGAGGTTGAGTACACCAAGTCTTATCTCAAGCCCTGGGTGCTGCATTTCCGCGACGCGCTGATCGGCGAGGACCCGACCGATGTCGAACGCGTGATGTTGAAAATCCGCCAGCGCGGCTCGTTCAAGCCCTACGGCGCCGCCGTCAGCGCTATCGAGCATGCTCTGTGGGACATCGCCGGCAAGGCGGCAGGCGTTCCGGTCTACAAGCTGCTCGGCGGCAAGGTGCGCGACAAGGTGCGGGTCTATAACGGTTCCATCCGCAAGAAGCGCACCGGCGACAGGCCGGAGGATTACGCGGCCGACGTCAAATGGATGATGGAGCGGCCGGAAGGTTTCTTCATGGTCAAGCAAGGCATCAGCTTTCATTCCAACATGAAGACCAGCGTCCCCGACTTCCACTACGGCGTGCGTCAGCCGCCGACCTATCACGGCGCGATGGACCAGGGGCAGATCAGCGAGCGCGGCATGGCGCATATGATCGAATGCGTCATCGCCATGAAGGAGGTGCTCGGCGACAAGGTCTCGCTGGCGCTGGATTGCGGCCCCGGCTGGTTCCTGCCCGACGCCATCCGCTTCGCGCGGGCCGTCGAAAAATACAATCTGATGTGGCTGGAGGACATGTTGACCGGCGACTATGTGCCGTGGGTCAACCCGCAAGCCTACCGCGAACTCACCACATCGACGTCCACCCCCATCCACACGGGCGAGCAGATCTACCTGCGCCATAACTTCAAGGAACTGATCGAGACGCAGGCGGTTCGCGTCATCGGTCCGGATCCCGCCGACATCGGCGGCATCGCCGAGCTCAAATGGGTGGCCGAGCACGCCTACATGCACTCGATCATGATGGCGCCGCACGGCACGGCGAACGGGCTGCTCGGCCTCGGCGCGCTGATCAATGTCTGCGCCACGCTGCCGGCCAACTACATCGCCTTCGAATATCCCAGCGCCTCCGACCCCTGGTGGGAGGACATCGTCATCGGCCTGCCCAAGGGGCAGATCGTCAGGGACAGTATGGTGGACCTGCTCGAAGCTCCGGGACTCGGCCTCGACATCGATGCCAAAGCGGCGAAGAAATACCTGGCGGAAGAGGACGCCGGTTTCTTCGACCGATAACGATCCGACGCGGCTCGAGCGTCAAGGGCTATCGAACGGCTCGCACACATGGGTGAGCGTCCACGCCGTGCCGCCTATTTCGTTTCGGGCAGCATCTCGTCCATCAACTGCTTGACGGCCTCGGCGGATCTTTTCATCCCGGCTTCGTCCATGGCCCAACCGGCGAAGCGTTCCAGCAAGGTGGCGAACCTTACTAGGTCCTGCTCATCCCACTGTGCCAGAGATCCGGCGAAAATCCGCCATTTGGTCTGGCGCACCGCCGCCACGAGGCGCTCACCCTTGGCGGTGAGTTTGAGGCAGATGCGGCGGGCATCGCGTTGCGATGCGACACGGCAGGCATAGCCGCGTTCGACGAGGTCGGCCGCGATGCGGCTGGCGCGCGACGGATCGATCTCGAGGCGCTCGGCGATGACGCCAACCGTCACCTCATCCTGCTGGGTAGCGCTGAAAACCGGATTGTTCGCGATGGCGCTGATCGCATCGAGATGGCTCACTTCCAGCGAAGGGTCTACGCGCGCCAGGATCATGCGGCCGAAGTCGCGGCGCTGGATCGAGCGGCGCACCTTGCTCATTACCGCATCGATGGCGGCCACGGCCTCGGCCGCCGGTTCGGACAGGCCGCTGCCGCGCGCCAGATCGGCGAGATCCCGGTCGCCGCGCGTCTGGAACAGGGCTGGAAATCGGTCCGGACTGCCGGATGCGTTGCTGCTCATCCCATAGCGCGTTAGCAAGAATATATGCTGATGTCAATTATATGCTACGCGCACATATCTGGTTGACACCTCTTGGTTGTGGGGACATAAATCGCGCCCCAAGCTACGGAGACACCGATGACTGTCGAGCAGACGCTGCCGGATGCGCCGCCCGTGGAGGCCCAAGTCAGGCCCGACCTTACGACCTTGATCGTCTATTTCGGCGCGCTGATCGCCATGTTCATGGCAACCATCGACATGCAGATCGTCGTCACCGCCTTGCCCACCATTGCCGGCGAACTCGGCAATCTGCATTTGTTCGGCTGGGTCGGTGCCGCCTACCTGCTCTCGACCGCCGCGGTCTCGCCATTCTACGGCAAGCTTGGCGACATGTATGGCCGCAAGAATGTCGTGCTGACGGCGATCGGCCTGTTCCTGCTGGGCTCGCTGGTCTGCGGCATGGCATGGTCGATGGAGAGCTTGATCGCCGCGCGCGTGCTGCAGGGTATCGGCGGGGGTGGGTTGATGGTTTCGGCCTTCGCCATGATCGGCGAACTGTTTTCGCCGCGCGACCGCGCCAAATATCAGGGCTACAGTTCGGCGGTGTTCGCGCTGTCGTCGGTGCTCGGCCCGCTGGCCGGCGGCTACATCACCAGCCTGTTCGGCTGGCGTTGGGTGTTCCTGGTCAATTTGCCGATAGGGATCATCGTGCTGGCGGTGCTGGCCTTCGCCATGCGCAGCCGGTTCAACGAAAAGCGGCACCGCATCGACTATCTCGGCGGCGTGCTGCTCGCCACCGGCACGACGGCGATCGTTTATTGGGGCTACCACGTGCTCGACCCCAGCGGACCGGACCTCATCACCTTCGCGCTGCCGCTGCTGGCACTAGTCGCCATCACCTTGTTCGTCATGGTCGAGCGGCGGGCCGAAGAGCCGATCGTACCTCTGCGGCTGTTCGGCTATTCGACGGTCAGCATCGTCTCGGGCGTGTCGCTGGTCGCTGGAACGGTGACGCTGGGCATGTTCTTCTATTTTGCCCTCTACATGCAGACGCTGACGGGCCTGAGCCCGGCCGAGGTAGGCTTCCTGTTCCTGCCGGCGTCGCTCACGTCCATGGTCATTTCGATCGTCGCCGGGCGGGTGATCGCGGCAACCGGACGCTACAAATGGATGCCGGTGGTCGCCATGGCTATTGGCGGGTTTCTGATGCTGGGCTTCGTCCTCACCAACCAGCATACGCCGATCTGGGTATTGGCGACGATGATGGCAGTGTTCGGCATCAGCATGGGCCTGCAGTTCCAGGTGCTGATCGTGGCGATCCAGGCGGCAGCACCGCTGCAGGATATCGGCGCGGTGACGTCGCTGATCACCCAGGCGCGGACGCTCGGAGCATCGCTGGGTCTGGCGCTGAACGGCGCGGTGATGATCTGGGCGCTGAACCGGCAGACAGCCGAGCTTCCTGCAGACGCCGCCGCCCTGCTGCCGGGTGGCCTGAACGGGTTGACGCCGCACCTCGCGTCGAGCCTGCCGGGCGCGATCCGCGAAGTGGTGCTCGACCATTACTCCAGTGGTTTCAACGTGATGTTCATCTGGGTGGCGGCGCTCTATTTCGTCGCCATGGGGCTGACGCTGCTGCTCGAGGACAAAGAGATCCCGAAGCGGGCCTGAGCAAAAGCTTGTGTCATGCGCTGGGTTTAGGCATTTGGCGATGATCTGAAATCACCGAGGAGGACAGCCATGATCATCGACACTCATCTGCACCTGATCGACCTGTCGGCGCTGCGCTATCCCTGGCTCAGCCGCGAGCCGGCGCTCAACCGCGATTTCCCGCACGCAGAATATGCGATCCAGGCCCGCCGCGCCGGTATCGAGGCCGCGCTGCATATGGAGGTCGACGTCGATGAAGCCGACATCCAGGCCGAGACCAGCCATGTGAAGGCGCAGTCGCTGGAGAAGGGCAGTCTGTTGCGCGGGGCGATCGCCTCCTGCCGCCCGGAGGAGGCCGGCTTCGCCGCCTATCTCGGGCGCCAGCAAGCCGACCCTTTCGTCAAGGGGTTCCGCCGCGTGCTGCATGTCATGCCGGACGAGCTTTCGGACAGCGCGCTGTTTCGCGAAAACATCAAGCGGCTTGCCGGCACCGGCCTGACCTTCGACCTCGTCGTCCTGCCGCATCAGATTCCAAGGGCGGTTGCGCTCGCCGATCTGGCGCCGGATGTGCAGTTCGTGCTCGACCATTGCGGCGTGCCCGACATCAAGGCCAGTGCGGAACATCCGTGGCGCGAGCATATGACCGAGATCGCGCGGCGTCCCAATGTCATCGGCAAGATCTCCGGTGTCGTCGCCTATGCCGATGCCGGCTCATGGACCGTCGAGACCTTGCGCCCCTATGTCGAGCACACGATCGGCATTTTCGGCTGGGACCGCGTCGTGTGGGGCAGCGACTGGCCGGTGTGCACGCTTGGCGGTGGCCTTGCCACCTGGGTGGCGGCGACACACGCGCTGATCGCGGGCGCCAGCCCTGAGGAGAGGACGAAATTGCTGTCGGGCAATGCCAAGCGGATGTGGAAGCTGTAGCGCGGTCGGACACCGATTGCCTGCAAGCGCGCAGAACGCCATCATAGCGCTACTTCACGCCAATACCTGCCGTCAGGCCGCCATCGATCCTGTAGTCCGCGCCGGTGCAGAAACCGGCCTTCGACGAGCACAGGAAGGCGATGAGTTCCGCCACTTCCTCCGGTTCGCCGATACGGCCGAGCGGATGCGCCGCGCCGAAGCGCTTGTAGGCCTCTTCGACATCGGCATCGCTGCCGCCGTCACCGCGCGCAGCCTTCTCCAGGATCGGCGTGCGGATCGAGCCCGGGCTGACCGAATTCACCCGAACGCCTGATGCCGCGTAGTCGAGCGCCAGCGAGCGCGTCAGCGTGTGGATGGCCCCTTTGGTCGTGGCATAGGCGGCGACGTTCTGCTGGCAGGCAAAGCCCTGCACCGAGGCGACGTTGACGATGGCGCCGCCTCCGCGCTTGATCATTTCGGGGATGCCGAAATGCGCGGTCAGGTAGATCGAGCCGACATTGACCGTCATCGTTCGGTTCCAGGTTTCCCAGTCGGTCGTCGTCGCGGTGCCATAGGGATGGACGGCGGCGGAGTTGACGATGACATCAAGGCCGCCGAACCTTGCGACGCCAGCCGCCACCGCGTCGCGCACCTGGTCGGAGATGGACACATCGGTTTCGATGACCAGCACCGCAGCTCCAGCGCTTTCCAGTTGCGCCTTCATCGCCGCATTGGCGGCGCGGTCGATGCCGCAGGCGATGATTGCGGCGCCACCGGCCGCAAGGCGTCTGGCGGTTGCCAGGCCAATGCCGGTCGTCCCCGTCACCAGGGCGACCTTGCCGTCGAAATCCATCATTTCCAAAAACTCCTCCATTTTCTATCGACTCCCATCGGGGTCCAACAATAAGTTGCCAACCTCTCGCAGAAGGAAAGCCGAAAATGGAACAATGCTGGCGCTGGTATGGGCCCGATGATCCGGTGACGCTCGATCATGTCAAGCAGGCGGGCGCCACCGGCGTGGTCTCGGCGCTCCACCATATCTATGACGGCCGGGCGTGGCCTGAGGCCGAAGTGCTGGAGCGCAAGCGCATTATCCAGGAAGCAGGACTGACCTGGTCGGTCGTCGAAAGCATTCCGGTCCACAATTCCTTCAAGATCGGCGCGCCGGAACGCGAGCGCTATGCCGGCTATTACCGCGATTCGATCCGCGCGCTGGCCAAGGCCGGCATCGCCACGATCTGCTACAATTTCATGCCGGTGGTGGACTGGACCCGCACCGATCTAGCCTACCGTCTGCCGACGACAGGCTACGCCCTGCGTTTTGATGCGATCGATTTCGCCGCTTACGATCTGTTCGTGCTGAAGCGCAGAAACGGCGTGGCATGCTATACGCCGGCGCGTATTGCGCAGGCGGAAGCGCGGCTGAAGGAATTGCCGCCCGAGAAGATCGACCAGATCGAGCGCAATCTGATCGCCGGCCTGCCGGCTACAGAGCGCAAGTATGACCGCGACAGTTTTCGCGAGGCGCTTGCGGACTATGACGGGATCGGGTCGAAGGAGTTGCGCGACAACCTCGCGTGGTTCCTGCGCGAGATCATTCCGGTGGCGGAAGAGGAGGGGGTGCGCATGTGTATCCACCCCGACGATCCGCCGTTTTCGCTCTACGGCCTGCCGCGCGTCGTTTCGACCGCCGAGGATGCGCGTTTCATTCTCAATGCCGTCGACAGCCAGGCCAATGGGCTGACGTTCTGCACCGGGTCCTACGGCACGCGCGCCGACAACGACATCGTCGCCATGGTCAAGGAATTCGCCGACCGCATCCACTTCGCCCATCTGCGCAATATCACCATCGAGGATGACGGCTCGTTCTACGAGGCCGAGCATCTCGAAGGCGGCACCGACATGGCGCATGTCATCCTGGCGCTGATGCAGGAGGAGGCGCGCCGCCGCAAGGAGGGCCGCGCCGACTGGCAAATCCCGATGCGGCCGGACCATGGCCACCTGCTCGCCGACGATATCGGCAAGACAAGGATCAATCCCGGCTACTCGCTGATCGGCCGCCTGAAGGGCCTGGCCGAATTGCGCGGCATCATGCGGGCCGTGGAAACGTTTGGGCTGGCTTGAAGGGGCAACGAACTGCGTTCAATGCCGACGCCGGCTCAGCGTGCGTCGCTATAGATCCATGTGGCCGGCGCGGACGCAAGACACCTCCGATTGCCAGCTTGACAGAAAGCTGACAATGTATCATATCCGGAAAAGCTGACTATGTATCATATTATCTAGCGCTAGGAGAAAGACCGGCAAAGCCGGCGCCCCAGGGAGGGATCGTGGGAGAGGCTATCAGCCAGTGGAGCAATTGGTCGGGCTATGTCACGGCCACGCCGCAGGCTTTTGCCGAACCGCAGAGTCTCGATGAGCTGAGTGGTGCCATTCGCAACGCGCCGGGACCAGTTCGATTCGCTGGCACGGGCCATTCCTTCACGCCTCTGGTTAAGAATGACGGGACGATCCTGTCGCTTGATCGCTTCGAGGGCCTGAGGTCGCACGATCCCGAAAGGCTGACAGCACGGGTCGGCGCCGGCACCAAGATCGGCGCGCTGGCAAAGCTGTTGCACGGCGTCGGCCAGGCGCTGCCGAACATGGGCGACATCGACAAGCAGGCGTTCGGCGGGGCGCTGGGCACCGCCACCCACGGCTCGGGCATCACGCTCGGCGCTTACCATACCCAGCTCGAGGCGATGCAGATCGTCGACGGGCGTGGCGCCGTGAAAGAGTTCGACCGTGCCAAGAGCCCCGACATGATCGAAGCCATGGGCGCTTCGCTCGGCGCTTTCGGCGCCGTCACCGAAGTGACGATCCGCAACGTGGCGAGCTACCGGATGCGGCACCGCCGCTGGACGGCGCCGATCGCCGATGTGCTTGCGCAATTCGAAAGCACCATGACGGCGCATCGTTCGGCCGAGTTCTACTACGTGCCGTTTTCGGGCCAGGCGCTGCTGATTGCCAGCGACATCACCGAGGCGCCGGCGACGGTGCGTCCGCCGACGGAAGACGACGATGCGGTGACGACGCTGAGAAAACTGCGCGACTATCTCAGCTGGCTCCCTTGGCTGCGCCGCCGTCTCATCGGCTCGGCCTTCGCCAAGGTGCCGGCCGAGGATTATATCGAGGAGTGGCTGAAGGTCTTCACCTCCGAGCGCAACGTCAAGTTCAACGAGATGGAATACCACCTGCCGTTCGAGGAAGGGGCGGCCACACTCAGCGAAATCATTGCGCTGCTCGAGACGCGGTTTCCAGAGGTCTATTTTCCGATGGAGGTGCGCGTCGTCGCGCCCGACAATGTCTGGCTCAGCCCCTTCTACAAGCGCCCAACCTGTTCCATCGCCATCCATCACGGCGTCGAGCGCGATCCGATGGCGTTCTTCAACGCCGCCGAGCCGATCTTCAGGAAGCGCGGCGGCCGCCCGCATTGGGGCAAGATGCACAGCCTGACATCAAGGGAATTGAGCGCGCTCTATCCGCGCTGGAACGATGCGATGGCGGTCCGCCGCGAGATGGACCCGGACAACCGCTTCGTGTCGCCCTATATTGCCAGGCTGCTCGGCGTCGCGGCATGAGCCTGACCGACACCTATTTCGCGGAAATGTCGGGCGCGCTCAGGGCAGCCGGGATCTTTCAGCCTTGCCTGGTGCTCG
The DNA here is from genome assembly GCF_040320805.1 of Mesorhizobium sp. M0615. Lineage (NCBI taxonomy): Bacteria > Pseudomonadati > Pseudomonadota > Alphaproteobacteria > Hyphomicrobiales > Phyllobacteriaceae > Mesorhizobium > Mesorhizobium sp. M0615. Next base: position 120,178 of record NZ_JAMYQI010000007.1, on the reverse strand, counting down.
ATCTCGACCGGCTCGATCACAACATCGCTGCGATCAAGGCGAAGTTCGCCACGGGCCTCGATCTGCGCCTCGTCGACAAGTCGCTGCCATGCCTGCCGCTGATCGACTATATCCGTGCGGCGTTTGCGACCGACAGGCTGATGACCTTTCATCTGCCGATCAGCGCCGAGATGCTGAAAGCGTTTCCCGATGTCGATCTCCTGTTAGGCAAGCCGATGCCGGTTGCCGGCGCCAGGCACGCGCTGACGAAGGGCGTTCTCGCCGGGCTCGGCGAAGCTACGTCGCGCATCGTCTGGCTGATCGATACCGAGGAGCGGCTGGCCGCCTATGGCTCGCTTGCCGCCGAGCTCGACCGCGAGCTGCGCGTCTGCTTCGAGGTCGATGTCGGCCTTCATCGCGGCGGTATCAGCGATCCCGACTCACTGGCCCGGGCAGTTTCCGCGTTGGCGAATTACCCGCGGCTGAAATGCGAAGGCGTCATGGCCTACGAGGCGCATATCGGCCATATCCCCAAACTGCTGGGAGGACCGGCCAAGGCGCGCGTCAAGGCGATCAGCCTGTTTCGCCAGTATGTCGCTTGCCTTGCCGCCGACCAGCGCAAGATCCTCAATCTTGGCGGCAGCAGCACCGCATTGCTCTATGACAGCTGGGTCGGCGCCAATGAATTGTCCATCGGATCGGCTTTTATGCTGCCGACCGATTTCGATGTGCCGAGCCTCAGCCAATTGCGGCCTGCGGCATTCATCGCGACGCCGATCCTGAAAGTGGTCGATGTCCAGGCGCCGGGCCTCGACCAGCGCTCCTGGCTGCTGCAGAAGCTCGGGCTGTTGCCGCGGCGCGGCTGTTTTCTCTATGGCGGAAAATGGATGGCGAAGCCCGTCCATCCCGTGGGGATGAAGACCGACAAGACGTTCGGCTTTTCGACCAATCAGCAATTCATGGCGCTGCCCGACAACGTCAATGTCGGGCCTGACGACTACGCCTTCCTGCGTCCGACGCAGAGCGAATTCGTGCTACAGCAGTTCGGTTCGATCCAGGTCTATTCCGGCGGGAAATTCGTCGAGCAATGGGCCGCACTGCCGTTTTCGTAGAGCAATTCCAGGAAAAGTGTGAAGCGGTTTTCCCACAGGAATTGCGTCAAACAAAGAGATCGAAGTGGAGGAGGATAGGATGGTTGCCAAGGCAGTCAAAACCCAGCCCGTGCAGCCTGAATGGGCAGCCGAACTCGACCTCGCGCTCACCGATCTCGACGCCAGGAAGGACGACTGGGCGCAGACCTCGAATGGCGAGCGGATCGCCTTGCTGCGGCAGGTCAAGGATCACATCCGCGAGGTCGCCGAGGCGTGGGTCAAAACCGCGACGCGCAAGAAGGGCATCCCGACCGGCTCGCCGCTGGAAGGTGAGGAATGGCTGGCTGGCCCGGCGGCGCTGATGGATGGCTGCAACCAGTTCATCCACACGCTGAGCCTGATGGACGGCAAGAAGTTCCTTGACAGTCTGCCGGTTCGCACCTTGCCCAACGGACAGGTGGCTGTGACGGTGGTTCCGAATTCGCTCTGGGACAAGGTGCTGTTCACCGGGCTGAAGGCCGAGATCTGGATGCAGCCCGGCGTGACCAAGGCGAACCTCGCCGCAAACACCGCCTCGGCCTATGACGCGCCGCGCACCAGCCGCAAGGGCAAGATCGGCCTCGTGCTCGGCGCCGGCAATGTCGCCTCGATCGCGCCGCTCGACTGCCTGCACAAGCTTTTGGTCGAGCACCAGGTGGTTCTGCTCAAGATGAACCCGGTCAACGACTATCTGATCGATTTCCTGCGGCCGGCGCTGCGGCCGCTGATCGAATTCGGTGCGCTGCGCATCGTGCGCGGCGGCGCCGATGTCGGTGCGTATCTGTGCAACCACGATCTCGTTGACGACATCCACATCACCGGTGCCGCGGCCTCGCATGACGCGATCGTCTGGGGGCCTGGCGAGGAGGGCCGCAAGAACAAGGCGGCGGGCAAGCCGCGCAACAGCCGGCGTATCACCTCTGAGCTTGGCGGCGTGGCGCCGACCATCGTGGTGCCCGGCCCATGGTCGAATGCCGACATCGCCTACCATGCCGAACTGATCGCCACACAGAAGCTCAACAATTCCGGTTTCAACTGTATCGCCTGCCAAATGCTCGTGTTGCCCGAAGGCTGGGACAAATCCGACGCGCTTCTGGCGGCCCTCGAAAAGGTGATGCAGAAAGCCCCGTCGCGCCCGGCCTATTATCCCGGCGCGACCGAGCGCCTCGCCGCCTTCGAGGCGCATGCCGACAGCGTACAGAAATTCGAGCGGCCCGGCGGGCCGGCCTGCGTGGTGGTGCCATTCCGGCCGGGCACGGATACCTATCTCGAAAATGCCGAGGTGTTCGCGCCGGCGCTCAGCGTCATGCGGCTGCCGGCGGGCAATGCGGAATCCTATCTGCGCGCCGCTGTCGCCTACGCCAATGAAAAGCTGCACGGCACGCTTGCCGCCAACATCCTCATCCATCCCAGGACGATCGCCGAGATCGGCCGGCAGCGCTTCGAGGAAATCATTGCCGAACTGCGCTATGGCGGCATCGGCATCAATTCCTGGAGCGGCGTTCTGTTCGCGCTGCTGCGCCCGACCTGGGGTGCTTTCCCTGGCCACACGCTCGACGACGTGCAGAGCGGCATCGGCGTCGTCCACAACACCTATTTGTTCGACAGACCGGAACGCAGCGTGCTCGAAGCGCCGTTCCGCATCATGCCGAAGCCGGCCTGGTTCCTGACCCACAAAAGGGCACACATGGTCGGCCGCCTGATCACCGAGTTCAACTACCAGCCGAGCCTCCTGAAGCTGCCGCGCATCATCTGGAACGCGCTGCGCGGCTAGCAACGAGCATCCGATCTCGAAAACAAAAGCCGGCACAGGAGCTACGACAATGGCTGACGCGGACGCAATCATCGTTGGCGGCGGGCTGGCCGGCCTGGCCGCAGCCGCGGAACTCGGCGATGCCGGCAAGCGCGTGATCATCGTCGAGCAAGAGGGTGGCGGTTTTCTCGGCGGCCAGGCATTCTGGTCGCTCGGCGGCCTGTTTTTGGTCAACACGCCCGAGCAGCGCCGCCTGCGCATCAAGGACAGCCGCGACCTCGCCTGGCAGGATTGGCTGGGTTCTGCCCAGTTCGACCGGCCCGAGGACCATTGGCCAAGGAAAGTGGCGGAAGCCTATGTCGATTTCGCCGCCGGCGAGATGCGGCCGTGGCTCTACGCCATGGGCATGCGCTGGTGGCCGGTGGTCGGCTGGGCCGAGCGCGGCGGCGCGCTGGCCAATGGCCACGGCAATTCAGTGCCGCGCTTCCACCTGACATGGGGCACTGGGCCGGGCGTGGTCGCGCCGTTCGAAAGGCGCGTGCGCGAGCACGTCGCCAAAGGGCTGATCACTTTGAAATTCCGTCATCAGGTCAGCCGGCTGATCAAGACCAACGGCGCGGTCACCGGCGTCGCGGGCGAAATCCTGGAGGCATCCGATGTCGAGCGCGGCAAGCAGTCGAGCCGCACGGCCGTCGGCGATTTCGACCTTTCGGCCGGTGTCGTGATCGTCACCTCCGGCGGCATCGGCGGCAATCATGAGTTGGTTCGCAAGGTCTGGCCGGTCGGGCGGCTGGGGCCAGCGCCGAAGCGTATGGTGCCGGCGTGCCGCACCATGTCGACGGCCGCATGGTGGCGATCACCCAGGACGCCGGCGGGGCCGTCATCAACGCCGACCGCATGTGGCACTATGTCGAGGGGATCAAGAACTGGGATCCGATCTGGCCGAACCACGGCATTCGCATCCTGTCGGCGCCGTCGCCGCTATGGTTCGATGCGCTCGGACAACGCATGGAGGCGCCGTTCTTCCCGAGTTTCGATTCGCTCGGCACCTTGAAGCGCATCCTGTCGACCGGCCACGATTATTCCTGGTTCCTGCTGAGCAAGACGATCGTCTCGAAGGAGTTCGTGCTGTCGGGCTCGGAGCAAAACCTAGACTTTACGGCCAAGGATTGGCGGGCCGTGCTGAAGAACCGGCGCGGCGGCAAGGCGCCGCCATCGGTGGCGGCGTTCCTGGAAAAGGGCGAGGACTTCGTCGTCCGCGACAACCTGGCCGACCTGGTCGCCGGGATGAACGCGCTGTCAGGCGACAATCTGCTCGACTACGACGGGCTCAACGCCCAGATCGTGGCGCGCGATCGAGAGGTCGACCATGCCTATACCAAGGATGCGCAGGTCACAGCCATCCGCGGCGCCCGCAACTACATCGGCGACAAGATCTTCCGGGTGACCAAGCCGCACAAGATACTCGATCCCAGGCACGGGCCGCTGATCGCGGTGCGCCTCAACATCCTGACGCGCAAAACGCTTGGCGGCCTGCACACCAATCTCAATTCGCAGGTTCTCGATGGCAATGGCGCGCCCATTGCCGGGCTCTATGCGGCAGGCGAGGTGGCCGGCGGCGGTGGCGGCGGCTATCACGGCTACAATGCGCTGGAAGGGACATTTCTCGGCAGCTGCATCTTCTCCGGCAGGAACGCAGGCCGGCACGCCGCGGGCAGGTGACGCGGCTGGCGGGCCAAGAAAAGGTCGATGAGAACAGGACATCCGCCATGTCCCAGGATAGCGACCGCTTTCGATCGCTTGCCGCAACCGAGGCGGTCAGCAGTTGCGGCTTGCCGGCGCCGACGTTTCCCATGCGCTGGTGCTCGGCGCCGCGGCCCATCAGAGGCCTGCGTTACGCTGGCGCCACCGCGAAATTGAGCTCGAGGTCCTGAAGGCCTGGCAGCAAGATCGGCCGGACTACCACTCGGCAAACGAGCCGTCCTTGTGACGCCAGACCGGGTTGCGCCAGCGGTGGCCTTCCTTGGCGCGTTCCTTGACGTAGTCCTCGTCGATTTCGACGCCGAGGCCGGGACCATCGGGGATTGCGACATAGCCATCCTCGTAGCGAAAGACGTCCTTGTTGGCGGCATAATCGAGCAAATCGTTTGCAGCGTTGTAGTGAATGCCGAGGCTCTGTTCCTGGATGAAGCAGTTGTAGCTGACGGCATCGAGCTGCAGGCAGGCGGCGAGCGCGATCGGGCCGAGCGGGCAGTGCGGCGCGACCGCAATATCATAAGCCTCGGCCATCGCCGCGATCTTGCGGCATTCGGTGATGCCACCGGCATGCGAGAGGTCGGGTTGGATGATGTCGACGGCGCCTTGCTCGAACACCGACTTGAAATCCCAGCGGCTGTAAAGACGCTCGCCGAGCGCGATCGGCGTCGAGCCCAGCGCTGCGATCTCCTTCAGCGCCTCGCGGTTTTCGCTGAGCACCGGCTCCTCGATGAACATTAGCCGGTAGGGTTCCAGCTCCTTGACCAGCATGCGCGCCATCGGCCGATGCACGCGGCCGTGAAAATCGACCGCGATGCCGATACCAGGACCAACGGCCTCGCGCACCATGGCGACGCGTTCGACAGCCGCATCTATTCTGCCATGGCTGTCGACGATCTGCAGTTCCTCGGTGCCATTCATCTTCAGCGCCTGGAAACCGCGCGAAACGACCTCCCTGGCGCCAGCAGCCACTTCCGCCGGCCGGTCGCCGCCGATCCAGGAATAGACCTTGATGCTGTCGCGCAACTTGCCGCCGAGCAGTTCGTGCACAGGCACGCCGAGCGCCTTGCCCTTGATGTCCCACAGCGCCTGGTCGATGCCGGCAATGGCGCTCATCAGGATCGGCCCGCCGCGGTAGAAGCCGCCGCGATGCATCACCGTCCAATGGTCCTCGATCAGGCGCGGGTCCTTGCCGATGAGATAATCGCCGAGTTCCTTGACCGCTGCCTCGACCGTCAGCGCGCGGCCTTCGACGACAGGCTCGCCCCAGCCGGTGACGCCGGCATCGGTCTCGATCTTCAGGAACAGCCAGCGCGGCGGGACGATGTAGGTGGTGAGCGAGATGATTTTCATGCTGGTCTCAGTTGTTCTTGAGTTTCTTGGCGCTGACCAGGTCGCGCGCCGCAAGGTCGAGGATCCGGCCTGCCGCTGCACGCGCCGCCGCGGCATCGCGCATGCGCAGCGCCTCGACCACCTCGCGATGCGCCGCGACCGCTTCCATGCGCCGGCTGAGCGAAATGGTCGCCGTTGCTTCGAGCGAGAATTTCAGCCCGGTGTCGATCAGATTGCCGATCTGGCGAAAGATCGGGTTGTGGCTCGCGGCATAGACGATCTGGTGAAAGGTGATGTCCGAGCGCGAGAAGGCGGCGAGATCCTCGCCGGCATTGGCCATGCCGCGCCAGGCGGCTTCGAGATCGGCGATCTCCTGCAGCGTCGCACGAGTCGCCGCAAGTTCGGCGACCAGCGGCTCGATGGCGCGGCGCGTTTCGAGGATGGCGTCGAACAATTTGTCGTCCAGCGCATGCGGCGCGTGCCAGGCCAGCACCTGCGGGTCGATGATGTTCCAGTTGTCCTGTTCACATACAACCGTGCCGATGCGCGGCCGCGACAGCACCAGCCCCTTGGCGGCCAGCACCTTCAGCGCCTCGCGGATGACGGTGCGGCTGACGCCATATTCGACGCCGAGTTCGTTTTCGGTCGGCAGGGACGAGCCGGCGGGATAGCGTCCGGAAAAGATGTCTGCGGCAAGCGCCTTGGTCACATCGGGCATGACGCGCGGGCGGCGGGTGTCGCCTGATGCCTTCTTCGAAGTTTCGGTCACCTCAGCCCTCCTCCAAGGCGGCGAAACCACTGATCTCGCGTCCCCGGCCTTACCGGATGCGGAGGATTTGCGCCAGCGATCGCTTGTCAGAGCATGTAGCTCAATTATCATACCAGATCAATTGACGAGTATGATAAAAAGAATTAGAGACTCTGCATCCGGGCTGAGCGCCCGGCCATCGCTGGGAGGTAATCATGCGACTTCTGAAGACCGCGCTCGTCGCGGGCGCGCTTGCCGTGCTGTCCGTCACGACCATCGCTGCATATGCTCAGGACACCAAGATCGGTTTCATCGTCAAACAGCCGGAAGAGCCGTGGTTCCAGGACGAATGGAAGTTCGCCGACCAGGCCGCCAAGGAGAAGGGTTTTACCCTGGTCAAGATCGGCGCCGAGGACGGTGAGAAGCTGATGTCGGCGATCGACAATCTGGGCGCGCAGGGCGCGCAAGGCTTCATCGTCTGCACGCCTGATGTGAAGCTCGGCCCCGGCATCGTCGCCAAGGCCGCCGCCAACAATCTGAAGCTGATGACGGTTGATGACCGTCTGGTCGGCGCAGACGGCAAGGCGCTGGAAGACGTGCCGCATATGGGCATTTCGGCGACCAAGATCGGCGAGGCCGTCGGCCAGGCGATCGTCGACGAAATGAAGGGACGCGGCTGGAAAGCCGACGAGGTGGGCGCCATCCGCGTCTCCTACGACCAACTGCCGACCGCCGTCGACCGGGTCGAAGGCGCCATTTCGGTGCTGAAGGCCAACGGCTTCAAGGCCGAGAACATTTTTGACGCGCCGCAGGCCAAGACCGATACCGAGGCTGCGCTTAATGCGGCGACGGTCGTGCTCAACGCCCATGCCGACATCAAGAAGTGGGTCTCCTTCGGCCTCAACGACGAAGCCGTTCTCGGCGCCGTGCGCGCTTCCGAAAGCGTCGGCATCCCGGCCGAAAACGTGATCGGCGTCGGCATTGGCGGCGCGGATTCGGCGATCAACGAGTTCAAGAAGCCGACCGCCACCGGCTTCGTCGGCACGGTGATCATCTCGCCGAAGCGTCACGGCTACGAGACTGCGCTCAACATGTATGACTGGGTCGCCAACAACAAGGAACCCGAGAAGCTCATCCTGACCGCCGGTGCGCTGGCCAAGCGCGACGACTACCAGACGGTCCGCAAGGATCTCGGCATCGAATAATCCTCCCTGTACAAACAGGCGGCGGCTCACAGTCGCCGCCTGTTTGGCATGGCAAAAGGATAGGCGCCCCATGTCCTTTCTCGACTTCTCGGAAATCACCAAGACCTATCCGGGCGTCAAGGCGCTGTCGGACGTCTCGTTCGGCGTCGACAAGGGCGCCGTGCACGGCCTGATGGGCGAGAACGGCGCCGGCAAATCCACGCTGATCAAGATCCTGTCCGGCGACCAGCATGCCGATGACGGCGAGATCCTCATCGACGGCAAGATGCAAGCCTATGCAACGACGCGAGATGCCTTCGACAATGGCGTCATCGTCATCCACCAGGAACTGCAGCTGGTTCCCGAGCTCACTGTTGCCGAAAACCTCAGCCTCGGCCGCTTCCCCGCCAACGCCGGCATCATCGCCCGTGCCAGGATGCTGGACGATGTTGGCGCCAAGCTGAAATCAGCCGGCATCGACATCGATATCAGCCGCAAGGTCAAGACGCTGTCGATCGGCGAGCGCCAGATGGTCGAGATCGCCAAGGCGATCATGCTCGACGCGCGCGTCATCGCTCTGGACGAGCCGACCTCGTCATTGTCGTCGCGCGAAAGCGAAATCCTGTTTGCCCTGATCGACCGCCTGCGCGGCGAGGGCAAGGTCATCATCTATGTCTCGCACCGGCTGGACGAAGTGTTCCGCCTCTGCGACAGCCTGACCGTGCTGCGCGACGGCAAGCTCGCGGCGCACCATGCGTCGCTGAAAAACGTCACACGCGACCAGGTCGTCGCCGAAATGGTCGGCCGCGAAATCTCCGATATCTGGGGGTTTCGCCCACGCCCGGCCGGCGATGTCCGGCTGAAGGTCGACGCTGTTTGCGGAGTAAAACTGACGACGCCCGCCAGCTTCGAGGCGAGGGCGGGCGAGATCGTCGGCTTCTTCGGCCTGATCGGCGCGGGGCGCTCGGAACTGATGCGGCTGGTGTTCGGCGCCGACCCGCGCTCAGGTGGCACCATTACCGTTGATGGCAAGGTCGTGCATGCCACCGATCCGCATGACGCGATCCGCGCCGGGATCGTTTTGTGCTCGGAAGACCGCAAGCATGACGGCATCATCCAGGGCCGCTCGATCGAGGAGAACATCAACATCTCGTCGCGGCGTCATCACACACGCTTCGGAATCTTGAACCGCGCTAGCGAGATCGCCACCGCCGAGACCTTCATCAAGAAGCTCAAGGTGCGCACGCCGTCGCGCAAGCAGGACATCATCAACCTCTCCGGTGGCAACCAGCAGAAGGTCATTCTCGGCCGCTGGCTGTCGGAGCAGGGCGTGCGCGTGCTTATCGTCGACGAGCCGACACGCGGTATCGATGTCGGCGCCAAAGCGGAAATCTACGAACTGCTCTACCAGCTTGCCGAAGACGGCATGGCGATCGTCGTCGTCTCGTCCGAACTGCCGGAAGTGATGGGCATTTGCGACCGCATCCTGGTGATGTGCGGCGGGCGCATCAGCGCCGAACTCGCGCGCGACCAGTTCGCCGAAAAAGCGATCCTGGCCGCCGCTCTTCCCGATCAGAAAACCCCCGACGCGATCGCATCCTGAGGATCTTTGCCATGACCGATCAGTTGAAGAAGATCCTGCTCGGCGAACAGGGCCTCGTCGTGATCTTCATCGTCGCCTTCGCGCTGGTGTCGCTGCTGGTGCCGAATTTTCTGACCGACCGCAACATGCTCGGCCTGCTGCAATCGGTGGTCACCGTCGGCATCGTCGCCTGCACGATGATGTTCTGCCTCGCCGCGCGCGACTTCGACCTCTCGGTCGGTTCGATCGTTGCTTTCGCCGGCATGGTCGCGGTGATGGCGTCGAACTATACCGGATCGATCATCCTCGGGCTTCTTGCGGCAATCGCCTGCGGCGCCTTCGTCGGCTTCATCAACGGCGTCGTCATCGCCAAGTTCCGCATCAACGCGCTGATCACGACGCTTGCTACCATGCAGATCGTGCGCGGCCTTGCGCTGATCGCATCCGATGGCCGCGCCGTCGGCATCAACAGCCCGGATTTCTACCAACTGGCGCTGTCGAAGCTGTTCGGCATTCCGACGCCGGTCTGGGTCCTGGCCGTGCTGTTCTGCATCTTCGGTTTTGTCCTCAATCGTACCGTGTTCGGCAAGAACACGCTGGCCATCGGCGGTAACCCGGAGGCTTCGCGCCTGGCCGGCGTCAATGTCGACTGGACGCGCATCTGGATCTTTGCGCTGCAAGGCGTGGTTTGCGGCATCGCCGGCATCCTTTTGGCCTCGCGCATCACGTCGGGCCAGCCCAATGCGGCGGTGGGGCTTGAACTCTCGGTCATCTCGGCCTGCGTGCTCGGCGGCGTCTCGCTTGCCGGCGGCCGCGCCACCATGTCGGGCGTCATCGTCGGCGTGCTGATCATGGGCATCGCCGAAAACGCCATGAACCTGCTCAACATCGCAGCCTTCTACCAATACATTGTGCGCGGCGTGATCCTGCTGCTTGCCGTTTTGCTCGACAATCTGCGTTCGTCGGCACTGGGCCGGCGCTGATCCGTCTTCCAGTGGAGTGACAGCCATGGCTGAGCGCCTGTCCGGCAAACGCATCTTCCTCACCGGCGCCGCGCAAGGCATCGGGCTTGCCATCGCCGAGGCCTGCCTGGCCGAAGGGGCAAAACTGTTCCTGGTCGATCGCGACGGCGCGCTGCTGGACAAAACGGTCGCCGGCCTTGCCGCACCGCAGGGCCATGTCGGACATACCGCAGCCGACATCAGCGACGGGGCCGCGATTGCCGCTGCCGTCAGCCGGGCGACCGACGCGATCGGGCCGATCAACGCGCTGATCAACAATGCCGGGATGAATGTGTTCTCGACGCCGCTCGAGGCGACCGAGGAGGAGTGGAATCGCAATTTCGATGTCAACGTCAAAGGCGCCTGGAACTGCGCCAAGGCGGTGCTGCCGGCAATGATCGCAAATGGCGGTGGCGCGATCCTCAACATCGCCTCGACGCACAGCTTCACCATCATCCCTCATACCTTCCCCTATCCCGTGGCCAAGCACGCGCTGCTTGGGCTGACCAAGTCGCTGGCGCTGGAATATGCCGGGCAGGGCGTGCGCGTGAACGCGCTGGCGCCCGGTTATGTCGAGACGCAGAAGGCGACCGACTATTGGAACAGTTTTGCCGATCCGGTTGCGGCGCGCGCCAAGACGCTGGCGCTGCATCCCGGCGGCCGCATCGCCTCGGCGCGCGAGATCGCGCTGGCCGCTGTGTTCATGATTTCTGAGGAGTGCCCGTTCATGAACGCGGCGACCCTCGTCGTCGATGGCGGGCTCAGCCAGCTACAGCATCCCGCCTGAACGCTGGAGAGGCTCTATTTCTACCGCATCGACCGCCGGCCTAATGGAGCAAGCAGTCGCGATCAGAAACGCTCGCGATAGGCGCGCGGATTGGTGCCCAGCACGCGCAGAAAGCCGCGCCGCATGGTTTCTTCCGAGCCGAAACCGCAGCGGCGGGCCGTCTGGTTGACGGGCTGGCCCCGCTCCAGCATCCGCCGCGCCGCCTCGATCCGGATCTCCTCGATCGCGCGGGCAGGTGTCCGGCCGGTGGCCTCGCGATAGCGCCGCGAGAAGCTGCGCGAGCTCATATTGGCGTGGTCGGCCAACTGCGTGAGCGACAGGTCACCGGCCAGATTTTCGAGGATCCAGCCATGCAGCCGGTCGAAGCGCCCGTCGCCTTGCTGCAGCTTGAGGGTCTGGCTGAATTGCGCCTGGCCACCGGGACGTTTCAGGAAGACCACCAACTCGCGCGCCACGCCGAGCGCCGTGTGCCGGCCAAGGTCGGCCTCGACGAGGGAGAGGGCGAGATCGATCCCCGCCGTTACGCCGGCGGATGTCCAGACATTGCCGTCGCGGATGAAGATCGGATCGGGTTCGAGCCGGACCGCGGGAAAGCGCCGGGCGAACTCCGCGCAGCGTCCCCAATGGGTCACCGCGCGGCGGCCGTCGAGCAGGCCAGCCGTCGCCAGCAGCATGGCGCCGCTGCAGACGGAAGCGGTTCGGGTGGCATCGCGCGAGCGACCGGCGATCCACTGGACCAGCACGGGATCGTCGCAGGCCGCGTTGACGCCCCATCCTCCGGGGACAAGCAGCGTGTCGATCTTACCTCCGTGGGTTGGCAGCACTGCTGCCTCCAGCACGAGACCGGCCGATGTCCGGATGCGCGGTGAGGCGGCGACGACCACGACCTCGTAAGGAGCCGGTTCGCCGGCCTGCCTTTTGAAATCATTGGCGCTGGCAAAGACCTGCAGCGGTCCGCTGACGTCGAGGAGCTGGATGTCGGGATAGGCAAGTACTTCGATACGGCGCATTGGTTTGGCCCGAAGCGAGGGATGAATGGCAATCGTGCCAAACCATGATGCCGTAGATTGCCGGAAGTCAACCCACGGAGATTTCCATGCCCCTTCGTTTCGGCATCCTCGTATTCCCCGACGTCCAACAACTCGACCTCACCGGCCCATACGAAGTCCTGGCATCGGCCAAGGATGCCGAGGTGGAACTGATCTGGAAGGATCGCAACCCGGTGACGTCATCGACGCGCCTCTCGCTGACGCCAACCGCGACCTTTGACGATTGCCGGCCCCTCGACGTGCTGTGCATTCCTGGCGGGGGCGGGGTCAACGCGCTGCTGGAGGACCAGACAGTCCTCGATTTCGTGTGGGAGCGCGCGGGGCAGGTGCGCTACATCACCTCCGTTTGCAGCGGTGCCCTGGTGCTTGGGGCGGCCGGACTGCTGAGGGGCAAGCGCGCGACCACGCACTGGTATGCGCATGATTTCGGGAGGAGTTCGGAGCGATCCCGGTCGACGAGCGTATCGTCGAAGACGGCAAGCTCATCACCGCCGGCGGCGTCACTTCGGGGATCGACTTCGGCCTGGCGCTGGTTGCGAGGCTGCTTGGACAGGAGGAGGCCGAGATCGTGCAGCTCTCGCTCGAATACGCCCCGGCTCCTCCCTTTCGGTCCGGCACGCCCGCCGAGGCGTCGCCTGCGGTGCTGGCGCAGGCAAAAAAGCGCCTCTCTGGTTCGAGGCGGGTTCGCGAGGCAATCTTCGCTCGCTGGCGCGAGGCTCGCGCCGCCGCTGCGCCGGCGCGCATCCACGGCTGAAGCAGCAAGGCCGAAGGTGCATCCCCTGGCCCTTCGGCCTCGCTGCGTTTCCACTGTTGACAGGTCCCTTCGTCTGTGCAGAAATTGGTTGGACCATTGAACCACTTCGGTAATAGCCCCGGTGACCGAATTCAGCCTTCCGCCGATCCAGACGACGGCCCGCGACGACGCGGTGCTGAAGGCGTTGGCCGGCTTCGTCATGCGCGAGAAGCTGGAACCCGGTGAGAGGCTGCCGACCGAACGCATCCTCGCTGAGCGTCTGAAGGTCAGCCGCAACACGGTGCGCGAGGCGCTGACGCGCTGGGAAGGGCTTGGCCTGGTCGAGCGCCGGCAGGGCTCGGGCACCTATCTCAAGGCCGCCGTCTCGCTCGACATGCTGCACATGCCGCTGACGCTTGCCGGCGGCAATGATTTCACCGGCCTGATGCGCACGCTGGAAATCCGCCGCGCGCTGGAAGCGGAAGCCGCCGCCCTTTGCGCCATTCGTGCCGACAAGGACGACCTCGCCGAGATCGAGCGCAAGCTCGACATCATGGAGGAAGAGTTTCTCAGCCGCGCCGGCATGTCGTCGGAAGAGGACTGGGAATTCCATCAGGCGATCTACCGCGCCTGCGGCAATCCGCTGTTCGAGCAGATTATCGCCGCCATGCACGAACTGTTCCACCGCTTCTGGGAACATCCGCTCGGCGTGCGCGATTTCGGCCACGCAAGCTTTCCCTACCACCGCACCATGTTCGACTGCATCGCCGCGCACGATCCGGAAGGCGCCCGGGCCGAAGCGCTGAAGCTGATCGCCACGGTCGAGGACGATTTGAAGCGCGGCGCCGCCAACCTCAAACTTTCGGTCCGCACATGAACGAGCACAGCTTCGACCCAGGCATTTCCGGCAGCGACTATCTCGCCGACGCGGCGACGCTTCTGGCGCATGACGACCCGTTCCCCGGCAATGCGGTGGTGCCGCCGATCTACCAGACCTCGCTGTTCACCTTCGCCAGCTATGCCGACATGGCCGACACCTTTGCCGGGCGCAGGAAACAGCCGATCTATTCGCGCGGCGACAATCCGACGGTGATGGAATTCGAGTCGCGCGTCGCAGCGCTTGAAGGTGCTGAAGCCGCACGTGGTTTTTCGAGCGGCATGGCTGCGATCAGCGCGACGTTGCTGGCTTTCGTCGGCGCAGGCGAACGCATCCTTGCGGTGCGCAATTGCTATGGCGACGCCTACCGACTGTTCGAGCGGCTGTTTCCGCGCCTGCATATCAAGGTCGACTATGTCGACGGCTCCGATCCGGATGCGGTGGCCGCGGCACTTCCCGGTGCGAAACTGCTCTACCTGGAAAGCCCGACCTCGATGATGTTCGAGCTGCAGGATCTCGAACATCTGACGCGGCTGGCGAAAGAGCAGGGCATCGTCACCACAATCGACAATTCCTGGGCGACGCCGGTGTTCCAGAAGCCGATCCTGCACGGCGTGGATCTGGTGCTGCATTCCGCCTCGAAATATCTCGGCGGCCACAGCGATACCGTCGCCGGCGTGGTGGCCGGCTCGGCCGCCCATATCAAGCACATCAACGACCAGACCTACTCGCAGCTTGGCGCAAAGCTGTCGCCCTTCGAGGGCTGGCTGCTGTTGCGCGGCCTGCGCACGCTGCCGCTGAGACTGCCGCATCACATGAAGAGCGGGCTCATCATCGCCGAGCGCTTGAAGGCGCATGACAAGGTCGAGCGGGTCAATCATCCCGCCTATTCCAACCATCCCGGCAAGAAGACGCTTGCCGGCTATGCCGGGCTGTTCTCCTTCGAGGTGACGGAGGATGTCGACATTCCCGCTTTCGTCGATGCGCTGAAATTTTTCCGCATCGGCGTCAGCTGGGGCGGTCATGAAAGCCTCGTCGTGCCGGCAAAGGCCTCGCTCGAGCAGACACCGGGTCTCAATTCGATGGCGCGCTTCGGCGTCAGCCCCCGAACCATCCGCTTCAATGTCGGATTGGAAAGCGTCGAAGACCTCTGGGCCGACATCGGCCAGGCCTTCGACAAAGCAAAAAAATGACTGGGTTCAAAATGGGAGTTCTGAACATGAAACGACTGAGCATCATGCTTGCCACCGCTGCCGGCCTGGCGATGTCCGCCAGCGGCGCATTGGCCGACACCACCCTCAAGCTGGTCGAGGTCATCACCAGCCCGCAGCGCACCGAATTCCTGAAGAAGCAGATCGCCGAGTTCGAGGCCGCCAATGCCGGCGTCAAGGTCGAGGTGGTCTCGCTGCCCTGGGGGCAGGCCTTCGAGAAATTCCTCACCATGGTGCAGGCCGGCGATACGCCCGACATCGTCGAGATGCCGGAGCGCTGGATGGGCCTGTACGCCACCAACGGCCAGCTCGAGGATCTCGGCCCTTACATGGCCAAATGGGACGACGCCAAGACGCTGGGCGACCGCGCCAAGCAGTTCGGCTCGACCGTCAACAACACCCAGTTCATGATCCCGTACGGCTACTATGTGAATGCGCTGTTCTGGAACAAGAAGCTGTTCAAGGAGGCCGGTCTCGACGGCCCGCCGGCGACGCTCGACGACTTCATCGCCGATTCCAAGAAGATCTCCGCCATTCCGGGCAAGTACGGCTACTGCCTGCGCGGTGGCCCGGGCGCCTTCAACGGCATGCACATGTTCATGAACATCGCCGCTGGCAAGGGCGGCTACTTCAACGAGGACGGCACCTCGACCATCAACGAGGAGGGCTCGGTCAAGGGCCTGCAGATGCTGGCCGACATGTACAAGGACGGGCTGGCGCCCAAGGATGCGGTGAGCTGGGGCTTTAACGAGACCGTCACCGGCTTCTATTCCGGCACCTGCGCCATGCTCAACCAGGATCCGGATGCGCTGATCGGCATTGCCGACAAGATGAGTGCCGACGATTTTGCCGTGGCGCCGCTGCCTGTGGGGCCAAGCGGCAAATCCTATCCGACGCTGGGCTATGCCGGCTGGGCGATGTTCGCCAATTCGCAGCACAAGGACGATGCCTGGAAGCTGATGGCGACGCTGTTGTCGCCCAAGGACAATCTCGAATGGGCCAAGGAAGTCGGCGTCGTGCCGATCCACAATGGCGCCGACCAGGATGCCCACTTCAAGACCGAGCAGTTCAAAGGCTGGTTCACCGAACTCAGCGACACTTCCAAATATGAAATGGTGACGCCGCCGACACATCTGGAGAACCTCGGCAATTTCGTCGACCAGGTGGCGATCAAGAATTTCCAGGAAGTGCTGCTCGGCCAGAAGTCGGCCAAGGACGTTGCTGATCAATGGGCCGCGTTCCTGACCAAGGAACAGCAGGACTGGCTGGCCAAGAACAAGAAGTAGTTCTTCCACCTTCTCCCCGTTTACGGGGAGAAGGTGGCCCGAATGCATGTCGCCCAAAAGTGCGTAGCGGTTTTGGGACAACGACATGCACAGACAGGCCCGGATGAGGGGCAGCGCGAGCACCCCAAGGCTGGCGCCGCCCCTCATCTGCCTGCCGGCACCCTTCTCCCCGTGAACGGGGAGAAGGGTGCTGTTGCTGCTGTCGGCACCCACCCATGATTGTTGAGCGCTAATGACTTATGCCGTGTCCGAAATACGATCCGCCGGCCGGCCGCGAAAGAAGCGGCTGACGCATGCAGCAATCGAGCCCTGGCTTTATCTCAGCCCGGCGATCGTTCTGCTGGTCGTGGTGCTGCTGGTGCCGCTGATCATCGGCATCAGCTATTCGTTCCGGAAGTTCTCCGCCTTCAAATCCGAATATGTCGGTCTAGGCCAGTATCAGGCGATGCTGACCGACCAGGTGCTGGGGCAGGCGCTGGTCAACACGCTGTGGTGGACCGTCGCCAGCCTGTTCTTCCAGTTCTTCCTCGGCCTGGGTCTGGCGTTGCTGCTCGACAAACCGTTTGTCGGGCGCAAGTTCGTGCAGGCGGTGGTGTTCCTGCCCTGGGCGGTGCCATCTTTCCTGTCGGGCCTGACCTGGGCGTGGCTGTTCAATCCGATCATCGGACCACTGCCGCATTGGCTCTTCACGCTCGGGCTGAAGGCCGAGCCGACCAATGTGCTGTCCGATCCGGCGACCGCCATGTGGGGGCCGATCATCGCCAACATCTGGTTCGGCATTCCGTTCTTCGCCATCACGCTGCTGGCGGCGCTGAAGTCGATCCCGTCGGAACTGCATGAGGCGGCCGCAATCGACGGCGCTTCGCCTTGGCAGCGCTTCACCAAGGTGACGCTGCCGTTCCTGGCGCCGACCATCGTCATCACCGTCATGCTGCGTACGATCTGGATCGCGACCTTCGCCGATCTGATCTTCGTCATGACCGAGGGCGGGCCGGCCGGCTCGACCAGCACGGTGCCGGTCTACATCTATGTCAGCGCCTTCAAGTCGCTGGACAAGGGCTATGCCTCCGCGGTGGCGGTGCTGCTACTGGTACTGCTCATCGCCTATGCGATCGCGCTGATCGCCATCCGCCGGTTGCTGGTGAGGCACGTCTGATGATTGCCGGACGCTCTACCTCCTCGCGCATCTTCAGCGGCGTCGGCCTCTACGCGGCGATTGCCGCCTATATGATCTTCGCGCTGTTTCCGATCTTCTGGACGCTGAAGATTTCGGTAACGCCGGAGCGGCTGCTCTATTCCGAGGGCATCACGCTGTGGCCGTCGCAGACCACCTTCCGCAACTTCATCACTGTCCTGGAAGCCTCTGACTTCCCCCGCTATTTCCTCAACAGCGTTATCGTCTCGGTGTCGACGGCGGCCCTGGTGACAGTCATCGCCACGCTCGCCGGCTACGCCATGTCGCGCTTCACCTTTCGCGGCAAGGCGACACTGGCGATCATGCTTTTGCTCACGCAAACCTTTCCGCTGGTGATGGTCATTCCGCCGATCTACCGCGTCATGGGCGAGCTTGGCCTGACCAACAGCCTGGTCGGTCTGATCATCATCTACACGGCCTTCAACACCGCCTTCGCCACCTTCCTGATGCAGTCCTTCTTCGACGGCATTCCGAAGGATCTGGAGGAAGCGGCGATGATCGACGGCTGCACGCGGGCGCAGGCGATGCGCAAGGTGATCGTGCCGCTGACCTTGCCCGGCATGGGCGCCACGCTCGGCTTCGTCTTCACCGCCGCCTGGAGCGAATTGCTGTTCGCGCTGATGCTGATCTCCAGCGACGACCAGAAGACCTTTGCCGTCGGCCTGCTCACCTATATCGGCAAGTTCGCCGTGGACTGGGGGCAGATGATGGCGGCGTCGATCCTGGCGCTGATCCCGGTCTGCATCTTCTTCGCCTTCCTGCAACGCTATCTCGTCACCGGCCTCACCGCCGGCGCGGTCAAAGGATAATCGATGGCTTCCGTCACGCTGCAAAACGTCGAGAAGGATTACGGTTCGCTGCGCATCCTGCACGGCGTCGACCTCGAGATCGCCGATGGCGAGTTCGTCGTGCTGGTCGGCCCGTCCGGCTGCGGCAAGTCGACCCTTTTGCGCATGATTGCCGGGCTGGAGGAGGTGTCGGGCGGCGAGATCCATATCGGCGATCGGCTGGTCAACGATGTCGCGCCGAAGGACCGCGATATTGCCATGGTGTTCCAGTCCTACGCGCTCTATCCGCACATGGATGTGTCGTCGAATATGGGTTTCAGCCTGCTTTTGAAGAAGGCGGAGAAGACGACGATCGACGGCAGGGTAGGGGCGGCGGCCAAGCGCCTCGGCCTCGACAGTTTCCTCGGCCGTCTGCCCAGGCAACTGTCCGGCGGCCAGCGCCAGCGCGTCGCCATGGGCCGCGCCATCGTGCGCGATCCCAAAGTGTTTCTGTTCGACGAGCCGCTCAGCAATCTCGACGCCAAATTGCGCGTGCATATGCGCGCCGAGATCAAGGCGCTGCACCAGCAGCTCAAGACCACATCGGTCTATGTCACCCACGACCAGATCGAAGCCATGACTATGGCCGACCGCATCGTCGTCATGCATGACGGCTATGTGCAGCAGGTCGGCCATCCGCTCGAACTCTACGATCGGCCGATCAATACTTTTGTGGCCGGCTTCATCGGCTCGCCCGGCATGAATTTCTTTCCGGCGACAGTGGCCAAGGGCGGCAAGGTGGACGCGGTGCTGGCCGACGGCCAGAAGCTGCGGTTGCCTGATGGCTTGCCGTTGAAGGATGGCGATGTGCTTACTGTCGGGCTACGGCCGGAGCACATCCAGCTTGCCGACGATGGTCCGCTCAAGGCAGAGGTCGAGGTGGTCGAGCCGCTCGGCCTGTCGACGCAGTTCTATGTCCGGCTCGCCAACCAGCTGGTTTGTGTCTTCGTCATGGGACGCAGCACTATCCGGCCGGGCGACACGGTAAGACTGTCTGCCGATCCGGCGGCGCTGCATCTGTTCGATCCCGCAAGTGGCAATCGCATCGGGTGATGGCGGCCATCCGGCCTGTTTTCCGAGCATGATCTCTTCCGGAAACCGGTATCCACTTTTCGAGATCATGCTCTACTGAAGGCTGCCCAGGCTGGCATACATGCCGGTGGTGCGGAACTGCGTCGGGTTGATGCCGTAGAGCCGGCGGAAGACTTTCGAGAAATAGTTGGCGTCCTCGAAGCCGCACAGGATGGCGACCTCCTTGACTGGCAGGAAATCGGCTTTGGTTAGCAGCTTCGCCGCCCGCTGCAGCCGCTGCTGCAGCACGAACTCGGCCGGCGGAACGCCTTCGCTCTCGGCGAAGCAGCGCGAGAAATGGGCGCGGCTGAGGCCGCTGATCTGGACGAGCTCGGCCACGGGCAAGGGCTTGTCGAGATTGGCGTTGATATGATCGATGACCGGCTGCATGACGCTCTGTTTCTCAGTGAAGGCGTGCGAGCCGAAGACATCGTCGTAAAGCGCCATCGCCGCCTCATAGGCGATTGCCGAAGCAGCGCCAGGCGAAGCGCCGCCCTTGATCAGGCGCAGGCTGCAATCGGCGAGATGATCGATCGTCTCCGGCTGCAGCCGAAACACCGGGCCGGAGACGCTGAGTATGGATTTGTGGACGCGCAGCGCCTCCTCGCCATTCATCGAGATCCAGAAATATTCCCAGCGGTCGCCCTTCTCCAGCCAGTAGCGATGGTTGTGCGGCACCAGCACCAGCAGCGTGTCGTTGGCCTGCAGGCGGTAGTTGCGGTTCTCGTAGCGCAGCTGGCCGGTGCCGCTGATCGTGTGCTGCAGCACGGTGAACGGTGTCTGGCCGCGCTTGCGCCCATCCCAGTCATAGGTCACGCCCTCGCGTACTTCATAGCCGGTGCTGGTTGGCATGGCATGCAGGCGTTGGCGGCCGCGCGGCAGCGAGATGGTGCGCATCAACTGTCCGTTGGCGATCAGATCATGCAGCACAAAATTACCCTCGAAAGCATAATCGTTCTCTGGCCGCGCCCTGGAATAACGGCATAATCCAAATCCTGAGAACGCGAAAGACCCGCGGTCGAGGAGCGGGCGGGGAGGAGAACGAGCCGGAATTCCGGCTCGAATGGCATGCGCGCCGAGGCGAGCCGCCATTCCCTTTCTGTTGCTCCTTACCCGGCATTCGAATGCATCGAGGTGAGGTGATGAGTTTCAAAATCGCTATTATCGGCGCCGGCAGCGTCGGCTTCACCAAGAAGCTGTTCACCGATATTTTGTGCGTCCCGGAATTCAGCGACATCGAATTCGCGCTGACCGATCTCAGCGAACACAATCTGCAAATGATCAAGGCGATCCTCGACCGCATCGTCGAGGCCAACAAGCTGCCGACCAGGGTGACGGCGACGACCGACCGCCGCAAGGCGCTGGAAGGCGCGCGCTACGTCATCAGCTGCGTGCGGGTGGGCGGGCTCGAAGCCTATGCCGACGATATCCGCATTCCCTTGAAATACGGCATCGACCAGTGCGTCGGTGACACGATTTGCGCCGGGGGCATCCTCTACGGCCAGCGCAACATCCCGGTCATCCTCGACTTCTGCAAGGATATATTGGAGGTCGCCGAGCCAGGCGCCAAATTCCTCAACTATGCCAACCCGATGGCGATGAACACTTGGGCGGCGATCGAATATGGCAAGGTCGATACGGTCGGCCTCTGCCACGGTGTCCAGCACGGCGCCGAACAGATCGCCGAAGTGCTCGGCGCCAAGTCGCACAGCGAACTCGATTATGTCTGCTCCGGTATCAACCACCAGACCTGGTTCATCGATTTGCGGCTCAACGGCCGCAAGATCGGCAAGGACGAACTGGTGGCTGCCTTCGAGGCGCATCCGGTCTATTCGCAGCAGGAAAAGCTGCGCATCGACGTGCTGAAGCGCTTCGGCGTCTACTCCACCGAAAGCAACGGTCATCTCTCCGAATATCTGCCCTGGTATCGCAAGCGGCCGGACGAAATCACCCGCTGGATCGACATGTCCGATTGGATCCATGGCGAGACCGGCGGCTATCTTCGCTACTCCACGGAAACCCGCAACTGGTTCGAGACGGAATATCCGCAATTCCTCGAAGCGGCGTCGAAGCCGCTCGACGTATCGAAGCGCTCGAACGAGCATGCCAGCCATATTCTCGAAGCGCTGGAGACGAACCGCGTCTATCGCGGCCACTTCAACGTCAAGAACACCGGCATCATCACCAATCTGCCGCAGGACGCGATCATCGAATCGCCCGGTTTCGTCGATCGCTTCGGCATCAACATGGCGTCAGGCATCACGCTGCCGGAAGCCTGCGCGGCCACCTGCATGGCTTCGATCAACGTTCAGCGCATGTCGGTGCATGCGGCTGTTACGGGCGACATTGACCTGCTCAAGCTCGCGGTGCTGCACGATCCGCTGGTGGGTGCGGTGTCGACGCCGGAAGAGGTCTGGCAGATGGTCGACGAGATGGTCGTCGCCCAGGCGCGTTGGCTGCCGCAATACGCCGATGCCGTGCCGGCCGCCAAGGAGCGGCTTTCGAAATCGATGGTGAAAACCCGCGACTGGGCGGGTGCGGCGCGGCGCAAAGTGCGCTCGATCGAGGAACTGCGCGCCGAAAAAACGGCCCTGAAACAGGCCGGCTGAGAATGCTGGCAGGCGGACAGCGGGAGGCCGGTTCGCCAATCAGCCATCATGAATAGATGCGGGCAGCAGCAGACGTCGAAACATCTGGGAGGAACACAATGAGGAACTTTCGTGGAATTGGCATTCTCGCCGGGCGAAGAATTGGCATTCTCGCCGGGCGAAGAATTGGCATTCTCGCCGGGCTGGCGCTGAGCGTCTCGGCATTGGCGCTTGGCAGTGCATACGCGTCCGAGCCGACCACGCCGCCGGCGCCGGCGGCGTTTCCCGCCGAGGGCAAAATCAAATACGTCGCCCGCGATTCCATCCTGGAGTTCAAGGCGCTGCCCGAATATCACGAGCCCGAGTGGGTCACCGAGAAATACGTCAAGACTGGCAAGCTGCCGCCGGTCAAGGATCGCCTGCCGAAGGAGCCGCTGGTGTTCAAGACCGGCAACATGCCGGACGGCATCGGCGTTTATGGCGACACCATGCGCCACGTCATTGGCGGCCGGCCGGAAGGCTGGAATTATGGCGCCGGCCAGACCCAAGGATGGGGCGGCATCGACATCGGCCTTTCGGAATGCCTGACGCGCACCGCGCCTTTGTTCCAGGTCGAGGCCAAGGACACCGAGCCGCTGCCCAACCTCGCCAGGAGCTGGGACTGGTCGAAGGATGGCCACACGCTGACCATGCACCTGGTCGAAGGCGCCAAATGGTCTGACGGCGTTGCCTTCAATGCCGACGATGTCATGTTCTACTGGGACGATGAGGTCGTCGACCCCAATGTCTCGCCGTTGAACGGCGCCACAGCGGAAACCTTCGGTGTCGGCACGACGCTGAAGAAGGTCGACGACTACACCGTCGAGTGGACCTTCAAGGACGCTTTCCCCAAACAGTATCTCTACGCCATGGCCTACGGCACCTTCTGCCCCGGCCCGGCGCATATCCTGAAGCCGCAGCATCCGAAGTACTCGAAGAATACCTACGAGCAGTTCAAGAACGCGTTCCCGCCGGAATATATGAACATTCCGGTGATGGGTGCCTGGGTGCCGGTGGAGTATAGGCCCGACGACATCATCGTCTTGCGCCGCAATCCCTACTACTGGAAGGTCGACGAGAAGGGCAACCAGCTGCCCTATCTCAACGAACTGCACTACAAGCTGTCGACCTGGGCCGACCGCGACGTGCAGGCGGTGGCAGGGGCCGCCGACTTCTCCAACCTCGAGCAGCCGGAGAATTTCGTCGCTTCGCTGAAGCGAGCGGCGGACAAGGACGCGCCGGCCCGGCTCGCCTTTGGCCCGCGCCTGATCGGCTACAATCTGCGCATGAACTTTTCCGCCAATGGCTGGGGCAATCCCGACGAACGCGGCCAGGCGATCCGCGAGCTCAATCGCA
Organism: Mesorhizobium sp. M0615; assembly: GCF_040320805.1. NCBI lineage: Bacteria > Pseudomonadati > Pseudomonadota > Alphaproteobacteria > Hyphomicrobiales > Phyllobacteriaceae > Mesorhizobium > Mesorhizobium sp. M0615. Next base: position 96,695 of record NZ_JAMYQI010000007.1, on the reverse strand, counting down.
ATGAGGACTTCCGCAAGGGCATCACCATGGCGCTCGACCGCAAGGCGCTCGGCGACTCGCTGGTCAAGGGGCCGTTCACCGCCATCTACCCCGGTGGCTTTTCCTCGGGCACCAGCTTCTATGACCGCAACTCGACCGTCTACTATCCCTTCGACATCGAGGGCGCCAAGGCGGAACTGGCCAAGGCTGGTCTCAAGGATACGGATGGCGACGGCTTCGTGAACTTCCCGGCCGGGACCGCCGGCGGCAAGAATGTCGAGATCGTGATGCTGGTCAACAATGACTACGGCACTGACAAGAGCCTCGCCGAAGGCGTCGTCGGCCAGATGGAAAAGCTTGGCATCAGGGTCGTGCTCAACGGCCTCAACGGCACCCAGCGTGATGCCTCGCAATATTCCGGCCGCTTCGACTGGCTGATCAGGCGCAACGAGCAGGAGCTGACTTCCGTCGTGCAGAATACCGTGCAACTCGCGCCCGTCGGACCCAAGACCAGCTGGGATCACCGCGCGCCCGAAAGCGGCGTGGTCGACCTGATGCCGTTCGAAAAGGAGCTTGTCGACATCGTCAACAAGTTCGTCTCCTCGTCAGACAATGACGAGCGCGCCAGCCTGATGAAGACGTTCCAGAAGATCTCGACGGAGCATGTCTACAATATCGGACTGACCGAATATCCCGGCGCCCTGATCATCAACAAGCGCTTCTCCAACATCCCGCAGGGAACGCCGATCTTCATGTTCAACTGGGCCGAGGATTCGATCGTGCGCGAACGCGTCTTCGTCGCCGCCGACAAGCAGCAGAAATACGAACTCTTTCCCGACCAGCTTCCCGGCAAGCCCGGCGACAAGGGTCCGACGAACTGAGTTTCCTCCCCTGGCTGACCGGCCGCGCTGCGCGCGGCCGGGACGGAGTAAGGTCAGCGGCAACAGATTAGATCCAAGGAGGAGAAACGGTCCGATGCTGCGATTCCTGGCCATGCGCATAGCATCGGCGGTCCCGGTCATGGTCATCCTGAGCCTGGTCACCTTTGCCATCATCCAGGCGCCGCCGGGCGACTATGCCGACTATATCCGCTCGCAGCTCATCAACCAGGGCGGGGCGTCTTTTGCCGAAGCCGACGCGCAGGCGCAAGCCTATCGGGTCGAGCACGGCCTCGATAAACCGCTGCCCGTCCAGTACCTGAACTGGGTCGCCGGCATCATCACCCGCGGCGATTTCGGCTACAGCCTCTATTACAACAAGCCGGTCGCCGCCGTGGTCGGCGAGCGGCTGCCGCGCACGCTGCTGCTGGCACTGGTCTGCCATCTGCTGGCGTCGGTGCTCGGCATCACCTTCGGCATCTGGGCGGCGACCAGGCAATACACATGGATCGACTCGGGGCTGTCGGCCATCTCCTTCCTCGGCATGACGGTGCCGCGCTTCCTGATGGCGCTGATCATCGTCTATCTCCTGGTCTTCCAGTTCAACGTGTCGGAGATCGGCAGCTTCTTCTCGCCGCAATATGGCGGCGCGCCGTGGTCGTGGGCGAAATTCGCCGACCTCGTCAAGCATGTCTGGCCGGTGGTGGCGATCGCCACCTTCGGCGGGCTCGCCTACAATATGCGCGTCATGCGCGGCAATCTGCTCGATACGCTGAACGCGCAATATGTCGAGACGGCCAAGGCCAAGGGCCTGACCGGCAGCGCCGTCGTCATGCGCCATGCCGTGCCCAACGCACTGCACCCGCTCATCATGTATCAGGGCGTGGTGCTGCCCTACATGCTGACCGGCGAGATCGAGACGGCGATCATCTTTGCGCTGCCGACGGTCGGGCCGGCCATTGTCGGCTCGATGGCGGTCGGCGACGTTTATGTCACGGCGACCTTCATGATGGTGCTGTCGGCAACGCTGATCGTCGGCAACATCATCGCCGACATGCTGCTCGCGCTGCTCGATCCGCGCGTACGCCAGTTCAGGGAGAGCTAGATGCTGGCGCGTGACCCATCCCCGCCGCCGCCCCCGGCTGAAGCAACCGCGATTGCGACCCCACGCGGCAATGAGAGCTATATGGCGCTGGTCTGGCGCCGGCTGAGGCGCTCCTGGACCGGCATGGCCGGGCTGATCCTGGTCGTGCTTCTGGTGCTGATGGCGCTATTCGCCGATTTCTTCGCGCCGATGGACCCCAAGGTGACCGATGTCGCTTTCGCCCCGCCGCAAGTGATGAGTTTTCACGACAGAGACGGGAATTTCGTGCTCCAGCCGCGGGTCTATGCGCTGGCGGATTCTGCTGACCTCGACCCGGTCACCTTCCAGCCGGTCGTCGGGCCGGATTACGAGCATCCGCGCCTGCTCGGCTTCTTCGTCAAGGGCGCCGACTACCGGCTGCTTGGACTGATCCCCGCCAACCGGCATTTCTTCGCTTCGGCCGACGGCCAGCCGGTGCATTTTCTCGGCACCGACAAATTCGGCCGGGATGTGTTGTCGCGCGCCATCCAGGGCTCGCGCGTCTCGCTGATGATCGCGCTGACGGTGGTGTTCATCATCACCGTCATCGGCACCACGGTCGGCATGGTCTCGGGCTATTTCGGCGGCCGCTTCGACGTCTGGATGCAGCGCTTCGTCGAGTTGGTGCTCGCCTTCCCGCAATTGCCGCTCTATCTTGCGCTGACGACGCTGATCCCGGTGACCGCGCCGACCAACGTTTTCCTCGCCTTCGTCATCATCGTCATGTCGGCGCTGGGCTGGGCGCAGATGTCGCGCGAGGTGCGCGGCAAGACGCTGGCGCTGGCGCGGATCGACTATGTGCGCGCTGCCATGGCGGTTGGCGCCACCGACATGCGTATCATCATGCAGCACATTTTTCCCAATGTGATGAGCCACGTCATCGTCGCCGTGACGATCGCCATCCCGACGGTGGTGCTGCTCGAAGCCTTTCTCGGCTTCCTCGGCTTCGCCGTGAAACCGCCGCTGATCTCATGGGGGCTGATGCTGCAGGACACGGCTACCTATTCGGTCATCGGCACCTATCCGTGGATCCTGTCGCCGGTCGGCTTCGTGCTGATCACCGTCTTTGCCTTCAACGCGCTGGGCGACGGCCTGCGCGATGCCGTCGATCCCTATTGAGGTGGCCGGGATGACCGTTGCGCTCGCAGCCACCTTCGCACCAGCCGTCCGGCTCGACCATGCCGGCCGCCACGACCAACCCATCATCGATGCCCGCAACATCGAGGTCGCCTTCAAGGTCGAGCACGGCGTCGTCGACGCGGTGAAGGATGTCTCGTTCCAGCTCTATCGCGGCGAGACGATCGCCATCGTCGGCGAGTCCGGTTCCGGCAAGTCGGTGACGGCGCGCGCTGTCATGGGGCTCTTGTCGAAGCGGGCCACCGTGTCGCCGAACTCGACCATCGACTATTGCGGGCAGGACATACTGAAATTCCCCGAGAGCGCCCGGCGCAAGCTGCGCGGCAATCGCATCTCGATGATCTTCCAGGAGCCGATGAGCTCGCTCAACCCGATCTATACGGTCGGCAGTCAGATCGTCGAGGCGATCAGAGTGCATCGAAAGGTCAGCCGCAAGCAAGCCTGGGCGCGGGCGCTCGAGCTTTTGCGGCATGTCCAGATCCCCGAGCCGGAAGCGCGCATCAAACAGTATCCGCACCAGATGTCGGGCGGGCAGCGCCAGCGCGTGATGATCGCTATGGCGCTCGCCAACGACCCTGATGTGCTGATCGCCGACGAGCCAACGACAGCGCTCGACGTCACGGTGCAAGCACAGATCCTCAATTTGATCCGCAATCTGCAAAAAGAACTCAGGATGGCGGTCATCCTGATCACCCACGACCTTACCGTGGTGCGGAAATTCTCGGACTATGTCTATGTCATGCAGCATGGCGAGATGTGCGAGCACAACGTTACCGAGCGGCTGTTCGCCGACCCGCAGCATGCCTATACCAAGCGGCTGCTCGCGTCCGAGCCGCACGGCAAGCCGCAGCCGCTGCCGGAAAACAGCGGCACCATCCTCGAGGCCCGCGATATGCGCGTCTGCTTCATGCTGCGCCATGGCAGCTTCCTGAAGCCGGACTGGCGCGAACTGGTCGCCGTCGACGATCTCGGCCTGAAGCTTTGCCGCCACGAAACACTGGGGCTGGTCGGCGAATCCGGCTCCGGCAAGACCACGTTCGGTCTCGCCTTGCTCAAGCTCACCGAGGCCAAGCGCGGCGAGGTCAGCTTCGACGGCCAGCCGATCCACGGCCTGTCGCGCGCCGGGATGCGGCCGCTGCGCTCGCGCATGCAGGTCGTTTTTCAGGATCCGTTCTCGTCGCTTAACCCGCGTATGACGATCGGCCAGATCATCGAGGAAGGGCTGGTCGTCAACAGGATCGGCGCGACACGGCGCGAGCGGGTCGGTCGGGTGCGCGACGCCCTGGTCAGCGCCGGCATGCCCGGCGATATCCTGTCGCGGTTCCCGCACGAATTTTCCGGCGGCCAGCGGCAGCGCATCGCCATTGCCCGAGCCATCGCGCTGGAGCCCGAATTCATCCTGCTCGACGAACCGACATCGGCGCTCGACCTTTCGGTGCAGGCGCAGATCATCGACCTGTTGCGCAAGCTGCAGGACGAACGCGGCCTTAGCTATCTCTTCATTTCGCACGACCTCAAGGTCGTGCGCGCGCTCTGCCACCGTGTCATCGTCATGCAGAACGGCAAGATCGTCGAACAGGGACCCGTGGACGAGGTCCTCACCCATCCCAAGACCGCCTACACCGAACGGCTCGTCAGGGCCGCCTTCGACGTGGCGTAGCAAAGTGCCGGAGGTTTAATAGTGGCAAGACATCCCAGGATCACCTTCATTGGCGCCGGTTCGACCGTGTTCATGAAGAACATTGTCGGCGACGTGCTGCAGCGGCCATCGCTGTCAGCCGCGACGATCGCGCTGATGGACATCAATCCGCAGCGGCTGGAAGAGAGCGCCATCGTCGTCAACAAGCTGATCGCAACGCTGGGCGTGAAGGCGAAGGCCGAGACCTATTCCGACCAGCGCAGGGCGCTCGCCGGCGCCGACTTCGTCGTCGTCGCCTTCCAGATCGGCGGCTTTGAGCCCTGCACCGTCACCGATTTCGAGGTGCCGAAGAAATACGGCCTGCGCCAGACCATTGCCGACACGCTCGGCGTCGGCGGCATCATGCGCGGCCTCCGGACCGTGCCGCATCTGTGGAAGATCTGCGAGGACATGCTGGCCGTCTGCCCCGACGCGATCATGCTGCAATACGTCAACCCGATGGCGATCAACACCTGGGCGATTTCAGAGAAATTTCCTGACATCAAACAGGTCGGCCTCTGCCATTCGGTGCAAGGCACAGCGATGGAACTGGCGCACGATCTCGACATTCCCTACGACGAGATACGCTACCGCTCGGCCGGCATCAACCACATGGCCTTCTACCTGAAGTTCGAGCACCGGCAGCCGGATGGCTCTTACCGCAACCTCTATCCGGACCTCGTCCGCGCCTATCGCGAGGGCAGGGCACCGAAGCCGGGCTGGAACCCGCGCTGCCCCAACAAGGTGCGCTACGAGATGCTGACGCGTCTCGGCTATTTCGTCACCGAAAGCTCCGAGCATTTCGCCGAATACACGCCCTATTTCATCAAGGAAGGCCGCCCCGACCTGATCGAGAAATTCGGCATTCCGCTCGACGAATATCCCAAGCGCTGCATCGAACAGATCGAGCGCTGGAAGGGCCAGGCCGAAGCCTATCGCTCGGCCGACCGCATCGAGGTCGAGCAGTCGAAGGAATACGCGTCCTCGATCATGAACTCGGTGTGGACCGGGGAGCCTTCGGTGATCTACGGCAATGTCCGCAACAATGGCTGCATCACCTCGCTGCCGGACAATTGCGCCGCCGAGGTGCCGTGTCTGGTGGACGCCTCCGGCATCCAGCCGACCTATATTGGCGAGCTGCCGCCGCAACTCACCGCGTTGATACGCACCAACATCAATGTGCAGGAACTGACGGTCCAGGCGTTGATGACCGAAAACCGCGAGCACATCTACCACGCGGCGATGATGGACCCGCATACGGCGGCCGAACTCGATCTCGACCAGATCTGGGCGCTGGTCGATGAGTTGCTGGCGACACATGGCGACTGGCTGCCGACCTGGGCGCGTGGGAGCGCCAAGGTCCGGGCCGCCTGAGCGCTGCTGCGGCGGTATCTACTCCACCGTCAGGCCTCCGGTGGCGCCGGCAACCGGTGGCGCAGTTCCTCGACCAGCACGCGCTCGTTCTCCGAATAGTCGATCGGAACGACGACGAGATGGACGCCACCGCCGGCAAAAGCCTGTTCGAGCGTCGATTGTATTTCTGAGACGGCGCCGACCCTGGTTCCCTTGGCGCCATAGGCCTCGGCATATCTGACGAAATCGGGATTGCCGAAGGTCATGCCGAAATCGGGGAACTGGTCGACCGCCTGCTTCCAGCGGATCATGCCGAAAGCATTGTCCTCGATGATCAGCACGACGAGGTTAAGTTTCAGCCTGACGGCGGTTTCCAGTTCCTGGCTGTTCATCATGAAGCCGCCATCGCCGCAGATCGCCATGACGCGGCGGCCGGGATAGAGCATCGCGGCCGTCATCGCCGAGGGCAGGCCGGCGCCCATCGTGGCCAGGGCGTTGTCGAGCAGCAAAGTGTTGGCGACGCGCGTGCGGTAATTGCGCGCAAACCAGATCTTGTACATGCCGTTGTCGAGCGCCAGGATGCCATCGGCCGGCATCACCGCGCGCACATCGTGCACCAAGCGCTGCGGCGTGAAACGGTCTTCGGTGGCGCGGGTGGCAATGCGGCTCAAAATCCCTTCGCGCAGCGGCAGTAGCGCCTGCGCGTTGGGGATCTTGCCCTCGATCCGGTCGGCAAGCAGCCTGAGCGAAGCGCCGATGTCGCCGACCACTTCGGTCTGCGGGAAATAGACCTGCTCGACATTGGCCGGCTGGTAACCGACATGGATCACCTTCGGTCCCTTGTCGCCCATAATGAAGGGCGGCTTCTCGATCGTGTCGTGGCCGATAGTGATGATGAGGTCGGCCTGTTCGATGGCCCCATGCACATAGTCGCGCTCGGAGAGCGCGGCGGTGCCCATGTAGAGTTCGGTGCCGCCGGGCACCGTGCCCTTGCCCATCTGCGTGGTGAAATAGGGAATGCCGGTCCTGATCACGAACTGGGCGAGGTCGGACGTCGAGCGCGGCCGCGATGCGGCGGCGCCCAGCATCGCCAGCGGACGCTGCGCCTTGATGATCATCTCAGCGGCGCGGTCGAGCGCAAGCGGGCTGGCCAGCGGAAGCTCGACCGGATGCGGCGGGATCAGCGCGACATCGTCGCACTCCTCGGCCGCGATGTCTTCGGGCAGTTCCAGATGCACCGGTCCCGGACGCTCCTCTTCGGCAATCCGAAACGCTTCGCGCACCACGGCGGGAATGGTCTTCGCCGAGATGATCTGACGTGACAGCTTGGTCAACGGCTTCATCGCGGCGACGATGTCGACGATCTGGAAGCGGGCCTGGCGCGACGAGCGGATGCCCTTCTGCCCGGTGATCATGATCATCGGCATGGCGCCGAGCAGCGCATAGGCGGCACCCGTCGTCAGGTTCAGGGCGCCGGGTCCCAGCGTGGTGATGCACACACCTGGCTTGCCGGTGAGCCTGCCATGGGTGGCGGCCATGAACGCCGCCGCCTGCTCATGACGGGTGAGGATGAGCTGGATCGAGGATTTGCGGATGGATTCGACGACGTCCAGGTTTTCTTCGCCGGGAATGCCGAAGATGCGATCGACGCCCTCATTCTCAAGGGCGGCAACAAGCAGGTCAGAACCTTTGGGCACGAAGCATCTCCTGGGCAAAGCGGCGGCGAACCGCGTCGGGATATGATCAGACATAGTGCTGGCAAAGTCCTACCGCGAGGCGCGGCCGCCGCCAATATCGCTCTGCCTTACAGATCCTTCCGTTTCCTGAATTGGCCGGGCGAGACGCCGGCGTGGCGGCTGAAGGCGGTGGAGAAGGCGGCTTCCGAGCTGTAGCCGACCGCCTCGGCGACTTGGCCCAGGCTCTTGCCCTCGTGCAGCAGCCGGCTGGCCTGCCGCATGCGGCAGCCGAAGAGATAGGCCATGGGCGCTTCGCCGACGAGATCGCGAAAGCGGGCGGCAAAGGTTGCCCTGGAGAGCCCGACCGCGCGTGCCAGGGTCTCGATCGTCCAGTCGTGGCCATAGGCTTCATGCAGGGTGGCGAGCGCTCTGGCGATCGCGGGGTCCTGCAATCCCCTCAGCCAACCTGGATTGTCCATGCTTTCCAGACCGGAGCGCAAGGCGCGCGTGACGATGGCCCCAGACAGGCGAGCCATTACTACGTCGCTGCCGGGACCTTCGTCGGTCGCTTCCACCAGCAAGGCCTCGACATAGCCACGCAGCCATTTGGGCAGACGGCCATTCGATCCCCGGATGTGAACGATGCGCGGCAGGCCGGCAAGTGCCGGATGGTCGGCGTCACGAAAGGCGAAGGCGCCGCACAGGATGACGGTCTTTTCGCCTTCGCCGCCGCTGCGAATACGCCCAGCTGCGGTTTGGGTCGCCAGTTCGGCGGCGGGGACGTTCGCGCTTTTGAGCGCGCCGGGCGACCGCAGCACATGAGGATCGGCGCGCGGTGCAATGATCAGGTCGCCGGCATCGAGAGGCTCGACATCTTCCTCACCGAACACCGCTTCGCATCGCCCCTTGATGACGACGTGAATGCCGCGAAGCCCAGCCTGGCTGAACGAGATCGCCCAGGGCGCGGCCAGTTCGAGGCGCCGGTACCCGGCGGCTGCGAAGTGCAATTCGCGCATGAGGGTAGCCAGGAGGTCCACGCTTCGCTCCAGAAACAGACGATCGATAAATCAATCCAGACGCTGTCGAATAGCGCGCCGGCCTTACTGGACCTAGCTATGCCCGACAGGCCGCTTGTCGGCGATAACGAAACTCAGGAGTTATTCATGCCGCCAATCGAGCTTTTTGTCGCGCAGCTTTGTCCCTATGCGCACCGTGTCAGGCTCGCCCTTGCCGAGAAAGGCCTGCAGGCGACGGAAATCGAAATCGATCTGCGCAACAAGCCGGTGTGGTTCCTGAAACTCACGCCGACGGGAAAGGTGCCGCTGCTGCGCCATCAGGGGCAATATGTCAGGGAGTCGGCGATCATCTGCGAATATCTCGATGATGCATTCCCCGAACGGCCGATTTTCCCCAGGGATGCTCATGCCCGCGCTGAGGCGCGCATCTGGATCAGCTTCGCCGACACGCAGCTTTACGCCAGGACGGCAACCATGATGCACAGTTCCGACGCTATGGTTCATGAGCGGATCAAGGCCCAGCTTGCCGACGCCCTGCGCTTTGTGGAACAGCATGCCTTTGCGAGGCGAGGGGCGGACGAACGGTTTTTGCTGGGCTCGGAATTCAGCGCCGCCGACATCTCCTTCTATCCCTGGTTCGAACAGCTGTGCGTGCTTGAGAAATATCTGGGCTTCGCCATGCCGGCCGAATGCGAGCGCCTGCTGCGGTGGCAGGAAACGGTTGCCGCCAGGGAGGCGGTGCGGACCTGCGCTAGGTCAACCGGCTTCTATCTGGAATCCTATGGCCGGCTTCTCGCGGCCTGAGACGAGCGGGCAAATGGAAAAAAATTCCTCACTATGGTGCTGCAAGGTCAGTCATTTGCTTCTTGCTGCAGGCGCAAGCCTGTAAACATGCGGTATGAAGCGGGCCTGCGCGCCGCGCAAGAGGTGCCAGAATATGCCCAATCCAACCGTCGTCGGGTTTTCCGGCAATTTCACTAGGCCGTCCAAGACGCGCGGTTTCGTCGACCAGGTTGTCAGGGATATTGCGCGCCAGCATGGCCTGTCGGCGAGCACCTATGACATCGAAGACCTCGGCCCGTCGCTCGGCGCTGCCAAATGGGCGCGCGATCTCGACGGTCAGGCGCGGGCAATCTTCGACAGCGTCGTCAATGCCGATGTGCTGGTGGTGGGGTCGCCGACCTACAAGGGCAGCTACACCGGCCTGTTCAAGCACTTCTTCGATCTGTTCGATCCCGCTTCCTTGCGCGGTAAGCCGGTGGTGCTGCTTGCCACCGGCGGTAACGATCGCCACGCGTTGATCGTCGAGCACCAGTTGCGGCCGCTGTTCGGCTTCTTCGAGGCGCTGACGCTGCCGACAGGGGTCTATGCCACGGACAAGGACTTTTCCGACGGCGTGCTGCGGGCCGAACCCATCCTGAAGCGCGTCGATCAGGTTGTCGGCGAGGTCGGGCTGGTGCTGGCCAATCGCTCGGCAGCCGGCGTTGCTGCCGGATAGCACGCAGATTTTTACGTCATCCGCAAATCAATACCCCGCCGGCCAGGCCTGGCGGGGTATCGCCGTGCAAAGGTTCCCGCGCTTGCGGTCATCCTGAGCGACGATGACAACGCGGCTTGGCCAACTCCGAAATCCATTTCAGACGGATTTATCGCGATAACTAGTTCCTGTCCGCCGGCTTCGAACGCATCCTTGACACGGTCTCGCGCTCGGCGCGCTTGGAGCGCAGCGGCGGCAGGCCACGGTCGATCAGGTCCATGTCTTCCAGAACCATGTCGCCCATGCGCTTGAAGGCGATGTCAAGCGCACCGGCGCGGTGGGCGGAGCGCAGGAAGCCGGGGATCGCACGGACCGGATGGTCCTGCGCCAGCGGTTCTTCAGGGAAGACATCGCTGGCGGCGACGATGTGGCCGCTTTTCACCGCCGCCATCAGGGCAGGGAAGTCGACGACGCCGGCGCGGCTGAGCAGGATGAAGGCGGCGCCCTTGCGCATACTTGCAAAGGCCTCAGCGCCGAGGAAACCCTGGTTCTCCGAGGTCACCGAAGCGACGACGAAGACGAAATCGCTTGATGTCAGCACCTCGGCCAGCGAGGCCGGCTCGACGCCATTGTCGATCAGGATCGACGGCGGCAGCCAAGGGTCGAAGACCTTGGTGCGGGTGCGAAAACCCGACAGCAGTCGGTTGAGCGCACGGCCGAGATCGCCGAAGCCGATGATGCCGACATCGGCGCCGGACAGAAGCCGCGCCGTCAAATTGCCGTCACCGCCCCACAGCTCCTCGCCTTTGCGGAAGGCGAGGTCAGCATCGACGATGTTGCGGGCGAGGTTGAGCGCCATGGCGAGGCCAAGCTCGGCCACCGGCTCGGCGAAGACGAGGCCGGTGGTGACGACATGGATGCCGCGCGCAAACAGCGTCTCATAGGGCATGTTGTTGATGAGGTTGGTCTCGACATTGAAGACGCAACGCAGCGCCTGCATCCGGTCCAAGGTCTCGGGCGAGATCGGCGGCTGGCCGATAATATAGCGGGCTTCGGCAAGCACGTCGGCGGGCAAGTTCGCCACGCCCTCGGCCGTCGTCTCGACGACGCGGTAATGCGCCTTGAGGCGCGCCAGCTGCGGTGGGGTGAAGATCAGGTCGAGCGTGCGTGGTTCCGGCGCGCTGATGACCAGCGGCAAGGCCTTGTTTGGCATGACGATTCCTCCCCGGCGCGATCCGCATCGCGTATTTTGCTTTGCACTTGTGGTAGTCCCAAAACCACTTGCCGCTTTCCGGCGGCATGTGCTTGAGGGGTAAAATACCCACCATCAAACGATTTACAACTCCGGGAGGGGCCGCCGATCGCGCGGCTCGAGCCTTGCCGGGTTTTGATGCGGGAATCCGTTGGCTCGCCAGGCAACGGCCCTGAGGGCTCCTTTCCTTCTCCCCCTGTGAGAGAAGGTGCAGTCAAAACGGATAGTGCTGCCCCGGATCCTCGATCGTCAGCCAGCGCAGGTCGGTGAACTCGGCGATCGAGGCCTTGCCGCCGAAGCGGCCGTAGCCTGAACCCTTGACGCCGCCGAACGGCATTTGCGCCTCGTCGCCGACGGTCGGGCCGTTGATGTGGCAGATACCGGCTTCGATGCGCGCGGCAACCGCCATGGCACGGCGGATGTCGCGGCTGAACACGGCCGAGGACAGGCCGTATTCGGTATCGTTGGCGACACATACCGCTTCGTCCTCGCCCTTGACGCGGATCACCGGCTTGACCGGGCCGAAGGATTCTTCCGAATAGACGCGCATCGCCGGCGTCACGTGGTCGAGCAATGTCGCCTCGACCACGGTTCCGGTGCGCTTGCCGCCGGCCACAAGCCTGGCGCCCTTGGCGACGGCGTCGGCAACCAGTTCTTCCATCTTGTCGGCGGCCTGGCTGCTGATCAGCGAACCGAGCACGACATGGCCGCGCGGGTCACCGGCAGGCAGCTGCGCCGCGCGGGCGGCGAGCTTGGCGACGAACTCGTCGGCGACCTTTTCATCGACGACCAGACGCTCGGTCGACATGCAGATCTGGCCCTGATGCATGTAGGCGCCGAAGGTCGCCGCATTGACCGCCGCATCGATGTCGGCATCGTCGAGCACGACCAGCGGCGCCTTGCCGCCGAGTTCGAGCAGCGCCGGCTTCAAGTGACGGCCGGCGAGTTCGGCAATGATTCTGCCGACCTTGGTCGAGCCGGTGAAGTTGACACGCCTGACTGCAGGGTGCGCGACCAGTGCCTCGACGATTGCCGCTGCGTCCTTGGGGTCATTGGTGACGACATTGATGACGCCCTTGGGCAGGCCGGCCTCGACCAGCACCTGGCCGATCAGCCGGTGTGTGCCTGGGCACATTTCCGAAGCTTTCAGCACAACCGTGTTGCCGCAGGCGATCGGCATGGCGATGGCACGGGTTCCGAGGATGACCGGTGCATTCCACGGCGCGATGCCGAGGCAGACGCCGGCCGGCTGGCGGATCGCCATGGCCAGCGTGCCGGGCTTGTCGGAGGGAATGACCTCGCCCGAAATCTGCGTCGTCATGGCGGCTGCCTCGCGCAGCATTTTGGCGGCGAGCATGACGTTGAAGCCGGCCCAGGGGCCGGTGGCGCCGGTTTCTTCCATCATCAATCTGGTGAATTCGCCGACCTTGGAGTCCATGACATCGGCCGCCTTGGACAGAAAAGCGCGGCGCTCGCCCGGTCCGGTCTTCGACCAGCTCTTGAAGGCGAGGGCCGCGGCTTCCACCGCGGCATTGGCGTCGGCGATGCTGGCTGCGGCAGCGCGGGTGGCCAGCTTGCCGGTGAACGGGTCCATGCGCTCGTAAGAGGCGGAGCCTGACGCATCCCTTTTGTCGCCGTCGATCAGAAGTCCGATGTCCATTGTTCTCTCCCTCGCTCGCCGTCGAGCGTCTTTTCTATCTATTATCGACCACGATCTGATCCGAACACCGGCTCCCACTTTTCGGGATCATGGTCTAGAAGCCGAGCACCTCGGCATTGATCGATGCTTCAAGCCCACCGTCAACCGGCACATTGGCGCCGTTGACCCAGCGTGCGCCGTCCGACCACAGGAACAGCACGACAGGCGCGATGTCGCCCGAGGTTCCGGCGCGCCCGACCCTGGCGATGTCGCTGTCGACGCGGGCGTCACCCAGCACATTGCGGAACTGTTTGAGGATCGGCGTCTCGACCGGGCCGGGGCTCACTGCATTGACGCGGATGCCGCGGCTCCTGAACAGGTCCTGATGTGCGGCGCGCTGCGTCCACAACAGCAGCAGTTCCTTGGAAACGGAATAGCCTTCCTCGTTCTTCACCTGATGGTCGGCGACCACCTCCGCCACATCGGGAAAGCCTTCGATGCCGATCATCGATGCCGCGCGGTTGAGATTGGCGCGCCAGCCATAGCCGGCGATCGAGGCGACGTTGACCACGGCGCCGCCTTCACGAAGTCTTGGTGCGAGGCCTTCCGAGAGCGCGCGCAGGCCGTAGAAGTTGACGGTCAGTGTCGACACCGCACCGGTGTTGCCGGGGAGGCCGGCGACATTGCAGAGCGCATCGATGCGCTCCGGCAGGCGCCCGATGAGATCGACGACGCCGGCCTTGAACGAGATGTCGGCCTTGACGAAGAAGCCGACCGGTGCGGCAGGTTCACGCACGTCGACGCCGATCACGTCAGCGCCCAGTTGGCCGGCAAGTTCCGCGGTGCGGGCGCCGATACCGGACGCGACACCGGTGATGAGGATGGTCTTGCCGAACAGCATGGTCACGCCTTTTCACTATGTGTTGCGGTCTGTTGCGGCGAAGGCGTGGCGTCGCCATCTGCGGCGTTTGGCGGGAGCCTGACACGGTAGCCGACCGGCAGCAGGCGCAGGCCAAAGCGCTCCTCCAGCGTTCCCCACAGGCCGCGCGGCAGGAAGAGCGAGAACAGCACCGCCGTGGCGCCAAGGCCGATCAGATACCAGACGCCGGTGCCGCCGAACCAGGTCTCGATGAGGAAGAACAGCAGCGCACCCAGAATGGCGCCCTCGAAGGTGCCGATGCCGCCGACCAGCACCATGAAGATCATGTAGGCGGTCCACTGGACGTTGAAGTAGGTTTTCGGCTGGAAGGTGATCGACGTGGCCAACCACAGCGCGCCGGCCATGCCGATGCCGAAGGCGGCGAGCACGAAGAGCAGCCGCTTGGTTCCGGTGACGCGCACGCCGACCGATGCCGCGGCCTCCTCATTGTCCCTGATGGCGCGGATGGCCGCACCTGTGCTGCCACGCAGCAGGCTAAACAGGGTGGCGAGCAGCGCCGTCATCGCGGCCAACGCCAGCCAGTAGATCGTCGCCCGCCTGACGCCGGCGTCATAGACGTTGAGCGAGATCAGCGACGTCCCGGTCTCGCCTTGCACCAGCCGGTCGAGATTGACCAGGAGATGGGTGAGCGCCGCGATCACCCACATGCCGATGGCGAACTCGCCGTTCCTGAGCCGCAGCATGAACAGCGACATCGGCCAGGAGATCGCGCCGACAATGATCGCGGAGACGAACAGCGAAGCGAACGGGTTGAGGCCGGCATCGGCCAGGCGGATGGTGAAATAGGCGCCGAGGCCGAAGAACACTTGCTGTCCCACCGAAACCAGCCCGCCGAAGCCGGCCAGCGCGTTCCACATCGCCGCCAGGATCACATAGATGAACAAGGCGGTCACGCGGTCGACGGCGCCGGCCGAAAGGAAATGCGGCGCGACGCCAAGTAGCGCGATGATGACGACGACCGCAATCGCCGAGATGCGCGAGGCGGAGGTGCCGCGCTCGATAACGGGGGCGTTTAAAACCGCGCTCATGATGCTTTCCTCGCGGGCAGGCGCAGCAGGCCGCGCAGGCCGAGGCCGGAGGTGGAGAGCCGGATGAACAGCACGATCAGGAAGGCGACATGGCCGCCGATCAGAAAACCTTGCGGATGGATCTGCGCGCCGAGCGTCTGGGCGAGCGCCAGAACGATGCCGCCGACCAGCGTGCCCCATAGCGAACCGGCGCCGCCGATCACCGCCGCCTCGAAAGCGAACAGCAATTGAGGTGCGCCGGTATAGGGATCGAAGGTGGCGCGCATGCCGAGGAAGGCACCGGCAAGACCGACCGTGACCATGGCGATGGCGGCGGCGAGGGCGTTGGCGCGGCGCGCATCGACGCCGACGAGACCGGCCGTGTCGGGATCTTCCGACGTGGCGCGGATCGAGCGGCCAAGCCTGGTGTTGGTAAGGAACAGCTGCAGTCCGCCAAGCAATATGACGGCGGCGGCGAACATGATCACGGCAAGCTTGCCGACATAGATGCTGCCCGGCCATTCCCAGGAATCGTAGGAGAGGCTGCCGATATAGGGCGCCAGCGAACGTGTGTCGGCGCCGAACTGCTCGAACAGCGCATTGTCGATGACGATGGCGAGGCCGAACGTGGTCAGGATCGGCAGCAGCGCGCCTCCGCGGGCGCTGCGCTCGAGCAGGAAGCGCTGCAGCGCCCAGCCGATGGCCGCCATCAGCGGCAGCACGATGAGCAGGCCGACGAAGGGCGAGATATGGAATTGCGAGGCGAGCCACCACAGCGCGTAGGCGGAAAACACGGCCAGGCTGCCATGCGCGAGGTTGATGATGCGCATCACCGAAAACATGAAGGAGAGGCCGCAGGCGATCAGCGCGTAGTAGCCGCCGAGCAGGATGCCCTGGACGATCTGGTTGCTCATGCCGGCACACTCCCGGCGCTTTTTCTGTGCAGGCCGAAATAGGCTTTCGTCACTTCATCGCGGGACATGCCCTTGCTCGGGCCTTCCAGCGCGACGCGTCCTTCGAGCATGCAGATGACCTTGTCCGAGACCGAGAGCGCGCGATTGAGGTCCTGTTCGACCAGGATGATCGTCGTGCCGGAGCTGATCAGCCCTTGCAGCGAAGCGTAGACGCGATCGACCACCAGCGGCGACAGGCCGAGCGAGACCTCGTCGAGCAGCAGCAGCTCCGGATTGCTCATCAACGCGCGGCCGATGGCGGTGGCCTGCTGCTCGCCACCGGAGAGATGCCCGGTCTTGGCGTGGCGGCGCGGCTTCAGATTGGGGAACGTGTCGAGCACCCTTTCCACGCTCCAGTCGCCGGGCCGGCCGGCGGTCTTGCCGAGCAGAAGGTTCTCCTCGACCGTCATCTGCACGAACAGCTTTCGTCCTTCCGGCACCAGCGCCACACCCATGCCGACGCGCTTGTGCGACGGCACGCCGGTGATGTCGGCGCTGTCCAGCAGCACACGGCCGGCAGTCGGCTGATGCGCGCCGGCGATTGCCCGCAGCAGCGTCGTCTTGCCGGCGCCGTTGGCGCCGACCAGCGCCAGCGTTTCGCGGCGCTCGATCGTAAAGCTCACACCGCGCACCGCCTGCAACAGGCCGTGGCGGACGACCAGATTCTCGATTGCGAGCAGGCTCATTTCGGGCCTCCACCGAGATAGGCGCGCACGACTTCGGGATCGGCCATCACGGCTTGCGGCTCGCCATCGGCAATGATCTTTCCGGCATCCATGCAGATCAGCCGCTCGGCCACCTGCAGCAGGATGTGGACGATGTGCTCGATCCAGACGATGCCGATCTTGCGGCGGCGCAATTCCTTGATGGTATCGACGAGTTCGCTCGCCTCGCCATCGGTCAGTCCGCCGCCGATCTCGTCGAGCAGAAGCAGGGTCGGCCTTGCGGCAAGCGCGCGGGCCAGTTCCAGCCGCTTGCGGTCGAGCAGGCCGAGTGTCTCGGCGCGTCGGTTGGCGACGCCCAGCATGCCGCACAGTTTCAGCGACGCCAACGCCGCTTCATAGGCCTCGTCGCGGGCGAGACCCGCCCCATGCGACGCGGCGACGAAGACGTTTTCGAACGTGGTCATGCCGCTGAACGGTTTCGGCACCTGGTGCGTGCGCACCAGGCCGAGACGACAGCGCGCCGTGGCCGGCAGCGCCGTCACGTCGCCGCCCTTGAAGGCGACCGTGCCGGCGCTCGGCGGGAAGGCGCCTGACAAGATGCTGAGCAGCGTCGTCTTGCCGGCGCCGTTCGGGCCGACGATGCCGACGGCCTCAGCGGCATTCATGGCGAAGTCGACATCGTCGAGCACCACCAGCGCGCCGAAGCGTTTCTGGATGCCGGCAGCGCGGAGGATCGCGGCGTTTGCTGAACCGTTCACGATGCGACCCCCGTAGCCGTCCGTCAGCCGTTATACGGCTGGAGCTTGGCCTCGACCGGAACCTTCGGGTCGGTGGCGTTCTCGGTCACGACGTAGTCGAGCGGGAATTTGCCGCCTTCCTTGGCCGCCACCCATTGGGTGCCGATGATCGGGCCGGGAGAGACATTGGCGACCGGGCCGCTGGTGAAGTCGACCTTGCCGATCATGGTCTCGGTGTTGAGCGTGCTCAGCGCCTTGGCGACGGCCGCCTTGTCCTTGGCGTCGGTGCTTGCCTTCAGGGCCTCGAAGCCGGCGTCGAGCAGCGACATCGAGGCGCCGAGCTGCTGCGTCCATTGCTTGCCGCTGGCGGCCTCATAACCGTCGGCCAGTTCGGTCCCCGAAACGCCGGTCAGCGGCGACTTGTAGGGGAAGGCCTTGTGCCAGTAAGCGGCGCTCGAAATCTTGTTGCCGAGATCGCCGAGCGCCTCGATGTCGGACGGGAACAGCCCGGTCTTGGCGACCTGGCAGATCTTGATCTGCTTGATCAGGCCTTGCTGTGCAGCCTGACGCCAGAAGGCGGCGAAGTCCGGCGGGATCGGGAAGGAGTTGAAGATCTCGACGCCTTCCTGCTTGAACAGCGCGATCTGCGAGGAATAGTCGGTGGTGCCGGTCTCGTAGGCGCCGGGATCGACGATGGTGAAACCCTGCTTTGCCAGCAACGGCGCCAGATGGGTGCGGATGGCATTGCCGTCTGCGTCGTTGGGGTACATGACGCCGACCTTCTTGTTGGTCTCGATCAGGTTCCATTGCGAGATGTAGGTCCGGAAGAACTCGTCGACGCCGAAGCCGAAATGATAGGTCCATTTGAACGGCGAGGGTTCGCCGGGCTTGGCGCCGCGGCCGAAATACCAGGCCTCCCACGGCATGACGGTGGAGAGGCAAGGCACGCCGGCGGCTTCGCAGGCGTCGGCGACCGGGTTGATCACCTCCGGCGTCGACACCGCCAGCATCAGGTCGACGGCTTGGTTGTTGATGAGGTCCTTGGCGAGCTGGCCGGCGCGCGACGGGTCGGATTGCGTGTCCTGGTCGATGATCTCGACACTGTATTTCTTGCCGCCGATGTCGAGGCCGTTGGCGAGCGCCTTGCGGGCGAGATCGAGCACATAGCCGTCGGTCTGGCCGAAGCCGGCGAGCGGCCCGGTGCGCGGGCTGACAAAGCCGACCTTCAGCGTGTCGGCGGCCTGCGCGAAGGCCTGGCCGCGGCTGAGCGCAAGTGCCGCGCCGCCGGCGAGCGATGTGGCGATGAACTGGCGCCGCGAGACGCCGGATTTGCTTGAGGTCATGCTGGTATTCCTCCCTTTCCTGACGGCACCTGGAGGTCACCGCCGGCCTGCTCAAAATCGATGCCGCCCGTTCTTAAGATCGGAGATCGCCCCGGCAGGCCTTGAGGCGGCAGCGGAACGCCGCCAATGCCGATAACGGCACGATTTCGATCCTCCCATCGTCACAGTGCCCTAGGTGTTTGGTTTGGTAAAATGATATTTTGCGGTGTTTCGTTAACCAACAGGTTATGGAAATACGGCTGAAGGCCCGCTCTGCGCCAGATTGGCGAAAGGTGCTCAGGCGTTCTGGCTGGCCGCCTCGCGAATGGTCTGCAGCAGGATGGTGAAGGCCGGCGAAGGCGCAGTGTCGGTCCGCATCGTCAGGCCGACCGGCCCTTTGGTTTCCTCGGTGTTGACGGGCAAGGCGACGAAGGCGCCGCTGGAGAGTTCGTTG
This sequence comes from Mesorhizobium sp. M0615, assembly GCF_040320805.1. Classification (NCBI taxonomy): domain Bacteria; kingdom Pseudomonadati; phylum Pseudomonadota; class Alphaproteobacteria; order Hyphomicrobiales; family Phyllobacteriaceae; genus Mesorhizobium; species Mesorhizobium sp. M0615. Next base: position 77,409 of record NZ_JAMYQI010000007.1, on the reverse strand, counting down.
GCGACGACGCCTGTCGATATGATCCAGACCGCGTTGCTTTGGCGCAGGAAGGCACGGCCGAAGGAATCCGAGACGGTCTCGATCTCGGTCGCAGGCGCCGTCATGCCGTTGGTGATGAACAGGCGGTCGACGAACGGGCGGATGACCGATTCCCGCGTCGGCATCAGCACCGGAAATTCATCGAGCCGGGCGAAGATGTCCTGGCCCGGCTGCAGCAGCGGATGGCCGGCCCTCACCACGAACAGCACCGGTTCGGAATAGAGATGCTCGAAGAAGAAGCCGGTCATGTTTTCCGGCGCCGCAAGCCGGCCGACGACGAGATCGAGCGCACCGACGCGCAACTGTTCCAGCAGGACCGCGTTCTCGCCGGTGACGATCTTGATCGCAGCACCGGTATTTTCACTCAGGAACAGGCTTATGGCGCGTGGCATCACCTTGGCCGACACTGTCGGGAGCGCGCCGATGCGGATCGGATGCCGGTTGATGGCGCCGTCCTGGCGGACGGAATCGACGCCGCGCTTCAGTGCCGTGATCGCCGTGCCGGCATGGCCGAGAAAGATTTCGCCAAGCCGTGTCACCCTGATGCCGCGGCCGTCGCGTTCGACGACAGCGATGCCAAGCGCCTCCTCCAATTCGCGCAACGTCTTGGTCACGGCCGGTGGGCTGACATGGAGAAAGTCGGCCGCCCTCGCCACGCTGCCTTGCCGCGCTACCTCAAGGAATGCCTGCAGGTGACGGAACCTTATGCGGCTTTCGGACATGTTCTCATAACCTAGCAGTTAATGAAACGGCGTAAAATATCATTTTACCAAACCAAATGCCTTGTGCAATGTGAACACGGAGGATCGAAATCGTGCCATTCGTCAACATTGGCGGCATCACGCTGCACCATCGCCATATCAAGGCGAAGGGAAATGCGCGGCCGATCGTGTTCATCAATTCGCTGGGCACCGACTTCCGCGTCTGGGACGAGGTGTTGTCCGAACTGGGTGGCGAAATGCCTGTGTTGGTCTACGACAAGCGCGGCCATGGCCTGTCCGACATTGGTGGCGTCAGCTCGATCGACGAGCATGTCGATGATCTGTCGGGCCTGATCGATCATTTCGAACTGAACAATGCGGTGCTGTGCGGCCTGTCGGTGGGCGGCCTGATTGCGCAAGGGTTTTATGCCCGGCGCCCCGAAATCGTCGACGGCCTCATCCTGTGCGACACCGCCCACAAGATCGGCACGGCCGACAGCTGGAACACCCGCATCGAAACGGTCGAAAGCAAAGGTATCCAGGCCATCGCCGATGCCGTGCTCAAAATGTGGTTTACGCCTGCCTTCCACGCGGACCGTGTCGCCGAGCTCGACGGCTACTGGAACATGATGACCCGGCAAGCCGTCGCCGGCTATGTCGGCACCTGCGCCGCGGTGCGCGATGCCGATTTCACCGAGGCCGCGCAGGGGATCGCGGTACCCACGCTTTGCGTCGTTGGCGACCAGGACGGCTCGACGCCGCCGGATCTCGTCCGCTGGCTGGCCGATCTGATCCCAGGCGCACATTTCGAAATCATTCGTGACGCCGCGCACATCCCTTGCGTCGAACAGCCCAAGGCGCTGACCACCCTGATCCGCGATTTCGTCGCGGCGCTTCCCCTGAGAAAGCAGACCCATGGATGAACTGCCCAAAAACGAAACCAGATATCAGACCGGGCTGACCGTCAGGCGCTCGGTGCTCGGCGACCCGCATGTTGATCGCAGCGAGGATGCCGTCACCGATTTCGACCGGCCGTTCCAGGAGCTGATCACCGAGGCAGCCTGGGGCACTGTGTGGGCGCGTCCGGGCTTCAGCAGGCGCGAACGCTCGATCGTGACGCTGGCACTGCTGGCCGCCCTTGGCCATGATGAAGAGGTCGCCATGCATGTGCGCGCCACCGCCAACACCGGTGCGTCGCGCGACGATATCTGCGAAGCGTTCCTGCATGTCGCGATCTATGCCGGCGTGCCGGCCGCCAACCGCGCCTTCAGGATCGCCAAGGAGGTGTTTTCGGAAATGGACGGAAGCAGGGCTGGCCATGCCAGCTGATGCCGGCTCGAACCGCACGCCCGAGAGCGGAGCCTTCTTCCAGCGCGACCGTGGCTGGCATCCGCCGGCGCTGACGCCCGACTACAAGACGTCGGTGTTGCGCTCGCCGCAAAAGGCGCTGCTGGCCTTCGACAACACGGCGTCCGAAATCACCGGTCCGGTGTTCGGCCACGCCATGCTCGGCGAACTCGACAATGACCTGATCCACAACTTCGCCAAGCCCGGCGAGAGCGCAATCGGCGAGCGTATCATCGTCTATGGCCGCGTGCTCGACGAGCGCGGCCAGGGCGTCTCCGGCGCGCTGCTCGAATTCTGGCAGGCCAATTCAGGCGGCCGTTACCGCCACAAGAAGGACGGCTATCTCGCGCCGCTCGATCCGAATTTCGGCGGCTGCGGCCGCACCATCACCGATGCCGATGGCGGCTATGCCTTTCGCACGGTGAAGCCCGGTCCCTATCCCTGGCCGAACGGGCCCAATGACTGGCGGCCATCGCACATCCATTTCTCGGTGTTCGGCCACGGCTTCGCACAGCGGCTGATCACGCAGATGTATTTCGAGGGCGACCCGCTGATCTGGCGGTGCCCGATCGTGCGCGGTATCCGTGACAAGGCGGCCGTTGAGACGCTGGTCGCGGCGCTCGACATGCAGGCGACGATCCCGTTCGACGCGCGCGCCTACAAGTTCGACATCGTGCTGCGCGGGCGCCGCGCCGCGCTGTTCGAAAACCGGCCGGAGGGCAATTGATGGCGCAATCGCTGACCCGGCTGAAGGAGAGCCCGTCGCAGACCGCCGGGCCCTACGTGCATATCGGGCTGACGCCGAATTTCGGTGGTATCGGCGGCGTCTATCCGACAGACCTCGGCGCGACGATGCTCAACGACAAGACCAAGGGCGAGCGCATCGGTTTGCGCATCCGCGTGCTCGACGGCACCGGCACGCCGCTCAGGGATGCCTTGATCGAAATCTGGCAAGCGGATGCCAATGGCTTCTACAATTCGCCGGCCGAATTGCGCGGCGATGCCGATCCGGATTTTCAGGGCTGGGGCCGTCAGCCGACTGACATGGAAACCGGCCTGTGCAGTTTTCAGACGATCAAGCCGGGACGCGTGCCGTATGGCGACGGCCGGCTGATGGCGCCGCATATCAGCCTGTGGATCGTCGCCCGCGGCATCAATATCGGCCTCCACACGCGGCTCTATTTCTCCGACGAGGCCAAGGCCAATGCCGAGGATCCGATCCTGGCCCGCATCGAGCACAAGGTGCGCGTGCCGACGCTGATCGCCGAGCGGCAAGGCGACAACTATATTTTCGACGTCCATCTCCAAGGGGAGAAGGAAACGGTCTTCTTCGACAGCTGACGGTCAGGAAACCAATGACATGACCGTATCGCCCTTCGACCATCCGCTGCTCTCCGGCCTGCTCGGCGACGAGGAGGCGGCTCGGCATTTTTCGGTGGATGCGGAAATCGCCGCCATGCTCGATTTCGAGCGCGCGCTGGCGCAAGCGGAAGCCGAAAGCGGGACTATCGGCACGGATGCCGCCGCGGCGATTGTACCTGTCCTGTTGTCATACAAGCCGGACACCGCGCGGCTGCGGGCCGGTGTGGCGAAGGATGGCGTGATCGTGCCCGAACTGGTGCGCCAGTTGAAGGCAGCGGTCGGGGCGCCGCACGACGCCGGCGTGCATTTCGGCGCAACCAGCCAGGACGTCATCGACACTGGCCTGGTGCTTCGGCTGCGCCGGCTCATTGAACATCTCGACCTGCTGCTGACTGAAAACATTCTGCGGCTGGTGGGGCTGGAAGAACGTTTTGGCAGCCGTGCATTGACAGCGATGACGCGCATGCAGCCGGCGATCCCAATTCAGGCGTCGGACCGCGTGGCGGTGTGGCGCACGCCGCTGCAACGGCATCAGCAGAGACTGTCGGAGCAATCCAAGCGTCTGCTCGTGGTGCAGTTTGGCGGCGCCGCCGGCACGCTGGAGAAGCTGGGCGACAAAGGACCTGCCGTGCGCGCGGCCCTTGCCGCAAAGCTCGGCCTTGGCGACGCGCCGCAATGGCACAGCCAGCGGGATGCGCTGGCCGAATTCGCCGGGCTGCTATCGCTCATCACCGGCAGCCTCGGCAAGTTCGGCCAGGACATTGCGCTGATGGCGCAAGGTGGAACCGACATCAAGCTGTCCGGCGGCGGCGGTTCATCGGCCATGCCGCACAAGCAGAACCCGGTGAAGGCGGAAGTGCTGGTGACGCTGGCGCGCTTCAACGCCACCCAGCTTTCCGGCATGCACCAGGCGCTGGTGCATGAGCAGGAGCGCTCCGGTGCTGCCTGGACGCTGGAATGGCTGCTCTTGCCGCAAATGGCTATAGCGACCGCGGCTGCGCTACGGCTCGCCGCCGAACTCGCCGGACAGATCGAAAGCCTGGGACACTGATGCGCACCCGGATTGTCATTGTCGGCTCCGGACCGTCCGGGCTGCTGCTTGGCCAGCTTCTCGGCACCATTGGCGTCGAGACGGTGATCCTCGAACGTTCGAGCCGGGAGCATGTGCTTGGCCGGGTGCGGGCAGGGGTGCTCGAACAAGGCACCGTCGAGTTGCTTGAAGAGGCGGGCGCAGCTGTAAGGCTGCATGCCGAAGGCCTGCTGCATGCCGGCATCTCGCTTGCCTTCGGCGGCGGCCTGCACCGGCTCGACCTCACGGCACTGACTGGGGGAAAGCATGTCACCGTCTATGGCCAGACCGAAGTGACGCACGATCTGATGGACAAGCGCGAGGCGGCCGGGCTGACCACCGTCTATGAGGCGGCCAACGTCGCGCTGCATGGTTTCGATGGCGAGGCGCCTTACGTCACCTATAGCAAGGACGGCGTCGGCCATCGCATCGACTGCGACTTCATCGCCGGCTGCGATGGCTATCACGGCGTCAGCCGCAAATCGGTGCCTGAGCGGGCGCTGAAAACCTTCGAGCGGACCTATCCCTTCGGCTGGCTCGGCGTGCTGGCCGAAGTGCCGCCGGCCGATCACGAACTGGTCTACGCCAACCATGAGCGGGGCTTTGCGCTATGCTCGATGCGGTCGACGCATCGCAGCCGCTACTATGTGCAGGTCCCCGCTGACGAACAGGTCGAGTCCTGGAGCGACGATCGCTTCTGGGACGAGTTGCGCAGTCGCCTGCCGGAACAGACCGCAGCCGCCGTCGTTACCGGCCCGTCCTTCGAAAAATCGATCGCGCCGCTGCGCTCCTTCGTAGCCGAACCGATGCGCTTCGGCCGGCTGTTCCTGGTCGGCGACGCCGCCCATATCGTGCCGCCGACGGGCGCCAAGGGGCTCAACCTCGCCGCCAGCGACGTGCGCTATCTCTTTGCCGGGCTTCGCGAATTCTATCTGGACAAGTCGCCGGCCGGGCTCGACGCCTATTCAGCCAAAGCGCTGGCTCGGGTGTGGAAGGCGGTGCGCTTCTCCTGGTGGATGACGACGATGCTGCACCGCTTTCCCGATACGGGCGAGTTCGGCCAGCGCATCCAGGAAGCCGAGCTCGACTATCTCGTGCATTCGCAAGCGGCGTCGACCGCGCTGGCGGAGAACTATGTCGGTTTGCCCTATTAAGGGCAGTGCGATCTCAAACCCGTTCGAGCGCCACTGCGATGCCCTGGCCGACGCCGATGCACATGGTGGCGAGCGCATAGCGGGCGCCGCGCTCGCGAAGCTCCAGCGCAGCCGTGCCTGCAATGCGCGCGCCCGACATGCCCAAGGGATGACCAAGCGCGATGGCGCCGCCATTGGGGTTGACGTGCTCCGCATCCTCGGCGATGCCGAGTTGGCGGAGCACGGCGATCCCTTGGGAGGCGAAAGCTTCGTTGAGCTCGATGACATCGAATTGCTGCGGTGTCAGGCCGAGGCGAGCGCAGAGCTTTTGTGTCGCCGGGGCAGGGCCGATGCCCATGATGCGCGGCGCCACGCCGGCGGCAGCGCCGCCGAGGATGCGGGCGATCGGCGTCAGGCCGTGTTTTTGCACAGCCGCTTCGGAGGCGATGATCAGCGCCGCCGCGCCATCGTTGACGCCCGATGCGTTGCCGGCGGTGACCGTGCCACCTTGCCGGAACGGCGTCGGCAATTTGGCCAGCGACTCGACCGTGGTGCCGGCGCGGGGATGCTCATCCTTCGATACGATAATCGCATCGCCCTTTTTCTGCGGGATCGTCACCGGGGTGATCTCTTTCGCCAGCCGGCCATTGGCCTGTGCCGCGACGGCCTTGTCCTGGCTGCGCACGGCAAACGCATCCTGGTCGGCGCGCGACACCTGGAAGTCCTCGGCGACGTTCTCGCCGGTCTCCGGCATGGAATCGACGCCATATTGTTTCTTCATCAGCGGGTTGATGAAGCGCCAGCCAATCGTGGTGTCATGGATCTCGGCATGGCGTGAAAAGGCGGTCTCGGCCTTGGGCATGACGAAGGGCGCGCGGCTCATCGATTCGACGCCGCCGGCGATCATCAACTCGGCTTCGCCCGCCTTGATGGCGCGGGCGGCAATGGTGAGCGCATCCATGCCGGAACCGCAGAGGCGATTGACGGTCGCGCCCGAAACTTCCTTGGGCAACCCGGCCAAGAGCAGCGACATGCGGGCTACATTGCGGTTGTCCTCGCCGGCCTGATTGGCGCAGCCATAGACGACGTCGTCGACAGCCTGCCAGTTGATGCCGGCATTGCGCTCGACCAGCGCCTTCAGCGGGATGGCGCCAAGATCGTCGGCCCGCACCGACGACAGCGAGCCGCCGAAACGGCCGATCGGGGTGCGGATGTAATCGCAGATGAATGCCTCGGTCATGTCATGCGGCCTTTTCTTTTCCGCTTCCCTCATGCGCCGCCTTGGTGCGGGCCTGCAGGTCGCGCAATGTCGTCAGCTCGAGTTCCGTCGGCGCCGGCGTTTCGTCAAGCGCCTCGGCGAACTTTACGATCCAGCCACAGCTGTCCTGCACCTGCTGCCGCGTTGCGCCGGGATGCAACGACACCACGGTGAATTCCTTGCTCACCGGATCTGGCTTCCAGATGGCAAGGTCGGTGATCAGCAGCGTCGGCCCTGATGTCTCGATGCCGAGGCGCTGGCGATGGTCGCCGCCATCGCCATGGCCGAAGGAGGTGAAGAAGTCGATCTTCTCGACCATGCCGCGCTTGGACTGCGCCATGGTGATGTAGATCACCTTCGACGAGGTGGCGATCTCCGGCGCGCCGCCGCCGCCGGGCAGGCGGGTCTTGGGATGCGCATAGTCGCCGATGATAGTGGTGTTGATGTTGCCGAACTTGTCGAGCTGCGCCGCGCCAAGAAAGCCGATGGAGATGCGCCCGCCCTGCAGCCAGTAGCGGAACATCTCCGGCACCGAGACGGTCGTGACGGCGGTGTCGCAAAGTTCGCCGTCACCGATCGACAGCGGCAAAACATCGGGCGCGGTGCCGATGGTGCCGCTTTCATAAATCAGCGTGATGTCGGGCGCATGCGTCAGCCGCGCGACATTGCAGGCGGCCGACGGCGCACCGATGCCGACGAAGCAGACATCGTCGTTTTTCAGGGCTCGGCTGGCGGCAACCGTCATCATCTCATTGGGAGTAAAGCCGCTCATCCCGCGCTCCTCAGATGCTTTACGCGGCCAGCGAAATCGTCCGCCGTGCGTTCGAGGACATTGGCCTGCATCCAGGCCTTGAATTTTTCACGGTCAGCGGCGATGTCGTCCCATTCGAGATAGGCGGCATTGTCGCGCGCATAATAGCCGTGCGTGTACGAGGGATGCGAACCGCCTGATACCACCGAGATCGCAGCGATGGTCCAGCGCGGCAGCACGGTGAGATTGGGATGCAGGTCGTCGAAATTGTCGACGACTTCCTCTACCGTCACCACGGCGCGCTTGGCCGCGAGCACCGCTTCCTTCTGGATGCCGATAATGCCTTCGACCAGAACATTGCCTTTTTTGTCGGCCTTCTGAGCGTGGATGAAGGTCACGTCCGGTCGGATGGAAGGAACGGCGGCAAGCACCTCGCCGGTGAACGGGCAGGTGACCGAGCGGATGTTGGGATTGACTGCCGCCAGCCCGGCGCCGCGATAGCCGCGGAACACCGCGCAAGGCAGGCCGGCAGCTCCCGCCTCGTAGGCGTTGGCCATGCCGGCATGGCTGTGCTCCTCGATCTCGATCGACCGGGGGAAGCCGTTCTCGATGGCGTCGCGGGCGCGGCGCAGCAGGCCGACGCCGGGATTGCCGACATAGGAGAAGATGATCTTCTTGGCCATGCCCATGCCGATCATCTGGTCGTAGATCAGGTCGGGGGTCATGCGGATGAGCGTCAGGTCGCGAAAGCCCTGGCGGATGGCCTCATGCGCCGCCGCCGTCGGGATCAGATGCGTGAAGCCTTCGAAGGCGACCGTATCGCCATCATGCAGGTTCTCAGCCACGGCCTGTTTGAGCGGCAGGAAATTGACCATCGCCAAGAACTCCGAAGTTCAAAAAGTTCGTATTGCGAACATTTGTTTTGTATGAGATATTTTTACATCGCGCCGCCGAGACGAGTCAAGGCGGCGCATTGTCTTGCGGAGGCCGCATGGAGGACGAGGCAACGACACGCGACCATGTCGGCTCGCTGGAGCGCGGCCTTGCAGTCATGGAGATACTGGCCCGGCATCCGGCCGGGATGACGCTGACCGAAATGGCGGAGGAGGCGGGGCTGACCCGCGCCGGCGCGCGTCGCTTCCTGCTGACGCTAACCGCGACCGGCTATGCCACGCAATCCGGCCGGCAGTTTTCGCTATCGCCGCGCCTGCTCACCATCGTGCGCTCCTGGCTCGGCGGCGCCTCGCTGTGGACATTCGCCGCACCCATCATGCGCGACGTGGCCGCCCAGTTCGACGAGGCCTGTAACGCGGCGGTGCTGTCGGGCGAGGAAGTCGTCTATGTCGCGCGCATTCCTGGCCGCCGCATCCTCAGCGTTTCGCTCGATGTCGGCACCAGGCTGCCGGCGCATTGCACCTCGATGGGGCGCGTCCTGCTTGCGGGGCTGGGCGCGGATGAGCTGAAGGCCTTGCTTGCAGAGGCGAGGATCGAACGGCGCACGCCGAAGACGATCACCAGCCGCGCCGCGCTGGCCAAGGCCATCGACGCGGCGAGGGCGGATGGCTTTGCCGTCGTCGATGAAGAGCTGGAACTTGGCCTGCGCTCGATAGCGGTGCCGATCTATGACCGCGCCGGCAAGACCGTGGCGGCGATCAACGTCTCGACGCAGTCGGCGCGGTTCTCCGTCGAGGCGATGGAGCGGGATATCCTGCCAGCGCTGCGGACGGCCAAGCAACGGATTGAGGAATTTTTCTTCGTGTGAGCGCAAGGCTAATCGCCTGAGGGAAGCGCTGCCCCCGCTCTGTCTCGGAGACGCGACGCCCTGCGCGGTTAGCGTCGCCATGCGAACAAACGATGCCCGGGGCACCTGAGCACAACGCATATGCGTGAATCCAAATATATCGTTGACGCCGCCCTTCAACTCCAATATCGAACAGGACTATACAGGTTTACTGAACAGGTACCCATATGAAGCGGCGCGCGGTTCAACTTTCTCCCGGCACGGGCAAGCCCGAGCAGATCGCCACCGTTCTCGAACATGAGATCCGCTCCGGCGTGCTTGGCTTCGGCGACCGCCTGCAAAGCGAGAACGAACTCGTCCAGCGCTTTTCCGTCAGCCGCAACACGGTCCGCAAGGGCCTCGAGGAGTTGTCTAGCCGTGGGCTGATCACGACCAAGGTCGGCATCGGCTCCTTCGTCACTTTCGACGGCAAGCCGGTCGATGACAGCATTGGCTGGTCGCGGGCGCTGGCCAATGCCGGCGCCAATGCCGAGACGCGGACGCTGCGGCTTGAAGTGATCGAGGATGCCGATCTTGCCGCGCTGCTTGGCATCGAAAGCCCGTTCTTCATCGCCGTCGACCGGGTGCGCACCAATGCCAGCGACGGCCATGCGATCTCCATCGAACGCAGCCGCCTGCCGCTGTCGCCCGAACTGGAGGACGTGCCGCTGCGCGGTCTGCGCGAAGGCTCGCTGCACCAGACGCTGCGCGGCGCCGGCCTCATCCCAGACCATGGCGAGGAATGGGTCGGCATCGAGATGCTGAATGCCGAAGACGCCGCCATTCTCGGCTGCCCGCAAGGCACGCCGTTCCTGCGCGGACGCCGGCTGACGCGTGCGGCTGACGACCGGCCGATCGAATATGTAACCAGCCTGCTCAACCCGGCGCATTTCGCGCTGCATATGAGGTTTTGAGCGATGCCGGACAGAACCAACGACACGCTCGATCGCGCCATGGGCGCGCTTGTCGGTGGGGCGCTCGGTGATGCGCTGGGCATGCCGACGCAGCTTCTGTCGCCGGCGCGGATCGCCGAGCTATACGGCCATGTTGAGGATTTCGTGGCGCCGTTTGCCGATCATCCGGTGTCGAAGGGGCTCGTTGCCGGCACCATCACCGACGATACCGAACAGGCGCTGCTGCTTGGTCGCATTCTCGTCGAGTCCGGCGACCGCTTCGATCATGCGCGCTGGGTGAACGCACTGCTCGACTGGGAGCGCGAGGTCAAGGCGCGCGGCAGCTATGACCTGCTGGGACCATCGACCAAGCGCGCCATCGACGCCATCAATGACGGCGTGCCGGCGGAAGAGGCGGGAAGCCGGGGCGACACCAATGGCGCGGCCATGCGCATCGCGCCGGTCGGCATCATGATGCCGCTGGAACCGCTCGACGCTTTTATCGCCAAGGTGGCGGAGACCTGCCGCGCGACGCACAACACCTCGATCGCCATTGCCACGGCTGCCGCCGTCGCCGCCGCCGTCAGCCGTGGCGTCGCCGGCGGCGACTGGCGTGCCGCTTCCGACAGCGCGGTAGCAGCCGCGCGGCGAGGCGCCAGGCTCGGACATTGGGTGACTGGTGGCGATATCGCCGCGCGTATCGCCTGGGCGCAGGAGCTCGTGCGCGGCAAGACCACGCGGGATGCGATCGGGCTCATCACCGATCTCGTCGGCACCGGTGTGGCCAGCCAGGAGTCCGTGCCGGCAGCTTTCGCCGTGCTTGAAGTCGCGCAGGGCGATCCCTGGCAAGCGGCAATCATCAGCGCCAATCTCGGCGGCGACACCGACACGATCGGCGCGATTGCCTCAGGCATGGCCGGCGCCTGCGTCGGCTTTTCGCAACTGCCGCAACAACACATTGCCGGGCTCGTCGGCATAGATATGGGGGAGGTGCGCTCGCTTGCCGAAGACCTCGTCGCGGCGCGCACGGCAAAGGCCAGCAAGGATGCCGCGGCATGAGTGGGCGTCTGGTCCATATCGGCAGCGCCGTCGTCGACTATGTCTACCGCATCGACGCCTTGCCGGCGCCGGGCTGCGAGAAGACCGCGTCGAGCTTTGCGCAGGTCGCCGGCGGCGGCTTCAACATGATGGTCGCGGCCAGCCGCACCGGCATGACGGTTGTGTTCGGCGGCCAGCTCGGCAGCGGACCGAATGGCGATTTCTTGCGCGCCGCGTTTGCGGCCGAAGGCATCATAACGCTGACGTCGCCATCGCCGGTCATGGACAGCGGCAATTGCGTCGCCATGATCTCCGGGGATGCCGAGCGCACCTTCGTGTCGTGGCCCGGTGCGGAGAGCTTTCTCAGCCTCGAGATGATGAGGCCCGTGGTGGTCGCGCCTGATGATTGGGTGTTCACGTCGGGCTATACGCTGAGCTATTCCGGCAGCCGCGACGCGCTGACCGACTGGATCGAGGCGCTGCCAGAAAACATTCCCTTCGTTTTCGATCCAACGCCGGTCATCGCGGATATCCCACGTCCCATCCTTTCGCGGGTGCTTGCCCGTACGACATGGCTGAGCTGCAACATGACGGAAGCGGTCGAGATCGCTGGGCAAGGCGATGTCGAGGCACTCGCCGCCCGGCTGCTCGCCGACCACTGCCCAAAGGCCGAAGGCGTCGTTATCCGCGCCGGCGCCAAGGGCTGTTTCGTGAGGTTGGCCAATGGCGAGACGCAGACCATTGCCGGCTTCAAGGTCGATGCCATCGACACCAATGGCGCCGGCGACACCCATATCGGCGGTTTCGTCAGTGCACTCTCGCGCGGCGTGCATCCCTTCGAGGCGGCGCGCTGTGCCAATGCGGCGGCAGCACTTTCCGTCACCCGCCATGGCGGCTCATCGGCGCCGACCGACAGCGAGATCCAGACTTTCCTGAGCCAGGCCGCCACGGGCGAGCCGGGCCAGAACCAGAAGGCCCATCAGACAGCCTGACCCGCCAAGCGGGCAAACAAGAGAGGAACGAACATGCGCATGCCAAGACTGACTGCCCTGCTGACGGCGACCGCCGTCATCACCTCCGCGCTCACGCTGGCCGCCAGTGCCGCCGAAGTGCATGTGCTCAACTGGAAGGGCTACGGCGCCGACGAGCCGTGGGCGATCGAAGCCTTCGAAAAGGCGACCGGCAACAAGGTCGTCAACGACTTCTTCAATTCCGAACAGGAAATGCTGACCAAGATCCGCACCAATCCGGGCCTCTATGACGTGGTCATGATCAACGCCGCCTTCAACGATCAGGCGATGGCGGAAAAGCTGATCCAGCCGATCGATGTCTCGAAGCTGCCGAACTATGCCGACATCAGCAAGGACAAGGCGCAATCGCCGATGCTCGACCATGACGGCAAGGTCTATGGCGTGCCGTGGGTGTGGGGCCTGACGGCGCTGGCAATCAACGAAAAGTCCTTCGACAAGCCACCGACCTCGATCGCCGAAATGTGGGACCCAGCGCATAAGGGCCGGGTCGTCATTCGCGACGACGCTGTCGAAGCGGTGCAGTTCGGCGCCATCGCCACCGGTCAGAATATCAACGACATCAAGGATATGGAAGCGGTCAAGGCGAAGCTGACCTCGCTGATGCCGCAGATCAAGACGTTCTGGAGTTCGGAGAACGACTGGAACCAGATGGTCGCCTCCAACCAGATCGACATCGGCACCTATTGGAGCGGCTCGGCCGATCGCGCCAAGACCCACTTCAAGCTGCCGGTCTCGCTGGTCGTTCCGCAGGAAGGCGCCGTCGCCTGGCTCGACGCGTTCTCGATCCCGGTGGGCTCAAAGAATGTCGAAGGTGCGCAGGCCTTCATCAACTGGATGATCGATCCGAAATTCTATGTCGAATGGGTCACCAAGGTCGGCGCTCCGGTGTCGGCCAACACCAAGGCGGTGGAAGCGCTGCCTGAAGACTCCTTCAACCGCAAGGTGATGGGCGATCCCGAGGTGGCCAAGCGCATCCAGTTCCAGGCGCCGATCACCGACGCGCAGCGCGAGGCCTATCTGGCGCTGTGGCAGCAGCTCAAAGTCGACGTGAAGTAACGCTCACGTCCGGACCAGCCGGCGGTTGGCGCCGGCTGGCCCTTCAATCCTGGGGAGGAGGGTATCATGGCGGTACAGGGTGCGGTCGCGTCGCGCAGCGGGCTGAGATCGGCCCTGCCGCTGCTGGCGCCGGCCTATCTCTGGCTGACGGTGGCGATCTTCCTGCCGCTCTCGGCCATGGTGTTCTTCTCCTTCATGACCGACCTGCCGCTGTCGGGAAAGCCGTGGGCCTTGACCCTTGGCAATTACGCCGCCTTCTTCTCGCAGAGCCTGTACCTGACGCTGCTGCTCGCTTCGCTGCGGCTCGGCCTCGAAGTGACTTTGTGGTGCGTCGTCATCGGTTATCCCGCAGCCTATGTGTTGGCCAAGGTGCTGAAGGGGCGCAGCCGCGAGGCGATCTTCCTGCTGGTCATCCTGCCGTTCTGGTCGAACGGGCTGGTGCGCATCTTCTCCTGGGCGATGGTGCTGCGCGAGGGCGGCATCCTCGACACGGCGCTCAACGCCGTGCTGCCGTTCAATATCAACATCGACCTGATGTATTCCTACCCCGCAGTCATCATCGGCCTGGTGCACTCCTACGTGCCCTACATGGTGCTGACCTGTTACCTCACTTTGCAGGCCATCGACGACTCGCTGATCGAGGCCGGACGTTCGCTGGGCGCCTCGCGGCTGCAGGTGCTGAAGCGGGTGATCATCCCGCTGTCTATGCCCGGCCTGGTGGCAGGTGCGGCACTGATCTTCGTGCCGGTCGTCGGCTCGTTCATGGAGCCGCGCATTCTCGGCGGCCGCACCGGCACGTTCTATGGCACGGTGATCGAGGACCAGTTCGTCGCCGTCTTCAACTGGCCGCTGGGGGCGGCGCTTTCCTTCATCCTGCTGGCGGTGGTGCTGGTGATCCTGGCGGTTGCCTCGCCGGTGCTGCGGAGGGCTGCTTGATGATGACGACCCGCATAATCGAAGGACTAGGCCGCTTCTACATCGGACTGCTGCTCGTCTTCCTCTATCTGCCGATCATCATCATGGCGCTGATGTCGTTCAACGTCTCGCCCTTCTACCAATTGCCGTTCGAATGGACGACGGAATGGTATGCCTCTCTCTGGCAGAACGACCAGCTGATCGCGGCGACCTGGAACAGCCTCGAGATCGCGGTCATCACCACGCTCATCTCAGTGGTGCTTGGCTCGGCCGCTTCGCTGGCGCTCTTCCGCTACGACTTCCGCGGCAAGAAAGTGCTGCAGGCGCTGCTGTTTCCGCCGATCGCCATTCCGTGGCTGATCACCGGCACGGCGATGCTGATCTTCTTCTTCGGCGTCGGCATTGGCCGCGGCCTGTTAGCCATCCTGCTCGGCCATGTGGCGCTGGCGCTGCCCTATGTCATCGTCGTCGTCTCGGCCCGGCTGCAGACTTTTGCACCGGAGCTGGAAGAGGCGGCGCGCTCGCTCGGCGCCAACCAGTGGCAAGTGACGAGGCGTGTGACGCTGCCGTGGATCATGCCCGGCGTCATTGCCGGCGGCTTGTTCGCATTTGCCGTGTCGTTCGACCAGTTCGTCGTCTCCTACTTCCTGGCGACGCCGGGCCAGACGACGCTGCCGGTCGAAATCTACGCCGCGATCCGCAAGGGGTTCACGCCCGAGATCAACGCGGTCTCGACCATCATCATCGTCGTGTCGATGGCGCTGATGCTGCTCACGGCGCGGTTCTTCAAATTCGGCGGAGAGAAATAATGGCCGGCGTGCAGGTATCGAACGTCTCCCGCAGTTTTGGCGCGCACAAGGCGCTGGACGACGTCTCCATCGATTTCGCCGATGGCGGTTTCTATGGGCTGCTTGGCCCCTCGGGCAGCGGCAAGACCACGCTGCTGCGCCAGATCGCCGGCTTCGACTTTCCCGATACTGGCCGCATCACCATTGGCGGTGAGAGTGTGGAACGCGTGCCGGTCGAAAAGCGACGCATCGGCATGGTGTTCCAGAACTATGCGCTGTTTCCCAATATGAGCGTCGCCGATAATGTCGCCTTCGGCCTGTCGGTGCGCGGCGAAACGAAAGCGACGATCGCCACTGAAGTGCAGCGCGCGCTCGATCTCGTCCAACTCGGCAAGCTCGGCGAGCGCCGCCCGCACCAGCTCTCCGGTGGCCAACGCCAGCGTGTGGCGCTGGCACGCGCCATCGTCACCAAGCCGCGCGTGCTGCTGCTCGACGAGCCGCTCGGCGCGCTCGACAAGGCGCTGCGCGTCGACATGCAGATCGAGCTGAAGCGCATCCAGCGCGAGATCGGCATCACCACCATCTTCGTCACCCACGACCAGGAAGAGGCGCTGACGATGAGCGACCGCATCGGCATCCTGCGCGATGGCAGGCTCGCGCAGGAGGGGCCGCCGGAGGAGATCTATGACCGACCGAAGAGCGAGTTCGCCGCCACCTTCCTTGGCGACGCAAACATTTTTCGTGGCGATGCGACCGGCGACGGCATCCGCCTGCCTGACGGCACGGCGATCGTTGCCGGCGTAGGCGACAGGCTTGCCGCCGGCGCGAAGGCGAGCTGCGCGGTGCGACCCGAACGCATTCGTATCGCCACCGCTGCCGGGGTTGCGGATGCGGCCAATGCCAACGCGCTGAAGGGCCAGGTCTCCCAGCGCATCTTCGCCGGCAACAACAGCACCTATTTCGTCGAGCGCGCCGGCCAGACGCTGAAGGTCATCGTCCAGAATACCGGCAATGACCGGCTGGCCGAGGGCCAGGATGTGGTGCTCAGCTGGTCGCCGGAAAGCACCGTGCTGATTGCCGCAAACTAGTTCGCACCGTCACCCCGTCATGGTTCTGATGGGAATTGATGGAGCGGACCTTGGCTGATGGGCCGGCCATGGCGTTATATCCTGTCGTCCAAGGGAGGAATGGATGGCAGGCCAGGGTTTCGAGCCGGATGTAAGGGTTCGCGCCAGCGAATACCGGATCGGCTGCATCGGCGCCGGCATGATCATGGCCGAATGCCATCTTGCCGCCTATGCGCAGGCCGGTTTCCCAGTCGTTGCCATCGCTTCGCGCACCAAGGCCAGCGCCGAGAAGGTAGCTGCACGCTGGAGCATTCCGACCGTCCACGACACGCCGGAACAACTGATCGAGAATCCCGAGATCGAGATCGTCGACCTTGCCTTTCCACCCGACCAGCAGCCGGCATTGATCCGCCATGCGCTGAAGCAGCCTCACATCAAGGCGATCCTGGCGCAGAAGCCGCTGGCGCTGTCGGTCGATGAAGCCGTGAAACTGCGCGACGAAGCCGCAAAGTCCGGCAAGATCCTCTCGGTCAACCAGAACATGCGCTACGACCAGTCGATGCGCGTCCTGAAGCAGATCATCGACAGCGGCGCACTGGGCGACATCGTCTTTGCGCAGATCGACATGCATGCGATCCCGCACTGGCAGACTTTCCTTCAGGACTACGACCGGCTGACGCTCGCCAATATGAGCGTGCATCATCTCGACGTGCTGCGCTTCCTGTTCGGCGATCCGTCGGAAATCGCCACGCTGACACGCAAGGACCCGCGCACTACATTCGAGCATAGCGACGGCATCACCGTCTCGACGCTGCGCTTTCCCTCCGGCGTGCTCGCCGTGTCGCTGGAGGATGTCTGGTCCGGACCGCGCCAGGAGGGCTATCTGGACGACCAGCACATCAACTGGCGCGTCGACGGCACCAAGGGTGTCGCCAAAGGCACGATCGGCTGGCCGAAAGGCGTGGCCTCGACGCTGACCTATGCCTCGACCGAGACGACCGGCGGCGAATGGGTCAGCCCGAGCTGGGACACGATGTGGTTCCCGCATGCCTTCATCGGCGTGATGGAGCAATTGCAGCATGCGGTGAAGACAGGCGCGCCGCCGGCGCTCTCCGTCGCCGATAACGTCAAGACAATGGCACTGGTCGAGGCGGGCTACCGCTCGATGGCGCAAGGCCGCACCGTCAAACTGTCCGAGATATCGATCGACTGAACATGCCGCCGAATAGTGTGGCGGCTGAATCGCTTACCGGGAGGAGTTCACATCATGATGCAGGCAGGTATCTTCACCGGCTATTTCCCCTATGAGCTCGCGGAGGCCGCCCGCCGCATCCGTGCACTCGGCTTCAACACAGTGCAGCTCGACATGCATTTCAGGGATGTCGATCTCACGGCCGGGCAGATCACCGGGGACAAGGCGAGGACAGTGCGCGACACGTTTCGCGACCACAATCTGCCGGTCTGCTGCATCTCGGGCTACACCAACATCATCCATCCCGACAAATCCGAGCGCGAGAAGCGCGTCGGCTATCTCAAGGAAATCATCCGCAATGCGCGGGACTTCGGCTCGCCCTACGTGATCTCGGAGACCGGCACCTACAACACCGAATCCGACTGGGTGCATCATCCCAAAAACAAGACCGAGGAAGGCTTCGAGGAATGCCGCAAGGTGATCTCGGATCTTGCCCAGACGGCTTACGACCATGGCGCGGTGTTCCTGCTCGAAACCTATGTCAACAATGTCGTCGGTTCGGTCGAGGAGACGGTCAAAATGTTCGCGCAGGTCGACCATCCGGGCCTCGGCCTGCTGATGGATCCGACCAATTATTTCGAGGCGCACAATATCGACCGCATGGACCAGGTGCTGAACCAGGTGTTCGACACGCTTGCCGACAAGATCCGGATCGCGCATGCCAAGGATGTGAAACGCTCCGGCAGCGACAAGACGGAAAAGCATGCCGATATCGGCGATGCGGATGCGCATGAGGGGCTGACCTTCCGCGGCGTCGGCGAGATCGAATTGCCGGCGCCCGGTCTCGGCTCGCTCAACTACGACCTCTATCTGAAGCGGCTCAGCGAAAAGCACCCGAACATCCCAGTCATCATCGAGCATCTGACCGAGGACGACGTGCCGCGCGCAAAGACATTCCTCGACGGGAAATTCCGCGCCAACGGTCTCTAAGGGCAGGGCGAGACGGTGATGGCGACGGCCAAGACAAAGCGCGATTACGGCCTGGTCGGCGAAAGCACCCGCCGGGCGATCGAGACCGGGCTGGCCTCGGCCGAGTGGTATCACACCGACGTGCCGCGCAAGGCAATGAAGGAACTGATGCAGCGCTCCGACGGGCCGGCGGTCCGCGATACCATCATCTGGATCGCAGCCATCCTGGGCTCGGCCGCCGGCATCATCTGGTTCTGGGGCACGTGGTGGGTGGTGCCGTTCCTGCTCGTCTATGGCGTGCTCTATGGATCGTCGAGCGACTCGCGCTGGCACGAATGCGGCCATGGCACCGCCTTCCGCACACGCTGGATGAACGATGCGATCTACGAAATCGCCAGCTTCATGGTGGTGCGCAATCCGGTGCAATGGCGCTGGAGCCATGCGCGGCATCACACCGACACGATCATCGTCGGCCGTGACGCCGAGATCGCGGTAATGCGGCCGCCAAATCTGGTCAAGGCGGCGCTTGCCTTCACCGGCATTCTCGATTTCCGTTATTCGCTGCCGATCCTGGCGCGCCAGGCGTTGGGCAAGCTGTCGGACGACGAAAAGAGCTACATTCCTGAGACCGAACAGGGCAAGGCCATCACGGCGGCGCGCTGGCATGTCGCCGTGTACGTTGCGACGATCGCCCTCGCGATCGCGCTGGGTTCATGGCTGCCGCTGGTGCTGATCGGCCTGCCGCGTTTTTATGGCAGCTGGCACATGGTTCTGACCGGCCTGCTCCAGCATATCGGGTTGGCCGACAATGTCGTCGACCACCGGCTGAACACGCGCACCGTCTACATGAACCCGGTCAGCCGCTTCATCTACTGGAACATGAATTACCACGTCGAGCATCACATGTTTCCGATGGTGCCCTACCATGCGCTGCCGAGGCTGCACGAGCTGGTCAAGCACGACCTGCCGGCGGCGAACCCGTCCATGTGGCATGCCTATCGCGAGGTCTGGCCGGTGCTGCTGAAGCAGCTGCGGTACGAGGATTATTTCCTCAAGCGCGAATTGCCGCCGACGGCGCGGCCCTATCGCGGTGAATTTCACGAGCTCGGTATGTCGGCGGCGGCCGAGTAGCGAATAAACCACCCGCCTTCTATCCGGCCTGTTACGGGGCCGGTAAGGTGACCGGGAAAAGCAACCAGCCAACAGGGACATCCCGATGAGCCGAAAGAGACCGACCGTCGCCGATCTGCGCGCCATGAAGGGCAAGCGCCAGCTGACCATGCTGCGCGTCCTGACCATGGATGAGGCCGAGGCTGCCGAGCGGGCAGGGGTCGATGTCGTCTCGGTGCCGCCCGAGCTGGTGCTCAACCCTGAGTATCGCGATGCGGCGCCCAGCCTGTTCACCATGCCGGGCGAGAATTTTTATGAGATCGGCACGGCGGACGATTTCCTGCGCTGGGCGTTCCGGCTCTACAAGGCCGGCGCCGACGCCGTTTATTGCAGCGCCGGTTTCGCCACCGTGAAGCGGCTCGCCGACGACGCGATCCCCGTCATCGGCCATGTCGGCCTCATTCCGTCCCGCGCCACCTGGACCGGTGGCTTCAAGGCCGTCGGCAAGACCGCCGACACCGCCATGCAGATTTTTGAGGCGGTCAAGCAGTATGAGGCCGTTGGAGCTCTCGGCGCCGAGATCGAAGTGGTGCCGATCGAGGTGGCGAAGGCGATCTCGGAACGGACCTCGCTGATCATGCTGTCGATGGGTGCGGGCACCGGCTGCGACGCGCAATATCTGTTTGCCGACGATATTCTTGGCCAGAACCGGGGCCACATGCCGCGCCATTCCAAGGTCTACCGCAACTTCGCCGCCGAGTACGATCGTCTGCAGGCGGAACGCGTCGCGGCATTTTCCGAGTACGTTGCCGACGTCGATAGCGGCGCCTATCCGGAAGACAGGCATGTCGTGCGCATGGATCCGGCCGAGCTCAGCCTGTTCATGAAACGGGTGGACGCAAAGGGCTAACTACTCGGCCTCCTTGCCGATCATCGCTGCACCTTGCCATGTTCCGTCGGCGAGCATGGCATGGAGCACCTCGGCATCCGTTCCCAGCGGCCGGTCCTCCCTGAGCATCGCTACATGCGCGCGCACCGCGGTATGGACCGCTGCTGTGCCGGGCGCCAGCTTAAGGCCATCGCGCAGATCGACTGCCTGGGCGGCGGCCATCAATTCGAAGGCGATCAGCCGTCGCCACAACGCGATCATTTCGGCGCATTTCGACACCGCCAGAGGCGTCTGCGTCGCATGGTCCTCGACGCCTTCGGATACGGCCAGGAAATCCAGCATCACCGGATTGGCCTTGTGGCGGATGCCGGCCAGGATTGCCGTTGCCGTCTTTTGCAGCGGCACGAAACCGGCCGAGGCACCGCCGACTGGCGACAAATATTTCGGCAGGCCGTTGCGGCCGGACCCGGCGAGCTGGATCAAGCGGGCAACGCTTGCCGCGGCGCATTGCGCGATCGCCAGGCCGAGCGTCTCGAAGGCCAGCGCCAGCGATGCGGTGTGGAAATTGCCGGTCGACAGCACCAGCCCGTCATCGCCCAGCACCAGCGGATTGTCGGCGGCGGCATTGAGTTCGATCTCCAGCGCCAGCCGCGCCTGGTCGATCGCCTGGATCAGCGCGCCATGGATCGACGGCATGCAGCGGATCGACAGCGGGTCCTGCAAGGTGATCGGCGTCGGCTCCTCGTCACGAGCAAGCAGGTCGCGCAGGCCCTTGGCCGCGAGTTGCTGGCAGGCTGCCGGCCGCGCCAGATGCAGGCGCGGATCGAGGATGGTGCGGTTGGCGCCAAACCCTTCCATGGTCAGCGCGCCCGCCTGCTGCTGTTGCGCAAAGGCCGACAGCGCGTCGGCCAGTACCAACGCGCCAGTGCCGGCTGATACCGCCGAGGCGTTGATCAGCGACAGGCCGTCTTTCGGCGCCAGGCTGATCGGAGCCAACCGCGCCATCATCAATGCCTTGGCCGCCGGCATGCGCCGACCCTGATAGTCAGCTTCGCCGTCGCCGGTCAGCAGACGGGCGAGCGCCGCCATCAGCACGAGATCGCCGGCGCCGATCGAGCCCAACTGCGGCATTACCGGATGCACGCCGGCATTGAGAGCATCGACAAGGGCGGTGAAAGCCGCCGGCGAAATGCCGGAGCCGCCAACAGAGAACATCGCGGCACGGGCAAACATGGTCGCCCGCACCGCTTCTTGCGGCAGCGGCTCGCCGACAGCGCCGCTTCGCCCTTCCAGCAACTGGCGCTGGAAGGCGCCGGCATCGCCCTCGACCGACGTGCCGAGATTGGCGCCGAGCCCGGTGTTGAGGCCGTAAATCTGCTGGCCGGACGCGGCGACCTGGTTGAGCACTTTTCGCGCTTTGTCGAGCCTCTCGATGACTGTCGGTTCAACCTCGACCTTGCGGCCGCCGCGGGCAACCTGCGCAACGTCCTCGACGCTGACGCCGGCGCCGGTGAGGACGAGCGCGCTCATGCGAAGCGCAGCCTCTGGCCGATACCTTTATCTCCTGCCTTGGCCAGCATCGCCTTGCCCAACGCAATGTCGGACAGCGACAGGCCGCGATGCCAGAACAGGATCGTCTCATCGTCGCTTTCACGCCCGGGCTTTAAACCTGCGGCGATCTGGCCGAGCTCGGCATGCAGTGTAGCTTCGCTTAGCCGACCCGTCTCGACATGGGCGCGCAGCGAGCCGAACTTGCCACCCTTGCACTGGCCCCAATCGTCGACGACCATTTTCTGCATGATGTCGGTCAGCGACAGCTCCACCGCGCTCATCGTGCCATAGGGCACGACCAGTGCACCAGGCTTGATCCATTCGGTCTTGAGCAGCGGCTGCGGCTCCGGCAGCCGTGAGGCTTCGACGACGATGTCGGCGCCCTTGATGCAGCTTTCCCAGTCGGCAACCGCGGTAACTTTCTTGCCGAGACCGGCCGAGAGTTTGGCAGCGAAGCCGTCGCGGCTTTCCGGGCGGCGCGAATGGACGCGGATCTCGTCGAAGTCGAAGAGATGGTCGAGCAGGCGCACATTCCAGTAGGCGGTGCCGCGCGCGCCGATATGGGCCAGCACCTTGGAGTTCTTGCGCGCCAGATGTTTGGCGCCGATAGCGGTGACGGCGCCGGTGCGCATGTCGGTGATGACGGTGGCGTCGAGAATGGCGCGCGGCGTGCCGGTGCGCGGATCGAACAGGTTTAGAATGCCAAATTCTGAAGGGAGCCCGTGCAGATAATTGTCGACATAGTCGCCGACGATTTTCACGCCCGCCGTATCGAGCGGCGCAACGTAGCCGCGCAGAACGTTGAAATGGCCATGGAAGGAAGGGGCGGGTTCAAGATGGACGCGCGGCTCGATCACCGTCTGGCCATTGCCTTGCGCGATAAGCCCGGCTTCGACAGCGGCAATGATTTCGCCGTCGGTCATCTCCAGGGCTTCGATATCGAGGCCATTGAGGTAGTCGATATAGATAGGCTTCATGCAATGTCCTTGGCCGCCCGCCCATCCATAACAGGCTGCGAGCCGACACGGAAGTTTGTTGGATAAGCTCTGGACGGGGCCAGCCATATGCTGTTCAACGCGGTTCGCCATGACTGCCGTTCCCGACACCGAGGCCTCCGCCGTAACCGCCAGCAATGCGCGGCGCGTGGCGCTGATCGTCGCCATCGCGTTTTTCATGCAGCTGCTGGATTCGACGATCATCTCGACCTCGCTGCCGCAGATGGGACAATCCTTCGGCGTGCCGGCGGTGGCGATGAGCATCGGCATCACCGCCTACATGCTGACCATGGCAGTGTTCGTGCCGCTGTCGGGCTGGCTTGCCGACCGCTTCGGCGCGCGCAACATCTTCCTGCTGGCGATCGTACTGTTCACGCTGGCCTCGCTGGCCTGCGGCTTCTCGCAAAGTCTGCCTCAGTTCGTTGCCGCTCGCGTCGTGCAAGGCCTGGGCAGCGCGCTGATGACGCCGGTCGGCCGCATCCTGGTGCTGCGCAATGCGTCGAAGTCGGAGCTGCTCAACGCCACGGCGCTGATCACCTGGCCGGCGTTGTTTGCGCCCGTGGTCGGGCCGGTGCTTGGCGGCTTCATCACAACCTATCTCTCCTGGCACTGGAATTTCTTCATCAACATCCCGCTTGGGCTCGTCGGGCTGGCGCTGGTCGCGCGCTTCATTCCGGGCGACCGCGCGGCCGATCCCAAGCCGCTGGATTGGCCGGGGTTTTTCCTCACGTCGCTGGGGCTCGCGCTGCTGCTCTACGGCCTTGAGCGCATCGCACATCCGGAAGACGGCGCCTTGCCCGCCGTGCTGCCGGTTGCCGCCGGCATCGTCATCGGCTGGCTGGCGGTGCGGCATCTCCGGCGCGCGCCGCATCCGCTGCTCGATCTCAGCGCGTTCAGGGTGCAGACCTTCGCCATCTCGACGCTTGCCGCCGGCACCATTTTTCGCGTGGCGATCAACGCCACGCCGTTCCTTTTGCCGCTGCTGTTTCAGGTCGGCTTTGGCCTTTCGCCGGTCGATGCCGGCTTGATGATCCTGGCCTACTTCCTCGGCAATCTCGGCATGAAGACGGTGACGACGCCGATGCTGCGACGCTTTGGTTTTCGCACGGTCATGGTCGTCAACGGCCTGATCGCCTCGGCCTCGATCATGGCGTGCGCGGCGATCTCGCCGGAGACGCCGCAGGCGCTGGTGGTAGCGCTGATGCTGATCGCCGGCCTGACGCGCTCGATGCAGTTCACAGCGCTGAATACACTGGCCTTCGCCGATATCGATGCGGCGCAGCGCAGCTCGGCGGCAACTTTGTCGTCCATGCTGCAGCAGATGTCGATGCTGTTCGGCGTAGCGGTGGCGGCTGCCATTCTGAACCTGTCGCAGATCGTCAGGCACCGGCCGGCGCTCGACCTCGTCGATTTTCGCATCGCCTTCCTGGTCATCGGCGCCATCGGGCTGACGGCGGCGTTGCGGTTCCTCGTGCTGCCGCCCGGTGCAGGCGCCGAAGTTTCAGGCCACATGACCAGGACCTGAATTCGCGATTTTCGCCGCTCAGGCGGCAATTAATTCCGCCTTGTGCTTTCGCCTCAGAAGGGCACCTTCGCGCATACGCGCAATGGCGCAACCGAATGCCAAAAGCGCAGCCTTTTCCTAGCATTGCGCCAGTTCTAGCAATCGGTGCGTCCACTGGAAGATTATCACTGCCAACGGGTGTTCCGAGCGCGGATTCATTTGACGAAGCGGCGCCGAGCCGATTAGCTTTCTTCGGAAGGGGTGGCAGAGCTGCCATCGGGGCGAATGCAGACATGAACACGATTGGCTGGCCAAATGTCAGGAGCCTGAATCAGGAAGGCATTGTCTTTGCCATCGCCGTGGTGCTGTTCGTCGCCGCTGCCATTGGGCTGCCTGGTTTCATCGCTGCCAACAATCTCGTTGCCATCGTCCGCTCGGTGTCGGTGCTGGGCATTTTGGCGCTCGGCATGGCGGTCGTCATAATCGGCAGGGGCATCGACCTGTCGGCGGTGGCGATCATGGCGATGTCGGTCGCCTGGTATCTGCAATTGCTCAACGCCGGAACGCCTGATGGGCTCGCCTTCGCCTATGTGCTGGCAGGCGTGCTCGCCATCGGCCTGCTCAACGGTTTTCTCGTCGCCTATGCCGACGTGCCGGCGATCTTCGTGACGCTGGCGACCGGCTCCTTCGTCTTCGGCTATGTGCGCTCGCAACTGATCACACAGGATGCGGTGCCGGTGCCTCAGGGCCATTGGGTGGAGCTGCTCGGCGGCCTGCGTTTCCTCGACATTCCGATCGAAGTGTTCGTCTTCGCCGGGCTCGCCTTCCTGTTCTTCCTGTTCCTGCGCTACACCAAATGGGGCCGCTACATCTATTTCGCCGGCGACAATCCGGTCGCCGCGCGCAACATCGGCATTCCGGTGCGGCCAATGCTGGTGCTGCGTTATGTGGTTTCGGCCTTCGTGGCGCTGATCGCCGGCCTGCTGACGGCGTCGAGCCTGCACTCGATCAACACCCGCGTCGTCAACTCGACGCTGCTCTATGACATCGTGCTGGTGGCGGTGATCGGCGGCATCGGCCTTTCCGGCGGGCGGGGCGGGGTGCGCAATGTGCTGGTGGGCGCTGCACTTATCGGCATCCTGTCGAACGCGATGACCATCATCGACATTCCGCTGCTCTATCAAAACCTGATCAAGGCGGCGATCCTGCTCGGAGCCATCATCGTCGACGGCATCATCAATCCGCGTGACGAACAGACCGCGCAGCAGGGCGACATCTAAGGGGTACCCGACCGGGTCATGCCGACCGGCCGGCAATAAGTGAAAAACAGAGGATGTGACATGAAACTGATCAGAACACTGATGGCGGCCGCCACGGCGCTTGCCGCTACCGCCTTCGTCGCGCCGACCTTCGCCGCCGACGATCCGGGCCCGGCCGCATACGCGCAGGCGCTCAAGGGCAAGCGCGTCATGCTGGTGCCGCTGGCGATGGGCTTCGACCTTGCGCAGGGCTGGTCGCACTATCTGAAGACGGAAGTCGAGGCCTGGGGCGGCACCTTCGAAACACGCGATCCGAACTGGGTCGTCGATGCCGGTGCACAGGCGATCACCGACGCGATCTCGTCCGACACAAGGCCGGACGTGCTGATCATCCATGCGCCGGATCTCAACTCCTATTCCAAGCTGATGAAGAAGGCGCAGGCTGCCGGAACCTACGTCATACTGGTCGACAACCCCGCCAACTTCCCGGCCGACGCCTTTGTCGGCAGTGACTGGGACCGGCTCGGCCAACTCGAGGCCGAAGCGGCGATCAAGGGCTGCGGCGAGAATTCGTCGAAGAAGATCGGCCTTGTGCAGGGTGATCAGGCCAACTCGTCCAGTCTCTACCAGTATGCCGGCATCATGAAGGTGCTGGAGAAGCACCCCGACTTCAAAGTCGTGGCCAAGCCCGACTCCAACTGGGATCCGACGACGTCGCGCAACGTGACGACGACAATGCTGCAGCAGAACCCCGACATCTGCTCGATCATCGACTTCTGGGATGGTGACGCCACCGGCGCATCCGCCGCCATCCGCGACGCCAAGCTCGACGGCAAGGTCTTTTTGGTCACCACCGGCGGCGGCGAGAAGGCGGCCGATTGCGACAAATTGCAGGACGGAACTTACGGCGCCGTGGTGATGACCGATCTGGCTCGCCAGTCCGGCGACATGAACGCTATCATCAAGTTCCTGCTGCAGAGCGGCCAGCCGGCCGGCACGTCGCACACCTACATCTACACACTGGAGAAGGCTACGACCAAGGCCGACCTCAAGCCCGACAGCTGCTGGGACCTGAAGGCGCTGCAGGCCGAAGCGGCGGCGAAGTAAGCCGCGCTTTTTCGACTGAAACAAACGAGGTGACTGGACAATCCGGTCACCTCGTTCCCTCATGGAATAGCAGCCGCCGATGTCCTTTCGCGAACGCCTCCAGTCCTGGCGCTACAATCTCGTGCCCGACCATCTGGTCGGCGAGATCCTGACAAAACGCTGGACCGACAACGCCATTCCGTTCCTGGCGCTGGTGGCGACGCTCAGCGTGTTCGGCTCGATCATTCCCGGCTTCTTCAAGCTGACCTCGCTGCAGGAATCGACCCGCCAGCTCGGCGAGTTCTCGATGGTAGTCACCGGCATGACGGTGGTGATGCTGGGCGGCGGCATCGACCTGTCCGTCGGCTCGATCTTCGCGCTGTCCTGCTTCTCCGCCGTCTATGTCTTCTTCATTCTCGAACAGTCTATCTGGCTGGCGCTGGCGGCATCGCTCGCCACCGGCCTGATCTTCGGCGCCGTCAACGGCTACCTCGTCGGCTACCTCAGGCTGCGCGCCTTCCTCACCACCCTGGTGACGTTCATCTTCGGCCGGGCGCTGTTCGATATTCTCGTCACCACCTACGCCGCCGACGTGCAGCTTTCCCAGGCGACATCGGATGTGCTCGACTTCATCGGCGACAGCACCTTCTGGGGGCTTTCGGTCTCGGTGTGGCTGGCGATCATTCTTGCCATCGTCACCCATATCGCGCTGACGCGCTCACGGCCGGGCTGGCATGTGCTGGCGGTCGGCGGATCCAGGCGCTCGGCGCACAATGCCGGCATTCGCGTGCGCCGCACCGTGTTCATGACCTATGTCTTTTCCGGCTTCTGCGCCTCGATCGGCGGCTTCCTGATCGCTTGCCGCCTGAGTGGGGCAGGGCCGGGCACCGGCCTCAACCTTGAGATCATGGCGCTGACGGCGGCGGTGGTCGGCGGCGTCAGCCTGGGTGGTGGCCGCGGCTCGGTCATCAAGGGGCTGATGGGCGCCATCATCGTGCTGACCATGACCAACGGGCTGATCCGGCTGGGCTATGGCACCGGCACCAACCAGATGGTGCTGGGCATCATGCTGGCGGTGGCGGTGACGATCGACATCCGCTGGCTGAAGAACCGCCATAAGGTGCTCAACGAAGTCTATGTCGCGCCGGTCTATCTCAAGATGGGCGAGACACAGTCTGCGGTGCCGGGCTCAGGCACGCCCTACGCGCTCGACAACCGGCTGTCGGCGGCCGACCATATCGGGCTCGGCGAGTTGGAAGGGCCGGAAGACGTCATCCTCGACCGCGACGATCACCTCTATTGCGGCACGCGCCATGGCGAGATCGTCCGCTTCTTCGCGCCGGACTATATGAAATCGGAGGTGTTTGCCCATATCGGCGGCTTTCCGCTGGGCCTGGCCTTCGACAAATCGGGCAATCTGATCAGCTGCGTCGGCGCCATGGGGCTCTATTCCGTCTCGCCGGATCGGGAAGTGAAGCGCCTGTCGGCCGAGACGTCGCGCTCCTGGACCTCGATCGTCGACGATGCGCGGCTGCGCGACCCCAATGATTGCGACATCGCGCCGGACGGGCGCATCTATTTCACTGACTCCACCAAGCGCTATGACGCGCACGATTGGGCGCTGGACTCGATCGAGAACCGCGCCACCGGCCGGCTGCTGGTCTATGACCCGAAGGACGGTTCGACGAAGACACTGCTCGACGGCTACCGCTACACCAATGGCGTGTGCATGGCGCATGACGGCAAGTCGCTGTTCTTCGCTGAGAGCTGGGCCTGCCGCGTCCACCGCTACTGGCTGGAAGGGCCAAAGGCGGGCGCCGCCGAATGCGTCATCCGCGACATGCCGGGCTATCCCGACAACATCAACCGCGCCTCCGACGGCAATTACTGGATGGCGTGGCTCGGCATGCGCACGCCCAGCTTCGACCTGTCGCTGCGCCATCCCGATATGCGCAAGCGCATGACGCGCCGGCTGCCGCAGGACGAGTGGCTGTTCCCCAACATCAACACCGGCGGCGTGGTGAAATTCAACGACAAGGGTGGCATTGTCGAGGCGATGGGCGACCTCACCGGCGGCGCGCATCCGATGGTCACCTCGATGCGCGAGCACAAGGGTTTCCTGTTCGTCGGCGGCATCCTCAACAACCGCATCGGCCGCTACAAGATTGCGGGCGCCGACCCGAACTGGACCAGTTCCGCTTCTTATTGGGGAGCGAAGCCATGATCCTCGATCCTGTGCTCGACCTGTTTCGTGGCAAGGCGGTGACCATCCCACCGCTCGACGGTGCCTTCCGTCCCAACACGCGGCTGGACGAGGCGCCAGTGTTCGCCGATTTGACGGAGCCCGACAATCTTCTGGTTGCCGATGGCCGGCTGCTCGTTTCCAGCGGCAATGCGGTATATTCGCTTGCCGCAGGGGTGGAGCCGAAGGTTGTCGGGACCTTTCCTTCCCCCATCACGGCGCTGGCTCTATCACTGTCGGGCGAACTGACGGTGGGGTTGGAAAGCGGCAAGCTGCTGGTTGCCGGCAAGGAGGTTTCGCTGCCGGCCGGCGTCAGCTGCATCACCGCGCTTGCCTATGCAGACGACGGCACGTTGTGGCTGGCCAATGGCTCGGCTGAGCACACGCCGTCGCAATGGGCCGCCGACCTGATGAAGAAGGGCGCGTCCGGTTCGCTTTGGAGGCGGGACGCGGCCGCCGCCGAGTTCCGCAAAGTGGCCGGCGATATCGCCTTTCCCTATGGGCTGCATCCCATTGGGCGGGATGTGCTGGTCAGCGAAAGCTGGCGCCATCAGCTCGTTCGCTTCGATGGTGCGACCGGTAGCCGCTCGACCGTGCTGACGCATCTGCCCGGCTATCCCGCGCGCCTCGCGCCGGCCGGCGATGGCGGCGCGTGGCTGGCTCTGTTCGCGCCGCGCAACCGGCTGATCGAATTCGTGCTGCAGGAAACGCATTACCGGCGCGACATGATCGACCAGGTGCCGCCGGCCTATTGGATCGCGCCGGCGCTGGCCTCCAACCGCAGCTTCCTCGAACCGCTGCAATGTGGCGGCATCCGCACCATGGGCATCCACAAGCCCTGGTCGCCGAGCCGCTCCTATGGGCTGGTGGTCAGGCTCGATCAGAACATGCAGCCGCAATTCAGCCTGCACAGCCGCGCCGACGGCACGCGCCATGGCATCTGCAGCGTGGCGGAAACGGACGGCCGCCTGTTCATCGCCTCCAGGGGCGGCGATTGCGTGCTGGCCATCGACGCAGGAGGTCTCTGATGGAACCGATCGTGCGCCTGGAAAATGTCACCAAGAACTATCGCGGCGTGCCCGCGGTCAGACAAGTCAGCTTCGAACTGCGCAAGGGCGAAATCCACGCGCTGCTCGGCGAGAACGGCGCCGGCAAATCCACGCTGACCAAGATCATCGCCGGCGTCGTCGACGCCACCTCAGGCAAGATGTTCCACAAAGGCCGCGAGATCGCCTACGCCTCGCCGCATGCGGCGCTCGAGGCCGGCATCGCCATGGTGTTCCAGGAGACCAGCCTGGTGCCGTCGATGACAGTGGCGCAGAACCTCTATCTCGGCACCGAAAAGTTTCTCAACCGGCTGCGCGGCACCTACATTTCGGCGCAACAGTTTTTGCAATCGCTGAACTTTCCGGTCGACCCGAACGCCATGGTGGCAACGCTGGGCGCGGCCAAGCGTCAGATGGTCGAGATCGCCCGCGCCGTTCACCACAATGCCGAGATCATCATCTTCGACGAGCCGACGGCGACGCTGACGCCGGAGGAGAAGCGGCACTTTTTCGCGCTGATCCGGCGGCTGAAGGCGAACGGCGTCTCGATCGTCTTCATCAGCCATGCATTGGAAGAGGCGCTGATGATCGCCGACCGCATCACAATCCTGCGCGATGGCGAGTTGGTCATAACCGACGATACATCGGCCTTCGATCGCGACAAGATCGTCGCCGCCATGGTCGGGCGTACACTGTCGGGTCAGATCTACCGCCAGCGCGACGAGGCCAGGCTGCGCAAGGCGGGCAAGAAGGTGCTGTCGGTGCAGGACATTTCGATGAGCAATGTCGTGCGCAACACCTCCTTCTCGATCTTCGAGGGACAGATCACCGGCGTGTTCGGGCTGATCGGCTCGGGCCGCACCGAGACCTTCAAGATCGTGTCGGGCATCTACAAGCGCGATTTCCTGCGCGGCGGCGCCATCGAGCTGGACGACCGGCCGGTACGCTATCTCGTGCCCAGTGAGGCGGTCGCCGACGGCATCGTCTATGTTACCGAGGACCGCAAGAGCGAGGGCATTTTCGAGACGATGGGCATCGCCGAGAACCTGTTCGGCGGGCTGCTGGCGGCGGGCCGCGAAAAGGCCTGGGTGATCAACCAGCAGGAGATGCGCACGCTTTCCGCTGAATGGACGAAGACGCTGAACATCAAGGCGATCAACGACAATGCCCGCGTGGTCGAGCTTTCCGGCGGCAACCAGCAAAAGGTGGTGATCGGCAAGGGGCTGGTGCAGCAGCCGCGTATCGTGATCTTCGACGAGCCGACGCGCGGCGTCGATGTCGGCGCCATCGCCGAGATCCACCAGATCATCAACCGGCTGGCCGACGAGGGATTGGCCGTCGTCGTTATCTCGTCCTACCTGCCGGAAATCATGAACCTGTCGGACCGGATTCTGGTGTGCCGGCAGGGCCGCATGGTCGAGGAGTTTTCGCCCGCCGAGGCGACGGAGGAGAAGATCATGTATGCGGCGGTTCATTAGGTTGCTGGTCGGTGTTTGAGGGTGCGCATACGTCGCCAATTGGCGAAGGCCTCAGCGCCTTCGTCATCCTCGGTCTCCGCGACGTGGCTTCGCGCCTGCTTCGCACGTGAATGAAGCTGAGATGCTTCGGCCAATCGCCATGGTTCTGTCAGCATCAAAAACTGAATCGGAATAGCCGGTTAGCCGCCCTTGCTCGAGACCTGATTCAACCACCTGATCCACCGATTCAACGAAAGGAAACGCCATGGCCGCCACAAAACTCCTCAGCGATGCCGAGGTCGAAAAAATCCCGGTTGCGAAGGCTGTGTTCGATGACATCCGCGCGACGCGCAAATCGGATTTCGTCAACAATTTCTGGCGTGGGCTCGCCAACGATCCGGCCTTGCTGAAACGGACATGGGAACAGGTGAAGGTGGTGATGGCCACGGAGAGCGCCATCGACCCGCTGACCAAGGAAATGATCTATATCGCGGTGTCGACCGCCAATGGCTGCTCCTACTGCGTCCATTCGCATACGGCAGCCGCCCGCGCCAAAGGCATGACCGATGCGCAGCATGGCGAGATGGTGTCGATCATCGGGCTGGCCGGGCAGACCAACCATCTGGTGACGGCGATGCAGATTCTGGTCGATCCTGAGTTTGAAGTGAGGTGAGGGGCGGATTTCCCTTCTCCCCTGTGGGAGAGGGGAAGCAGTGCGCTATGCCGGTCTGTAAACCTTCTCGGCCGTGTTCCAGAAGATATCCGCCTCGGCGGCTGCGCCATGCTTGCCTACCGCGGCGCGGTGCGCCTTGATCAGTTCGGCATGGGTCGTCCAGAGTTTTTCGATCGGGAAGTTGGAGCCGAACATCAGGTGGTCAGCGCCCAGAATGTCGATGGCATTGTCGACGATGTAGGCAATCAACGCCGGATCGTTGCGGTGGGCGAAGGTGCCGAGGCCCGACAGCTTGGCGTAGAAGTTCGGCGCTGTTGATAGCGTACTCAGGCCGGCTTTCCAGGCCTCGGTGGTTTCCGGCTCCATGCCGGTCAGCATGCCGGCATGGGTGAGGATGAAGTTGATCTGCGGGTTCTCGCCGACCAGCGTCAGCCCGTCCTTCATCTGGGCAGGGAAAAGCTGCAGGTCGAAGGACAGGCCATAGTCTTTAAGCCGCGCGACATTGGCCCGCACCTTGGGGTCGATGACTTGATCGGCCGAGGCAGCGAAGCGGAAGGCCGGCGTCTCGTGCCAGTGTAACTGCATGCGCACGCCGCGCAGCAGCGGGTACTTTTTCAATCGATCGATCTGGGGCCGGACATCGTCGACAGTCATATCGGTATAGCCGACGATAGCGTGCGGCCAGCCGGTCTCGTCGGCAGTCTTCTGCAGGAAGGCGACTTCTTTTTCGAAATCCTCCTTGGCCCAGTTGGTCTGGACATAGACGGCCTTCTCGACACCTGCGCCTTGCTGATCGGCGAGAAATTCCTCGATCGGATAGTCGCGGCGAATCGGCTCGTAGGGGCCAAAAATGCGCGGCACCATCGGGCCGACCAGCCAGGGCTGGTCCTGCTGGCGCCAGATGTGGAAATGCGCGTCGATGGCTTTCTGCATCACGATACCCTTTTCCAGATTGCCGACGCCGCCGGGGCGGGGCGGGCGAGCGACAGGATGAAATCGGTGAGACTCCTGAGCGACGAGCCGTCGATGAGATCGTCGAGATCAGGCAGGATGGCGCGGAGTGCCGCCGTCGCCGGCTGGAAGCGCGGGTCGCCGGCCAAGGGTGTCGCTAGCGAAAGCCGGAAGGCGCGCGCACTCAGTCGGCGTATCGCCGTTTCGAGATCGGCATGGTCGCCGCGCTCCAGCGCGTCCGACAGGATGATCACAGCGGCACCGCGCGCGAAGGCTGAGAAGCGCGGCACCGAGAGGAAGGCGAGCAGGGTCGGTCCCATGCGCGTGCCGCCGTCCCAGTCGTCTACGAGTGCCGCCGCTCGGGCGAGAGCCTGGTCGCGATCGCGGATACGCAGTGCGGACGTGATGCGGGTGAGCCGCGTGCCGAAGGTGAAGATTTCGGCACGGTCAGCGCCTTGTACGGCAGCGTGCGCCAATTTGAGATAATCCGATGTGTGCAGCTTCATCGAGCCGGAGACGTCGATGAGGATCAGCAGTTTGCGCGGCACCGTCTGGCGGCGGCGCAGCTGCGGCGAGGGGATATCGCCATCGGCGCTGACGATTTCCCTGAGCGAGCGGCGCAGGTCGAGCTTGCCGCGCGAATGGGTGCGCACGGTGCGGAAGGAGCGGCGGGCGGGCAGGGCAGCCGACAGCTTGCGGCGAAAGGCGGTCAGCCTGTCATCGTCGCGCTGAAAATCGCGCGTGCTCAGTTGCTCAAGGCCCGACGACAGCTCGCCGACTTTCTCCTGGCGCGTCGTCTGTTTCTCCTCCTGGCGCGTGCCGTGATCGTCCTTGATGCGGGTTTCCTCGTCTTCCTCGCCTTCGATCGAGGGTTGGCCATCGCCATGGAAGTGATTGCGAAAATGCGCCTCGAATTCGCCGCGGCGATCGGGCGGGGGGGCAAGCGTTGCGAGCGCCGCCTCGCGGATGTCGGCCATCGAGCGGGGGCCGAGCAGGGTGACCGCCTGCATGAAGCTGGAGACCTGCTCGGGGGCGACGGCAAAGGCGTGGCGGCGCAGCAGCCGGGCGAAGTGGAGGAAGGGCGCGGAGGCGAGAGGAAGGGTTCCCTGACGCATCATTCCTTCGCGCCCCCCTCTGTCCTGCCGGACATCTCCCCCTCAAGGGGGGAGATTGGCGGCTTCGGCGCTTCGGTTCTTTCTGCGCCGCTGGAGATTGGCGAAAGCCAGGATGACGGCTGATCTCCCCCCTTGTGGGGGAGATGTCCGGCAGGACAGAGGGGGGCGCTGTCCCGCCAGCGTTGCAGAGTGCCCAGGTGAGGCCACCTCGCTGTGAACGAGCTGTTGACCTCACACGTCACCCCAGCGCCTCCTCGATAATCCGGCCAAGCTCCGGCGCGATCGCGGACAAATCCTCCTCGTCCTTGATCAGCACACCGATGGCGCGGCGGAAGGCTTGCGGCCATGGGCTGCCGCCTTTCTCCAGTATGGTGGCGGCGTTGGCCCATTCGACGGCCTCGGAGATGCCGGGCGGCTTGGCCAGCGGGCGGACGCGGATCTCCTGCACAGCGGCCGCCACGGCGCGGGCGGTGGTCTCGGCGACATCGCCGGCGCGCAGCATGATGATGGCGGCTTCGCGCTCGGCGTCGGGATAGCCGATCCAGTGATAGACGCAGCGGCGCCGGAGCGCTTCGGCGAGTTCGCGGGTGCGGTTCGAGGTCAGGATGACGATCGGCTGCGCTTCGGCGCGGATGGTGCCGCGTTCGGGAATGCTGATCTGGAAGTCCGAGAGGAATTCCAGAAGCAGCGCTTCGAATTCGTGGTCGGAGCGGTCGATCTCGTCGACCAGCAGCACGCGCTGCTCCGGCGCCCGCAGCACCTGCAGCAATGGCCGCGCGATCAGAAAGCGGTCGTCATAGATGTCGATCTCGTGCTCGCCGGCATGGCGGATGGCGAGCAACTGGCGCTGGTAGTTCCATTCATAGAGCGCGTGTGCTGCGTCGATTCCTTCATAGCATTGCAGCCGCACCAGATCGCGGCCGAGAAGTTGCGCGGTCGCCTTGGCCGCTTCGGTCTTGCCGACGCCGGGCGCGCCTTCGAGCAGCAACGGCTTGCCCAGCCGTATCGCCAGGAAGATCGCCGTCGCCAGGCTGTCGTCGGCGAGATAGCGCGATCCAGCGAGGTGGCGTGCCACCGCCTCCGGTGAGGTCGCGACAGTCTCGGCGTTCACCTCTGGCATCCTCAGTTCGCCGCTTGCGCTTTCAGCGCGCGCAAGATGCGTTCCGGCGTGATCGGCAGCGTGTCGATGCGCACGCCGACGGCGTCGAAGACGGCATTGGCAACCGCGGGGATCTGCGGGTTCGCGCACATTTCGCCTGGCCCTTTGGCGCCATAAGGCCCGTCGGCCGAAGGCCGCTCCAGCACGATGATCTCGGTTTGGGCGAGATCGCCCGGTCCCGGCATCAGATACTGGTTGAAGTCGGTGCCGCCATGGTCGCGGTTGGGATAATAGGGCTCGGTCGTTTCGTAGAGCGCGTGGCTGATGCCCATCCAGGAACCGCCGACCAGTTGCTGCTCGACCATTTTCGGGTTCAGCGCGCGGCCGATCTCAAAGACGTTCTTCACGGTCAGCACCGTAACCTCGCCCGTCTCGTCATCGACCTCGACTTCGGCCACCGTGCAGGCATGGGCGTAGCAGGTCGACGGCTTCATCGCGCCGGTCTCTTTCTCCGGATAGGAGCGCGGGATCAGGAACATGCCGCGCCCGGATATCGAGCGCCCGCGCTTGAAATGCGCCGACAAGGCGACATCGAAGATCGAGATCGACTTTTGCGGCGCGCCCTTGACCAGAATATTGCCCTGGCCGTCAGTCTCGAGGTCGGAAGCGTTGACCTCCAGCTCTTCCGCCGCCACTTCCAACATCACCTGGCGCGCTTCCTTGGCCGCCTGGATGACGGCGTTGCCGGCGCGGTGGGTGCCGCGCGAGGCGAAGGTTCCCATGCAGTGCGGGCCGGTGTCGGTGTCGGCGGTGTCGATGGTGACGCGGTCGGTCGGCACGCCGATGGTCTCGGCGCAGATCTGCGCCATGATCTGCTTCAGGCCCTGGCCGAGATCGACCGACGAAAGTGTGACCATAAAATTGCCGGTCGGCGTCGAATGCACCAGCGCCTGCGTCGGGTCGCCGCCAAGGTTCATGCCCGTCGGGTAGTTGATCGCGGCGACGCCGCGTCCGCGCCTTATCGCCATCTCAAGCTCCCTTCGTGTAGGAGGACATCGCCATATACTTCTCCGCCACCGGCCAGTTGGCGGCGCGCGACGCCTCCTGCATGCACTCGATCAGCGCCGCTCCTTCGGTCGGCTGGCGATGCGCCTTCATGTCGCCATCGCGATAGGCGTTGATGAAGCGGAATTCGAGCGGGTCCATGCCGATCAGCCGCGCCAGCTTGTCCATCTGCACCTCAAGCGCGAAGTCGCCGATGGTGACGCCGAAGCCGCGCATGGCGGAGGAGGGGGTGCGGTTGGTGTAGACGCAATAAGTGTCGATCCAGACATTGGGAATGGTGTAGGGCCCGGGATAGTGCGCCGCTCCCTTCTGCGCGCCATAAGGCGAATGGCGCGAATAGGCGCCGGCATCGGTATAGCCGGTCACCTTGCGCGCAACGATGCGGCCGTCGTTCATCACGCCGTCCTTGATGATTATCTTTTCGGCCGCTCGGGGTGACGAGATCTGCATCTCCTCCTCGCGGCTGTAGATGAAGGAGACGGGACGTCCTGTGAGCTTGGCGCCAAGAATGGCGATCGGCTCGACGATGACGTCGACCTTGCCGCCAAAGCCGCCGCCGACGGTGCCGCCGGCGAAATGCAGTTTGGAGCCGGGCATCTGCAGGATGATCGAGGCGTTGTCGAGGGTGAAGAACATCGCCTGGGTGTTGGTGTAGCAGGTGAAGCGGTCATTGCCTTCGGGCACCACGACGCAACCGGTGGTCTCGGTCGGCGCATGCTCGATCGGCGAGGATTGATAACTCTGTTCGAGGATGTGGTCGGCGCCGGCAAAGCCCGCCTCGACATCGCCGAAGCGCACCTTGCGGCACTCGCCGCTGTCATAGAGATAATAGTTCTGGCCGTGATATTCGTTGACCAAAGGCGCGCCGGGCTTCAGCGCTTCCTCCATGTCGAAGACGGCCGGCAGCACCTCGTAGTCGACCTTGACCTTGGCTGCCGCTTCCTGAGCCGCGCGCTCGGTCTCGGCCAGCACCGCCACCACGGCCTCGCCCTTCCAGCGCACCTTGCCGTCGGCCAGCACCGTCTCGTCCTCCGGCCCGACCTGGATCAGGATCAGGATGGTGTAGACATTGTGCGGAACGTCCCTGGCAGTGAGGATTTTCACCACGCCGGGATGCTTCTCCGCTTCGGAAGTGTCGATCGAACGGATGCGGGCATGGTGGTGCGGACTGCGCACCATTTTCAGGTGAAGCATATTCGGGACGTTGCGGTCGGCGAAATAGGCGGTCTTGCCCGTCACATGTCCCGGCGAATCCAGCCGCGGCCGCCCATGGCCGATCTCGTGCAGGCCGTCCTTGCGCTGATCGGCGAAATAGTTTTTGCGCAGTTCCATTCTTTTGGTCCTTAGGCCGCGTTCTGCGAATTGGCTCGGGCCGCGGTCAGCACCGCCTGGATGATCGGCTCGTAGCCGGTGCAGCGGCAGATGTTGCCGGACAGCGCCTCGACCACATCCTCGCGGCTCGGATTGGGGGTATGGTCGAGCAGCACCTTGGCGGCCATGATCATGCCCGGCGTGCAGAAGCCGCATTGTGTGGCGAAGGCGTCGAGGAAGGCACGCTGCAGCGGATGCAGGACGCCGGCCTCAGCGAGGCCCGATGTGGTGCGAATGTCGGCGCCGCCGCAGGTCTCGGCCAGGGTCAGGCAAGAGAGCCGGAGTTCGCCGTCGATGATGACCGAACAGGCGCCGCAGGTGCCCTGGTGGCAGCCGCCCTTGGGCGAGGTGTCGCCGATCTTGTCGCGCAGCGCGTGCAGCAGCGTCGTGCCGCTGTCGACAAATTCGGCCTTCTCCGAGCCGTTGAGCGTGAACTGAACCGGAACCTTTGCCATGTTTTCCTCCCAGCGCGCCTGCCCGGTTGATCGGACAGACGCGCGCCCCCCAAGCGGTGGTTAAGTAAGCAGCAGCCGGCCGAGATGGACCGGCAGAACCTCGGCGCGATACCAGGCGCTGGCGATCGGGTCGGTGATTGGCGAAGTGCCTTCACCGGCTGCAGCCAGCGCCGCTGCGACGCCGTCCTGCTCGAGCCTGCTGCCGATCAGTGCCTTTTCCGCAGCACGGGCGCGCATCGGCCGGTCTGCCATGCAGCCGAGCGCGATCCGCGCCGAGGAGACAGTGCCGTCGCCGGCCTGTTCGAGAACGGCGGCGATGCTGAGCACGGAGACGCCCTTCGGCTTGACCCGCGACACTTTCAGGAAGCGGAAATTCTTGGCCTTCGGCAACGCGAAGGCGACTGATGTGACTATGGCGCGGCTGTCGTCCCGCCTGGCCAGAAAATCCTCGATAGGCAATTCCCCATCATCGGTGCCGACCGTCGCATCCAACGCCAGCAGGGCGACAGCGAAATCACCGTAGGGCGCGGGTGCGAACAGATTGCCGCCGACAGTCGCCATATTGCGGATCGCCGGGCCGCCGACGGCGCGCGCAGCCTTGGACAGCGCCGCAAGCTCGGGATGGCGGGCGATGGCCGCCATTGTCACCGAAGCGCCGATGCGGACCTTGCCGCCGGCAACGGTGATCCCGGAGAGGGTCGGATCGGTCGAGCGGACGAGGCCGGTGACGGAGACATCGCCTTCATTGGCGGCGCGCACGACCAGCGTGCCGCCGCCGAGATAGCGGGTGCCGGGCGCCTTCAGCGCCGCGTTGGCATCCCTGACGGCCGAAAAGGTCTGGAGGGCAAGCGCCATGGCAGTCTCCCCTGACTCAGCTCTGGCCAGAAAAATGGCTCTTCAACGCATTGAAGCCACCCTGGAAGACATTGGCGGCCATGCCGGCGGCGATCTTGTCGGCCTCTTCGGGCGCCGCGTCGAAAGTTGCGGTCCATTCGGCATAGGTGCGGTCGCCGTCGGTCACGCGGCGCAATTGCAGCGTTGCCTTGTGATTGGTCAGCGGCTGCGGCGTCTCCAGGATGGAGTAGCTGACGCGGAAATTCGAATCGGAGAAGTCGAGCAGTTTCTCGCGGATACGCGCGCCGCTGGCGAGCTCGAAATTACGCACGCAGCCGATGGTTTCGGCGCTCTTGCCGTCTTCGATATGGCTCTTGACCATGCGCGGATGCCAGCCCGGCAGGCCGTTGAAGTCGCGTATGCGCGCCCAGACCTTTTCGACCGGCGCGTCGATGACGCTGGAGACGGTGACTTCAGCCATATGATCATTCCCCTACGAATTCGATACGCTGCAGGGTAGGGCGGCGGCCGGCGCTGCGCTTATCAATGGGTCTTGCGGCCCTATCAAGGAGTCTGAAAAAGAACAGCCCGTTCAGGCCATGGCACGCGCCGCTTCGCGGTAAAGCGTCGGCGGCACGCCGACATGGTCGCGGAAGAAGCGCGAGAAATTGCCCTGGGTGGTGAAGCCGAGATTGCAGGCGACCGAGATCAGCGGCTCCTGCGACCACTGCAGCTGCCGCACGGCTTCCTCCATGCGCAGCGTGTTCCAGTAGACGTTGGGCGTCAGATTGGTCTGTTCCTTGAATAAAGCAAAGAAGTGCGGCCGCGACAGGCCGACGCTGCGGGCGACGTCGTCGAACGAGATGCGTTCGCAGACATTGGCCTTCATCAGCTGGATTGCCTTGCGGACGCGGAAATCCTGCATTGTGTTGACCCGGATGCGCGCCTCCTGCGGCGCCGAGGCGTCGGCGGCGTCGAGCAGGCTATCGATGAAGCGCTCGATCTCGTAATTGGCGACGTCGTCGATGCTTTCATTATCGCTCAAATGGTCGAGCAGGTTGGCGGCGGCCTGGTGCAGCCAGGGTTCGAGCGTGATCGCAGCCTGTGCAAACAACGGCGCCGACGAAGGCAGGTCGCGGCGCCGGCGCGCCCAATCCGGATCGATGTAGAAAGCGAGGAACAGGCCGGGCCTGCCGTTCTGCGACAGAATGTGGCTGTGCGGCTGGTAGGAATTGATGCCGGCGGCGGTGCCGGGACCCAGCGGCACCGTCTCGCGGCCGACGGTCATCTCGCCGGCCGTGCCCTCCAGCCAGATGATGATGTGGGCCTCGACATGCGCATGGGTGACGAAGTCGCTGGCGACATTCAGGACAGAAACATGTCCGAACCGGCCCCAATAGAGCCTGATCGCGTCCGTCATGGGTTATACCTCCCGCAGACGACTGGCCTCCCTTCGCCTGCGACGGGATTGTGCGGCTGAGTTCGGGCTCGCGTCAAGGCGCGGGGCGAAAGCCGCTGTGTGCTGCCGGCCGTAGTGGTGGATTTTCAGACTGAGCGATAGGGTTTCCCGTCAAACCGAAGCCGTCATGCCGCCGTCGACATAAAGCGTATGGCCGTTGACGAAGGATGAGGCGTCGGAGGCGAGGAACACGGCGGCGCCGATCAGTTCGTCGACATACCCCCAGCGGCCAGCCGGCGTGCGCTTTTCCAGCCAGGCGGAGAATTCCTGGTTGTCGACCAGCGCCTGGTTCATCTCGGTGCGGAAATAGCCGGGGGCGATGGCATTGATCTGCAAGCCGTATTTCGCCCAGTCGGTGCACATGCCACGTGTCAAATTGCGGATTGCGCCCTTGGTGGCCGTATAGGGCGCGATGTTGGGCCGGGCGAGTTCGCTCTGCACCGAGCCGATGTTGATGATCTTGCCCTTGCCGCGCGCGATCATATTGCGGGCGACCGCCTTGCCGGCATGGAAGGCGCCGGAGACATTGGTCTTGAACAGCCGCTCCCACTGCTCCTCGGGAAAGTCCTCGAGCGGAGCGCGGAACTGCACGCCGGCATTGTTGATCAGGATGTCGATGGCGCCGATCTCGGCCTCGATGCGGGCGACATCGGCATCGACCGCGCGAAAATCCGTCACGTCGAAGGTCGAGGGGTGCGCTTTGAAGCCGGCGTCGCGCAAGCCGGCGACAGCACCGGCAACCTTGCCGGCATCGCGGCCGTTGAGCACGACACTTGCGCCATGCTCGGCAAGGCCGCGCGCCAGCGCCAGGCCGATGCCCTGGCCGGAGCCGGTGATCAGCGCCAGCCGGCCGTTGAGCTCGAACAGGGATTTCGATGTCAAGGCAACGGTTTCCAGCCGAAAGGTTCAGTCCAAAAACATTCAGTCATTGCGCCTGAAGTTGCGGATCCGGTCGAACAGCACCGCGAGCAGGATGGCGCCGCCGATGAACACGCCTTGCCAGAAAGCATTGATGCCGAGCAGACCAAGGCTGTTGCGGATCACTTCGATGAGCGCGGCACCGACAATGGCGCCGAAGGCGGTGCCGACGCCGCCGGCGAGATTGGCGCCGCCAATGACCGTGGCGGCGATGACCTGCAGTTCCATGCCGGTTCCGAGATTGGTAGTGACGGCGCCCAGCCATCCGGTCTGGATGATGCCGGCAATGCCCGCCGCCAGCGCCGAGATCATATAGACGGCGACCTTGATCTGCTTGACGGGAACGCCGGTCAGCGTCGCCGCGTGCTCATTGCCGCCAATGGCGAAGATGTGGCGGCCAAACTTGGTCCAGCGCAGCGTGAAGCCGGTGATCAGCGCCAGAAGGATCATGTAGAGGACCGGATTGGCGATGCCGAACACCCACGCGCCGCCGCCCAGCGCCAGAAGCTTGTCGTGATCCGGGCCGAACTGGAAGACGACGGTGTTGTTGGAGGCGACCATGGCGAGGCTGCGGGCAATCGACAGCATGCCGAGCGTCACCACGAAGGGTGGAAAGCCGAGATAGGCGATCATGATGCCGTTGAAGGCGCCTATGGCGAGCGCAGTGGCGATCGAGGCGAGGATGCCGACTTCTATGGAGTAGCCGGCATGCATGGTGACGGCCAGCACCATCGACGACAGGCAGAGCACCGAACCGACCGACAGGTCGATGCCACCTGTGATGATGACGAAGGTCATGCCGAGCGCGATGATGGCGACGAAGGTGATGTTGCGGGTGATGTTGTAAAGGTTCTTCGACGTGGCGAAGGCGTCGGTGGCAAAAGACAGGAACAGGCAGGCCAGGATGACCGCGATCACCACCCAGAAGGTCTGGCTGGCAAACAGTCTTGCCGGCAAGGATTGCTGCTTTTGTTCGATCGGCTGGTCAATTGTCAGTGCCATCGTCGACCTTCATGTGCTGTGCGTGGTGAAATTCGCTGAGATCAAACCTGTTCGATGGCGCCGGTGATCAGCCCGGTGACTTCCTCGGGCGAACTTGACGCAATCGTCTTGTCGGCGACCTTGCGGCCGCGCCGCATGACGATGACGCGGTCGGCGACGGTGAACACGTCAGGCATGCGGTGGCTGATCAGCACCACTGCGATGCCCTGGTCGCGCAAATGGCGGATCAGGTTCAGCACTTCGGCGACCTGGCGCACCGAGATCGCGGCCGTCGGTTCGTCCATCAACACGATCTTGGCCTGCGACAGCATGGTGCGGGCAATCGCTACTGCCTGGCGCTGGCCGCCCGACATCTGCTTGACGAGGTCGCGCGGACGGGTCTCGGACTTCAACTCGGCGAAGAGCTGGCCGGCGCGCTTGTACATGGCGGCATAGTCGAGGATGCGTAAAGGGCCGAAGCCGCGGCGCAATTCACGGCCGAGATAGACATTGGCGGCAGCGGTCAGATTGTTGCACAGCGCCAGGTCCTGGTGGACGATCTCGATGCCGTGCTGGCGAGCTTCCGCCGGCTTGTGCAGGATCAACTCCTTGCCGTCCATGCGCATGACGCCATGGCTGGGGCGGAAATTGCCGGCGATCATCTTGACCAGCGTCGACTTGCCGGCGCCGTTGTCGCCCATCAGGCCGACCACCTGTCCGGGCTCGATCGACAGCGATACGTCGTTGACCGCCTGGATGGCGCCGAAATGCCTCGAGATATTGGTGAGTTCGAGAACCGCCACCAGTCTTTGCCTCCCCGTGTTTTGCGACCCGCTGCTGTTCCCGGCGTGAATGCCGGCGCTGCTTTGGCCCCGCTCTCCCCATCTCCTCCCGGAAACAGCGTCAGCGTTCTTTTACGCAAAAGCCGGCGCTCGTCAATCAATTGTCGGACGAATTGAAGCCTTGGTTATCCAAAAATCCGTTTTGTAGGACAAATAGCATTGACGTTGGCCGCAAGCCGATATTAGCTAAGCGTCGGAGGAGATTATGCCGATGCCGCTGGCGGTTAGCCGGGCGGAATCGGCGGAGGTTTATCGGTCGAGGTTGCGGCGCCACCCATGTGTTGAGCCGGGCCAATGCCGCATCTGGAAATGCTTATCGATCTGTCTTGGCGACACGAGTGCTCGTGAAACGAACCTCGGTCATTAAGCATCCGGTCGATCTGTGTGGCGGGCACGCCGTGTCCGTCTGTTTCAAGGGAGGACTGACATGAGGAAAACACTTTTGCTCGCCGCCGTCGCCGCCATGGCGCTGGGCGCCGGGCCGGCTTTGGCCAAGAAACAGCTCGTCATCGTGGTGAAGGGTCTCGACAATCCATTCTTCGAAGCCATCCACCAGGGTTGCGAGAAATGGAACAAGGAAAATGCCAGCTCGGAATATGAATGCTTCTACACCGGCCCGGCGTCGACCTCGGACGAGGCCGGCGAGGCGCAGATCGTTCAGGACATGCTGAGCAAGGCCGACACGGTGGCAATGGCGATTTCGCCATCCAACGCGCCGCTGATCGCGCAGACGATCAAGACCGCCAATCCGACGATCCCGATCATGACGCTCGACGCCGATCTCAGCAAGGAAGATGCCGCGCTGCGCAAGACCTATCTCGGCACCGACAACTATCTGATGGGTCACAAGATCGGCGAGTACATCAAGAAGGGCAAGCCGAATGGCGGCACGATCTGTACCATCGAAGGCAATCCCGCGGCCGACAACATCCTGCGCCGGGCGCAGGGCATGCGTGACGCGCTGTCGGGCAAGGAAGGCCTGGCGGCACTTGCCGGCGAAGGCGGCTGGACCGAAGTCGCCGGTTGCCCGGTGTTCACCAATGACGACGGCGCCAAGGGCGTGCAGGCGATGACCGACATCCTCGCCGCCAATCCCAAGCTCGACGCCTTCGGCATCATGGGCGGCTGGCCGCTGTTTGGCGCACCGCAGCCCTATCGCGACCTGTTCGGGCCGCTCAAGGACCGCATCGCCAGCAACGACTTCGTCATTGGCGCCGCCGATACGATCGGCGATGAAGTGGCGATCGCCCGTGACGGCCTTGTGACCGCTCTGGTCGGTCAGCGGCCGTTCGAAATGGGCTACAAGGCACCATCGGTGATGATCGATCTGGTCGAAGGCAAGGCCGTCGCCGATCCGGTGTTCACCGGCCTCGACGAATGCACCAAGGACACGGTCGACACCTGCATCCAGAAGTAGGTTCTCGATTTCGGGGCGCCCTTTGACGGGCGCCCCGTCTCTTCCCGGACGGACGCAACGGTTGGGGCAGCAGGCTCCGGCTTTGACGCGTCTGTAGTTTGGATTTTCGGCAACGAGATCGGCGCGCCGTGCAGGTTCGGAC
Source organism: Mesorhizobium sp. M0615 (assembly GCF_040320805.1). Lineage (NCBI taxonomy): Bacteria > Pseudomonadati > Pseudomonadota > Alphaproteobacteria > Hyphomicrobiales > Phyllobacteriaceae > Mesorhizobium > Mesorhizobium sp. M0615. Next base: position 32,559 of record NZ_JAMYQI010000007.1, on the reverse strand, counting down.
CAGTCCGGACGCAGACGGCCGACGCATTGGAACGTGAATGCCGGACGAGAAATCAAAGAAGCGAACCGAGCGGGCCAAGGCACAAGCCAGCCGCGGTCCGGCTGTCATGCGCAGAGCCGGTGCCGCGCATTTTCCGGGAGCGAGCGTCCATGTCTCGCTGGCCGGCGAGATCGGCCTCAGAATCGTGCGCGGCGATTATCCGCCCGGCACCATTCTGCCCAACGAGGCCAAATGGGCCGAGATCTTCGATGTCAGTCGTTCGGCGGTGCGCGAAGCCATCAAGATGCTGATGGCCAAAAGCCTGCTGGCTTCACGGCCCAAGATCGGCAGCTGGGTCGAGCCCAGGGAACGCTGGAACCTGCTCGACCGCGATGTGCTGGCCTGGTACGCGACCGGGCCGGACCGGGAAGCCTTCCTGCGCACGGTGCAGGAGTTCCGTCACATCATCGAGCCGGAAGCGTCGGCCTTTGCCGCTACGCGGCGCAACGACGAGCAGATGGACGAGATCAGCCAGGCCTGTCGTGAGATGGGCGAGGCTTTGAACCTGCAGGAGCGTATCCGCGCCGATACGCGTTTTCACCTCGCCATACTGCGCGCCTCGGGCAACGATCTGCTGGTGCCGCTTGGCGTTCTGATCGAGTCGGCGCTCGATCATCTCTTTGTCTTCGTCACACGCGAGACCAGCGATCAGCGGCGGGCGCAGGCGCTGCATGAGGCGATCGAGAAGAACATCCGCCTGCAGCGTCCTGCGGCCGCCCGCAATGCGGTGCACAGACTGCTCGCCAACACCGACGATGTTATCGGCCGGTCGAGGCGCTGACACAGGCTTTTCGCCGCCTTCAAATCGTCTGCTTCTTGCCGTCCTTGCTGGGCATCAGGTCGACGCCGTTGACCTTGCCGACATATGTCGCCAGCATCGGCACGAATTGCTCGGCCGGGCCAGTGGCATGGGCACCGGCGAAGGAGTTCTTGGTGGCGTTGCCGAGCGGGTTGGCGATGCCGGCCGCACCCGCCATCGATTCCAGATAGGTCAGGTCCTTGAAGGCGTTGGCGATGGTGAATTTATGCGCGTCGCGGTCGCCCTCCAGCGTCCAGCGCATGAAGGTCTGGTAGAAGCCGCAATCCATGCGGCCGTTGCGGATGACGCTGTCGAAACGCGGTGGCGAGATGCCGACCTTTTCGGCCAGCGCCAGCGCCTCGGAATAGATCGCGGCATAGCCCAGCGAGATGAAGTTGTTGAGCAGCTTCATGCGGTGGCCGTCACCTGTATCGCCAATATGGACGATGCGGCCGGCCCAGGTTTCGATGACAGGCTTCACACGGGCAAACAGCGCGTCGGGCGCGCCGACCATGGCGTCGAGCGTGCCTTCCCAGGCTTCCTTCGGCGTGCGGCTGAGCGGTGCATCGACGAAGTCGACGCCGATCTCCTTCAGTTCCGCCGCCAGCGCCACGGTCGAGACCGGATCGGCGGTCGAGCAATCGACGACAACCGAGCCTCTTTTCAGACCCTCCTTGAGGCCGCCGGGGCCACGGATGATGGCTTCGACCTCGCGCGAGCCGGTGACGCAGATGAAGACGATATCGGATGCCGCTGCCACCTCACGCGAGGTGGCCACTTCCTTCGCACCCCGGCCAGCCAAGTCTTCCGCCGGCTTGCGGTTCTTGCGGCCGAGGAAGGTCAGGCCATAGCCCTTGTCGACGATGTTCTTGGCAATGCCGTGCCCCATCAGGCCAAGGCCGATAAAGCCGATCTTTTCGCTCGCGGCGGTCGTGGTCATGTCTTGAAGTCCTGTTGCGATGATTGATATTGGGCGGCGCCGTCTTGCGGGCGAAGGGTGGTTGCAGAATGCCATATTGTCTGACAATACACAGAAATCCTAGGCATTGGAGACGAAAATGACGAAGCGGATCATGTTCACCGGCGGCAGCGGCAAGGCCGGTCGCCATGTCGTGCAATATCTGGTCGAACAGGGCTGCCAGGTGCTCAACATCGACACCAAGCCGCTCGACAATCCCAAGGTACGCACGCTGATCACCGACATCACCGACAGCGGCCAGGTGTTCAACGCGCTGTCGAGCTATATGGGCCTGCATGAATTCGATCCGTCGCTGCGCCCGCAGCCGGTCGATGCCGTGGTGCATTTCGCCGCCATACCGCGCATCATGATCACGACCGACAATGAGGTGTTCCGCACCAACGCGATGGGCACCTACAACGTCATCGAGGCGGCGGTGAAGCTTGGCATCCCCAAGGTGGTGATCGCGTCCAGCGAGACCACCTATGGCGTGGTGTTCGCCAATGAACCGCGCGACCCCAAATATTTTCCCCTCGATGAAGAATACGACGTCGATCCGATGGACAGCTATGCTCTGTCCAAGGTCGTCAACGAGCACACGGCGCGCGCCTTTGCGCAGCGCAACGGCACCGATATCTATGCCTTGCGCATCGGCAACGTCATCGAGCCGCACGAATATTCGCTGTTTCCGAAGTGGTTTGCCGATCCGGGCTTTCGCAAGCGCATCGCCTGGAGCTATGTCGACGCGCGCGATCTCGGCCAGATCGCGCTGCGCGCCGTTGAAACGGACGGGCTCGGCTTCCAGGTGTTCAACGCCGCCAATGACGATACCTCGTCCGACCTGCCGACAGCGGAACTGTTGAAGCGGTTTTATCCCGACGTGCCGGTCAAGACGAAGCTCGGCGAATATGAAACGCTGCTTTCCAACCGCAAGGCCAGGGACATGCTCGGCTTCCGTCCCGAGCACAGCTGGCGCAAATACGTCAAATAGGTCTGGCAAATTGGGCTTTGGGGCAAGGTTGTAACCTGATCTGTGCACAGCCACAGGCTTTGCCGCCTGCGCCCGGCCCTCTGCTTGACAGCTTTCGAAATCCGGACTTTGTGGATGCATGAGGGACGGAAAGCCGAATAAGGGAAAGAAGTCTGACAAGACTGAGACAGCCGAGCGCCCGGCTGCCGTTCGGCGGGCTGACGCTACCCGGATGCCCGGCACCAGCGTGCATGCCTCGCTGGCCAGCGAAATCGGGCTTCGGATCGTGCGCGGCGACTATCCGCCGGGCACCATCCTGCCCAATGAAGCCAAATGGTCCGAAACCTTCAACGTCAGCCGCTCGGCGGTGCGTGAGGCGATCAAGATGCTGATGGCCAAAAGCCTTCTGGCATCGCGCCCCAAGATCGGCAGCTGGGTGGAGCCCAGGGAGCGCTGGAACCTGCTCGATCGCGATGTGCTCGCCTGGTACGCGACCGCGCCCGACCGTGAGGTGTTCCTGAAGACGGTGCAGGAATTCCGCCATATCATCGAGCCGGAAGCGACTGCCTTCGCCGCCATGCGACGCACCGAAGAGCAGATGGCCGAGATCAGCCAGGCCTGCCGCGAGATGGGCGAGGCGCCGAGCCTGCAGGAGCGCACGCGCGCCGATACGCGTTTCCATCTGGCCATCCTGCGCGCCTCCGGCAACGATCTGCTGGTGCCGCTCGGCGTGCTGATCGAATCCGCCTTCGATCATCTGTTCACCTATACGACGCGCGAACTCGACGATCTGCAGCATGCACAGCAACTGCACGAGGCGATCGAGAAGGCCATCCGCCTGCAGCGGCCGGAGGCGGCCCGCAACGCGGTGCGCAAGCTGCTCGCCAATACCGACGGCGTCATCAACACCCGGTAGGATATGCTGATATTCAGGTGAGGCCGGCCTGCAAACGCCGGCTTTCGCGCTTCACGTACTTAAGTACGCTCCGCTCCGGTTCTCGAAATCCAACGTTTTCGGCGCGGCCTGACCTGAATCTCAACACATCCTGCGAGCGCTCAGCCGGCCTGCGAAGTGGCCAGGTGCTGCCTGGTCAGCGCGACCAGCAGCGCCTGGTCGCGGGCGGCGTGCTCGGGGCGGTTGACCACCTCGTCGCCATTGACGATCGCACCCCAGAAGCCGCGCAGTTCCTCGACGAAGGCTTCGCCGTAGCCGGCACGCAGATCCCTTGTCGACAGTGTGTGGCCGTCCGAGGTCTTCACAGTCAGCCGGGTCGGATGATGGTTGAGCCAGGGCGAGGGGAATTCGAGCTCGAGGCTGGCATCGTCGAAGAACAGCGTGATGCGTTCCTTGTAGTCGGCGAGCTTCGGCACGGTGAGATGCGTCATCGTCCACAGCGCCTGGCCGTCGAGCAGTTTTACTGCGCCCTGGCCGCCATCGCCATTGGCGAAGATCTGCGCGCCGACGACCTCGCCATCCGGCACGCTGAGCGCGTCGAGCAGGCCGTGTACGGCATTCACATCGTGAATCAAGGCGGAGCTGTAAGCGGCGGTAAATCCACGGAAAGCCAGATCGTTCAAAGGCTGGCCGATAGCGCGTTCGACCTGTTGTTTCTGCCTGGCTTGCGCGGCGGCAATCAGCTCCTCGGGAATGTCGTTGCCGCGCTTGTAGCGCTGGTGGGCGATGAACGGCCAGGCATCGGGATCGTTAACCTCGACCGAGACGGACCGCAACGTCTTTGCCGTGCCGGGCAGCGAGGCCAGCGCCAGCCGGTAGCTCGGATCGAAGCGCTTCATATAGCCGACCTGCATGACCTTGCCGGCCTTATCGCGCGCGGCGATGATCTCGGCGATTTCCGCCGGGGAATAGCAGAGCGGCTTTTCGCAGAAGACATGCAGGCCGCGCCCCAGTGCGGCCAGCACCTGCTCTTGATGCAGCGGGTCGGGCGAGCCGATCACGACGGCGTCGAGCTTATGGTCGAACAGTTGCTCCGGCGTTTCGAAATTGGCGATGCCGTGAACTTCGCTGACATATTCCCGCGAAATCCTTGACGGGTCGGCGACGCCGACCAGTTCGAACAGGTCGCCGAGCCGCAACAGATTCGGAATATGCTCGACCTGCGAGATCATGCCGGCGCCGATAACGCCAACCCGTATCCTGCTCATGCTGCTAAAACTCTCTGCAAAGTGTTCCAGGCTCAGGGTGCGGCGGCCGGCCGATTGCCGATCTGCGCCAACAGCCCGGCAATCTCAGCTTCCACCGCCTTCAGATCCTCGCCGCCCGACATGATGGAAATCACCTCGTCGCGCGAGATCTCGGACTTTGCGTATGTGCCGCGATTGCGGCCGCGGTTGAGCAGCGTGAAAGTGTCACCGACAGGGTAGGCGTGGTGGATGTTGTGGCTGATGAAGATCACCGCCAGCCCGCGCATGCGCGCCTCGATGATGAATTTCAGCACCATGGCCGCCTGATGCACGCCGAGCGCCGAGGTCGGCTCGTCAAGGATCAGCACCTTTGCGCCGAAGTGGACTGCGCGCGCGATTGCCACCGATTGGCGCTCGCCGCCCGACAGCGTGCCGACGGCCTGCGTCGGGTCGCGCACGTCGATGCCGATATCGGCCATCGCCTGGCGGGCAATTGTGTTGGCGCGCTCCTTGTCGAAGCGCGAGAAGGGCAGGCGGCTTCTGGTCGGCTCGCGGCCGAGGAAGAAATTGCGCGTGATCGACATCAGCGAGATCATGCCGAGGTCCTGGAAGACCGTCGCGACGCCGAGGTCCTGCGCGTCGCGCGGGCTGCGGAACGTGACGGGCTTGCCGTCGACGAAAATCTCGCCCTTGGTCGGCCGGTGCACGCCCGACAGAACCTTGATCAGCGTCGACTTGCCGGCGCCGTTGTCGCCCAGCAAGCAGTGCACCTCGCCGGGATAGACCTTGATGTCGATATCCTGCAGCGCGCGCACCGAGCCGAAATTGACCGACACACCACGCAATTCCATGGCTGGCTGGATGGCCGGGGACGGGTTTGGGTAGGTCATTTGCCGCCTCCGCGTCCGAGCGCCTTGAGGCGGATGTAGTTGTTGACCAGCACGGCCATCAAAATGACGATGCCGAGGAAGACCTTGAACCAGTCGGTGTCGATGCCGGTGTAGAAGATGCCCATCTGCACCAGGCCGAAGATCAGCGCGCCGAACAGCACGCCATAGACGGTGCCGTAGCCGCCGGTGAGCAGCACGCCGCCGATGACCGCGGCGATGATCGCCTCGAATTCCTTGAGCAGGCCGCGCGTGGTGTCGGCGGAGCCGGCCTCCATCACCTGGATGGTGGCAAGCAAGGTCGCGGCACAGGCGGTGTAGATGAACAGCGCGATCTTAACCCGGTCGACCGGCACGCCGACATTGCGGGCGGCATTGAGGTCGCCGCCGGTGGCGAAGATCCAGTTGCCGTATTTGGTCTGGGTCAAGACATAGCCGGCAAGCGCTGTCAGTCCGAGCCACCAGACGATCGACATCGGAATGCCGACGACGAAGGGAATGCCGTCGGTGCGGGTGGCGATCCAGCCTTGCGTGCCCATCCATTGGAAGAAGCCGGTCAGGAGATGGCCGTTGAACAGGCCCGCGGTTGCCGGGTCCGGCGCGCCGTCGAGGATGTAGGGGATCTGCGTGCGGCCGGTGACGGCGCGGGTGATGCCGATCGACAGGCCGCGCAGGATGTAGAGCGACGCCAGCGTCACGATGAAGGAGGGCAGGCGGGTCTTCACCACGATCAGGCCGTTGACGTAGCCGGTGAGGATGGCGACAGCGAAGGCGCAGGCGATGCCGCCCCACAGCGGCAAGCCCCAGTATTTGACGGTCAGGCCGATGACGACGCCGGCGAAGCCGACCATCGAGCCGACGGAGAGATCGAACTCGCCGGCGATGATGAGAAGGGCTGCGGCCGTGGCGATGATGCCGAGTTCGGCTGCCAGCGTCAGGAAGGTCATCGACCCCTGTAGCGAATAGAGGTTCGACGCACCCGGCAGCAGGGCGAAGATGATGACGGTGGCGATGAGGCCGCCGGCGGCACCGGCTTCGGGCCGGCGCAGCCATTGCGTCAGCCGGCCGGTGCTGGCCAGCCGCTCGTCAGTGCCGGCAGCCCGTTTCGACGTCATGCCGAAACGGTCCTTGCCCAGTACCCCGGGGGCCGGCGCTTCTGGAGGTATCGCCTTGTCTTCCACAACAGCCATTAGGCTCCCCAATCGCTCACTTCGCAATCTCGACCAGAGACGGGGAGCGCATGGCGGCTCCCCGATCCGTTTTGGTCTTGCCTTAGCGGATGCCGTCCTTGGCGAGCGCCAGGATCGCCTTGGCCTTGTCGGGCGAGTCGATGAACAGCGGCCCGGTGTAGGCGTTGTTCTGCGGCCAGAAGCCATGTGTGGCATGCTCGACCAGATAGATCACCGGCAGGTATCCCATCAGATATTGCTGGGCGTCCATGCCGAAGCCCATTTCGCCGGCGACGACGGAATCCAGGACTTCGGGGCTGATGTCGAAGGTGTAGAGCTTGATCTTGCCGAACAGTTCCTTCTGCCGGAAGAACGGGATCAGCGGATTGGCGGCGGTGGCGCCGAGCGCAAACACCGCCTGGGTGTCGGGATGCGCCGACAGATAGGCCTCGGTGCGGCGCTGGATGTCGGCCGGATCGGGCGACACGGTAAGCACCTCGGTGCCGCCGCCTGACGGCTTCAGCCCGTCATTCAACCCCTGGCAGCGCTGGTCGAGGCTGACATTGCCGACCTCGTGGTTGATGCAGACGACCTTGAGCGTGCCTTCCTTGGCCAGCCGCTCGCCCGCCTTCTTGCCGGAATCATATTCGGAGACTGTGCCGACGTAGAGAGAGGTGCCGAGTTCGGCGCCTTCCTTCTCGCCGGAATCCAGGACGACCATCGGAATGTTGGCGGCAAGGCCGGCCTTGACCGATTTACCAAGCGCATTGGCGTCGGCAATGGAGACGGCGATGCCGTCGGGATTGGTGGCGATGGCCGCGTCGAGCAGGCGGGCCTGTTCGACCACGTCGAACACTTGCGGCGCATAATATTCGACCTTGGCGCCGGTGAGCGCCGCCGCATCGTCGACGCCGCGCTTGACCACCGACCAGTAGGGATCGGAGGCCGAGCCATGCACCACGAAGGTGATGCGGACATCCTTCGGGTCCTTCAGGCCCGCGGCCTGCACGACGCCCGCCAGCATACTCATCGAGACAAGCGCGCCGAGCGCCAGTTTCAGAACAGTCTTCATGTCATTCTCCCATTGTCGTTGCAGTTCCAAATCCCTCTTTGCGCTGTTGGCCGACGGATCGGCTTACGGCGCTGACCGGGTGGCCGCTTTGCGGGCCTTTGCCGGTGTCGATGCCCCGAGCCGTGCACGCAGTTCCTCGCGCAACGGCTTCATGCCGATGATGTCGATGTCCTGCGCGCCGAGCCAGTCGCGAAAAGCCTGGTCGCGGAAGAGTTCATATTCCTCGGTGCGGATATAGGCGGAGCGCGGCTCGATCAGTTCGAGCTCGCCCGGCGCGTTGAAGTGCAGGCAAAAGAAGGTCAGGCCTTCACGGACCCCTTCGACCAATGCCTTGTAGGCTGGCTCTATCGGCTTGGAGCGTGGACGGCCCCAGGTCGTCTGAATGGCGGCGTCGAAGATGACAAAGCCTTTGGCGCGGGCTCCAGTGACGCCGCGCTGGAACGCCGCTTCGGTGACGCCGACCAGATTGTCGTTGGGCGAATAGGCCGACAGCGTTTTGGTCAACAGCACCGGCAGCCGATATTCCAGGCCGAGCTTGATGTAGACGTCGCAAAACTCCGGCGACAGCGCTGCCCCCATATGGGCGTCAAGATGAGTGACGTCGATGCCGGCGCGGTAGGCGGTGTCGATCTGCGCGCGAAGCTCGGTTTCCACCGCTTGCGGTGCTGCCTTGCGGCGGGTGGTCGCTACATCGGGCCAGAAATAGCCGAACTCGTCCGTCAGGCCGGCCGCGCGCGACGGCGACGTCAGCGGCCGCCATTTGTAGTGCTGCTTTTCGCTGTTCAGCGTCAGGTGGACGCCGAGATCGAGCCGGGGATCGGCGGCTGCCGCTTCGGCCATCTCAGGGAACCATGGGCACGGCACCATCACGGCGCCGGAGCTGCAGGCGCCGTGTGCGGTCAGTTCGAGGAAGGCGCTGTTGGCGCCATGGCACATGCCGACATCGTCTTCATGCAGGACGAGCTGTCGCGTCATGGACGGCCACCGTCTTGCCGGCCACTATCTTGCCGGCCACCATCTTGCCGGCACGCCGGTTTCGAGGGTCTTCCAAAGTGTGTCCCGTGCTGCATGGAACCGACCGTTTGCCCAACTGGACGCGATGGAACGCCCAATGCCGGCTTTCCGACAGGGCCACTTCGACGAATTCGGATGGGTACGATTTTTCCGCGGGCCTGCATTCTGGAATGTCGATTTCATTCGATATGCCCACATTCGGCGTCAAACCCGGCCATCAAGCAACCGGGATGGCTTGGTCAGATCGCAGCGGAGTGGTTCTTTCAAACAGCGGCCGCAGGCGTACTGCTTTCATACCATCAGCGATGTGGAGACTTGCCATGTACACTGCCGGCGAAGAAGAGATCGAAGCCATTGCCAGGGTGATCCGCTCGGGTGCGCTGTTTCGCTATGGCGAGAACAGCGAGTGCAACCGCTTCGAGGCCCGCTATGCCAGGCATCTCGGCGTCGAGCATTTTGCGCTGGCCGCCAGCGGCACCTATGGGCTCGCCGCCGGCCTGATCGGCCTCGGCATCGGCCCGGGCGATGAGGTGCTGGTGCCGGCGCACACCTATATGGCGACCGCAACGGCAGTGCTGTCGGTCGGCGCCATTCCGGTCATTGTCGACATCGACGAGAGCCTGACCATTGACCCGGCCGCTCTGCGCGACGCCATCGGCCCGCGCACCAAGGCGGTCATCCCGGTGCATATGTGGGGTGCGGCCTGCAACATGAACGCGATCATGGATATCGCTAAAAAACGCGGTCTGCTCGTGCTGGAAGATGTCTGCCAGGGCATTGGCGGCGGCTATGAGGGCAAGAAGCTCGGCTCCATCGGCCATGCCGGCGCCTACTCCTTCAACTACTTCAAGAACATCACGTCGGGCGAGGGCGGCGGCATCGCCACCAGCGATCCGAAAGTGGCCGAGCGCGCGCGCTGCGCCATCGACCCCTGCCACTTCTACTGGCAGGGCCGCAGCGACAGCATCAAGCCGTTCGCCGGCATCGGGGCGCGCGCCTCGGAACTGATGGGTGCAATGCTCAATGTCCAGCTCGACCGTCTGGACGGCATCATCGAGGCGATGCGGGCGGAGAAGAAGAAGGTGCTGGCCGGCACGCGCCATCTCGGCAATCTCGGCCTGACGCCGTCGCCGATGAACAGCCCCGACGACGATTGCGCGGCACAGGTAATGTATCTGCTGCCCAGCGAACAGGCGGCGCAGACTTTTTCGAAGACCATTCCGAGCGTCATTGCCGGCAAGACCGGCCGCCACAATTTCACCCAGTGGGACCAGGTGCTGATGCATGAGGGCGCGCATCATCCGGCGCTCAATCCGTACACGCTGCCGGAAAACAAGGGCCTGCGGCTGACCTATGCCGACGACCTCGGCAAGGGTTCTCTCGACATCCTCAACCGCACGGTGATGATCGCGATGAATCCGGCGCATGGCGACGCCGACATCGACGACATGATCCATAACATCGATGCGGCGGCCCGTGTGGCGCTGGAGAATGCCTCGCTGGACGATGTCGAGGTGCGCAAGGCAGCACCGGTGGACCTGCAGAAATTCGACAGCGTGAATTGAAGAGCCGCGTTGGACCGGCTTATTGCCGGTCCAGTCGCATAAAGGCGGCGCGCAGCGCCAGCACTGCGCGCAGGATCTGGCGTTCGTCCATCGCGGCATAGCCGAGCAGCAGGCCGTGTTCCGGCTCGCTCGAATGGTAGTTGATCGAGATGCCCTGCACGTCGAGGCCCTCCTTGACGGCAGCGGCGACGACGTCGCTGTCCTTGTAGGGTCGGATAAAACTGGCCAGCAGCTGCATGCCGGAATCGTTCTCGGTCACAGTCAGCCATTCGGCCAGATGCTCCTGGCACAGTTTTACGAAATTGGCCTGCCGGCGCGCATAGAGCCGGCGCATACGCTTCAGATGCGTGGCGAAATAGCCTTGCGTGATGAAGTCGTTGACCGTCGCCTGCAGGATCAGCGGCGCGAACTGGCCGGTGATCGAGACGGCGCGGTCGAAGGGGACCGACAGTTCGCGCGGCACGATGAGATAGCCGATGCGGAGCGCCGGGATCAGCGTCTTGCCGAAGGAGCCGATATAGACGACCCGGTCGGCGTGATCGAGGCCGCGCAGCGCCGGTACCGGCCGGCCACGGTACCGGTACTCGCCGTCATAATCATCCTCGACGATCCAGGCGCCGTGGCGCTCGGCGATGTCGAGCAGCTGCAGCCGTTCCTCGATGCGCATGATGGTGCCGAACGGCCACTGGCAGGATGGCGTCACATAGATCAGGCGCGGCGGCGGCAGCTCTGGGTCTGCGAGATGCCATCCAAGGCGATCGACCTTCAAGGGCGCAAGCTGCGCGCCGCTGGCGAGAAAGGCGCTCTTGGCGCCGAGATAGCCGGGCTCCTCCATCCAGACATGGTCGCCTTCGTCCATCAGCACGCGCGAAGCGAGGTCGAGTGCTGCCTGCGCGCCGGTGACGATGATGACCTGGTCGGCGGTGCAATTGATGCCGCGCGACAGGCTTATGGTCGAGGCGATGGCCTGGCGCAGGCCGGGATGGCCGGCAAAGGAGATATAGCCGAGCAAATTCTCATCGCGGCTGCGCGCATTGCGCACCAGAAGGCTCGACCAGATGGTGAAGGGAAAGGATGCCGATTCCGGCACGCCCGGATGGAAGTTGATGACGCCGGCATTGCGTGGCGGCTGCGGGCCGTTGACGATGGTCTGACCGCGCCGCGAGAGTTTTTGCGGGGCGGCGAGGCCGGCGCGCAGCGCGGCCGGCGGGCGTTTCTGCTGGATCGGCGCCACCCAGGTGCCGGACCCGGCGCGCGCCTCTATAAACCCTTCGGCGAGCAGCTGGTCGTAGGCGGCGATCACCGTGTTGCGGCCGACCTTGAGATCCTCGGCCAGCGAGCGTGTCGAAGGAAGCAGCGTGTTCTGCTGGATCTGGCCGTCGAGGATGAAGCGCCGCAAGGCGCCGTAGATCTGCCGGTGCATCGGTTCGTCCGAGCCGCGGTCGACCGACATGATGTCGAGGGAAAGGCGCATATGGTCGGCCAAGCTAGTCTCCGACCAACCTGGCGGCGCGGGCGATCTTCTCTTCGTTAAGCAGGCAGACAGTCTCCAGCACCAGCCGTCTGGTTTCGGGACGGACCTCGCGGCTGTTCTTCAGCGCGCGGTGAACGGTTGCCGCGCCGAGTTCCGCCTTCTCGGCGATCTCACGGATGGTGCAAAGCCGTTCCATGCCGAGTGCCGCCTCGAATGCCATGTCGCTCCTCCATCTGCATCAAGGCATGCCTCGTCCCCAGCCTCAAGCTGGAAACGCCGGGCCGGCAACTCGGGGGCAAAAATTTCGATGCCAAGAACTGTGCGATCCGCGCCGCCAAGGGAGGGCGGCGGCGCGGATCGCCGGGCGCTTTCGCGTCGCTACCCCTACCGAGGCGCGCGCCCAACCGGCCCAACCACCAGCCCCCCGGCGGTGGTTAGGCCATGTCTCGTATTGCCACGTCGAACCCGGCCGCGCAGGCCGTTTTGAGAAGCGAAGCGTAACCTTTCGTGGCATAGGTCAAGGGGTGTGCCTTGGCCGGATCCTGCTCGGCCTCGACGACGATCCAGCCTTCGAAGCCATGGCTGGCCAGAGGCTGCAGCAGCGACAGGAAATCGACGGAGCCATCGCCGGGCACGGTGAAGATTCCTTCCATCACTGCCGCCATGAAACTCATGTCCTCGCGCCGTGCCTTCTCCAGCACGGCCGCGCGGACGTCCTTGCAATGGAAATGCACGATGCGGTCGAGATGCCGGTTCAGGAGGGAGGCCGGGTCGCCGCCTGAGAACAGACAATGGCCGGTATCGAACAGCAGGCCGACGCTCTTGCCGGTTGCGGCCATCAGCCTGTCGACCTCGTCATCGCTCTCGACGATCGTGCCCATATGGTGATGGAAAGCCATGCCGACGCCGAAGGCAGCCATGCGGTCGGCGAGTTCGGTCAGCTTCTCGCCATAGGCGGTCCATTCGCCGTCAGCGAGGCGCGGACGCTGTGAGATCGGCGCGAAAATGCCGTCATGACGGCCGCGCGAGGTGTCGGCATAGACGACGACCTTGGCGCCGAGGTCGCGCAGCAGGGTCAGATGCGAGGTGAGGGCGGCGAATTCCTCGTCGACCGTGCGGTCCAGAATGCGGCCGTCATACCAGCCGGAGACGAGTTCCAGTCCGTAAGAAGACAGGATCGGTCCAAGCTCGTCGCTTCGCCTGGGGAATTTGCCGCCGAGTTCGGTGCCGCGATAGCCGGCCTGCCTGGTTTCCGACAGGCATGTCGCGAGCGGCGTATCGCCGCCGAGTGCGGGAACATCGTCATTGCTCCAGGTGATGGGATTGATGCCGATCTTGACCGTCATGCCGCTACTTCAAAGGGCTCGGGGAAACACAAAGCCGAGGCCGGCAAACTGAGGGGAAAGAGGACCTGTCACTAGGTCCAGTTGAGGTGAATTTGGTAGAGCCAATCGGGAGCGCTAAAGCGCGTCCCGTTTGAACGGACTAAGTCGACGCGCTTAGGTCTTTGCATGTCGTTGTCTCAAAACCGGCGCCACTTTTGAGCGACATGCATTAATCCTGCTGCGGCCTTCCGAAGGCCGCGCGCAGTTCGTCCTTGGCGTCCTCGAGCACTTTCCGGCGCGCCTGCGGCAGGTTCTTGCCGGCGCGGTTGATGTAGAAATTCAGCATCGACATGGCCGACTGAAACGGCTCGGCCTTGCGGCGGTCGCTGTGCTCGGCCGAGCGCTTGAGCGAGGCCGCGATCTTCCTGGCGTCGTCGGCTTCGAAGATGTGGTCCTCGAGGTCCATCGCATCGCTGTGCTCGGTCACCTCGGCCGACCATTTCTTTTTCGCGGTCATGACAAACTCCTTCCTGTCGCAAAAACTCGAGCAGGCCGCCGCCGGTTCCCGAGAAAGTCGCCGGGCCGCTGGAGCCACGGATCATGGCCCTGTGGCGCTGCCCGTCGCGGTGAATGCGCCGATAGTGGCGACACAACGGTCGACTTCCCAGGACCGTAAACAGGAAACGCCTTGACCCCGATCGTCGCCAATCAGGCGGATAGCCCCGGCATCGACAGCAGCTACGCCTGGATGCGGCTTGCCATCTCCATGCTGCTGGCGACGATCGGTGCGGTCGGCATGTGGGCCGTCGTCGTCGTGCTGCCGGCCGTGCAGGCCGAGTTCGGCGTTGACCGCGCCGCGGCATCGATGCCCTACACCGCAACCATGGTCGGCTTCGCCGCCGGCAATGTGCTGGTTGGCCGCGCGGTCGATCGCATGGGGTATTGGATCCCGGCACTGCTATCCTCGGTGGCTCTCGCCGCCGGCCTGCTGCTCGCCGCGCTGTCGACCTCTATCCTGCAATTCACCCTTGCCCAGGGCGTGCTGATTGGTGTCGGCACATCGGTGATCTTCGGGCCGCTGATCGCCGACATCTCGCACTGGTTCAACCGTCGGCGCGGCGTCGCCGTTACGGCGGCGGCGGCTGGCAACTATCTCGCCGGAGCGCTCTGGCCAACCATCATGCCGACGCTGATCAAGGCGGAGGGCTGGCGCTTCACCTATGCCGGCATCGGTGTCTTCTGCCTGGTCACCATGGTGCCACTGGTGCTGTTGTTGCGGCGCGCTGCTCCGGCGGCGGCTGCCGCCGGTTCACCCGGAAGCCGGACAGTGCAGTCGATTTCGCTGTCTCCGGCGGCGTTACAAGTGCTGCTGATCGTTGCCGGTCTCGGCTGCTGCGTGGCGATGTCGATGCCGCAGGTGCACATCGTCGCCTATTGCATGGATCTTGGCTACGGCATTGCGCATGGCGCCGACATGCTGTCGATCATGATGGCGGCGGGCGTCGTCAGCCGGCTCGCCTCCGGCTTTGTCGCCGACCGCATCGGCGGCGTGAAAACCCTGCTTATCGGTTCCGTGCTGCAATGCCTGTCGCTTTTGTTTTACATCCCGTTCGACGGGCTTGCCTCGCTCTACGTCGTGTCGCTGGTGTTCGGCCTGTCGCAAGGCGGCATCGTGCCTTGCTATGCCATCATCGTGCGCGAATACCTGCCCGCCAGGGAGGCCGGCCAGCGTATCGGCATCGTCATGATGGCGACCATCTTCGGCATGGCGATCGGTGGCTGGATGTCGGGCTGGATCTACGACCTGACCGGCTCTTACGCCGCCGCGTTCCTCAACGGGATCGCGTGGAACTTGCTGAACATAGTGGCGATCGGGCTGCTGCTGTGGAAAGCAAAACGCAGTGCTGCCCTGATGGCTTAATTAGGCAGGATTGCCCTGTTGCTTGACAAGGGCGATTGGCTGCGCGACGCCAGCAGGCGAGTGGGTGCGGCAGCAGCCGGCATGGTGGCAGTGGAAAAGCTGAACATGGTTTCGCAAGGGCGCAGCGGCCGGGGCCTGGCACGTGGAGGATGTCCATGACCAAGCCGCGCTCGCGTCGTGGGGGCGGCCGCCCGACCCTATCAGATGTGGCGCGCAAGGCCGGCGTCGGGGCCATCACCGTGTCGCGGGCGCTGCGCGAACCGGAACGCGTCAGCCAGGATCTGCGGCGCCAGATCCAGGCCGCCGTCGACGAACTCGGTTATGTCCCGGATCCCAATGCACGGGCGCTGGCCTCGGCGCGCGCCGATGTGTTCGGCGTGCTGGTGCCGTCGCTGACCAACAACGTCTTCGCCGAAGTGGTGCGCGGCATCTATGACAGCCTGTCGGACGGCCCGTTCCGCGTCCAGCTCGGCAACACCCATTATTCCGGCCTCGAGGAGGAGCGCCTGCTGCAGGTGTTCGCACCGCAGCGCCCGGCGGCGCTGATCGTGGCCGGCATCGACCAGACGCCGACCTCGCGAAAACTGCTGGAGAGCGCGGGCTGCCCGGTGGTGCAGGTGATGGAGACCGGGTCCGATCCGGTCGACATGCTGGTCGGCTTCTCGCATTTTGACGGTGGCCGCACCGCGACCGAGCATCTGATCGAGGCCGGCTACCGGCGGATCGGCTTCATCGGCGCACGCATGGACCCGCGCTCGCAGCGGCGGCTTGCCGGCTATCGCGCGGCAATGGAGAAGGCCGGCCTGTTCGACCCCCGGCTGGTCACCACCACGCCGCTACTGTCCAGCGTGACGCTCGGCCGCGAGCTGCTTCGCGATGCGCTGGCCAAGATGCCGGCGCTCGACGGCGTCTTCTGCAACAATGACGACATCGCGCTCGGCGTTTTGTTCGAATGCCATAGCGCCGCGCTCAACGTGCCGAAAACAATCGGCATTGTCGGCTTCAACGACCTCGAAATGATGCAGGCGGCGTTCCCGCCGCTCACCAGTATCCGCACCCCTCGCTATGAAATCGGCCGTCGGTCTGTCGCCATGGCGCTGGCGGCGATCGCAGGACGAAGGCCTGAGCAGCGGGTCGTCGATCTCGGTTTCGAACTCAAGCCCCGCGAGAGCACCGCACGCTGAACACGCTTTGGCTGCCTCAACAAATGGTGCTTTACACAACGTCATGGTAGCGCTACCATTTTCGTCGGGCAGACGTTTTGATGAAAGGCCGCCCCTGTTTATTATACATAAGCAACAGCTCATGCTTGTTTATTATGTATAATATGCTAGTTTCGTTTCTCGCCTGTGAAGCGGCGAGGGGGAGGGGATCGGGCCGGCTTCGGGCCCTTGAGACGTGGCGCCGGCCAGGCTGGAGGGCCTTCGGCAGGCGTGGAAAACACACCACGACAAACAGCATCAAATTAATAAGCAGCAGCAAATAAAACTACAACTGGGAGGAATATCGATGATCAAGTCACTTGTTGGTGGCATCGTTGCCGCCACTGCATTCGTCATGCTGAGTTCGTCGGCCATGGCCGACCCGGAAGTTGTCAAGGGCCCGTCGGCTGAGCCGGATTGCTTTGCGCCCTGGGCGGCCGATACGCAGTTCTTCAAGTTCCCCAAGAAAGACGGCCCATACCGCATCGCGCTCGCCAATGGCTATATCGCCAACACCTGGCGCATCCAGATGGTGCAGACCGCCAAGGCCTATGCGGCCCAGCCGGAGGTCGCCGCGAAACTGAAGGAATTCAAGGTCGTCTCGACCGGCGAGGACGTGCCGGCTCAGATTTCGGCGATCAACAACTTCATCGATTCCGGCTATGACGCGATCGTCGTCAATGCCCAGAACCCGACCGCTTTCGGGCCGGTCATCAAGCGCGCCAAGGAAGCTGGCGTCATCCTCGTCGCCTTCGACAATATTCTCGATACCAAGGACGCCATCAACGTCAATGTCGACCAGAAGGGCCTTGGCGAATTGTGGGGCAAATGGCTGGTCGGCCATGTGCCGAATGGCGGCAAGGTGCTCGAAGTGCGCGGCGTTGCCGGGACTTCCGTCGACACCGACCGTCACAACGGAATCCATGAAGCGCTCGATGCCTCCGGCAAGAAATGGGAGGTCACCGAGGTGGTCGGCAAATGGGACGACGGCGTGGCGCAGAAGGCCACGGCCGACGCCATTGCCACCAACGGTCCGTTCGACGGAATCACCGGGCAAGGCGGCGACACCGGCATCGTGCAGGCGATGATCGATGCCAAGCATGCTTTCGTGCCGTTCGGCGGGGAGACCGAGAACGGTTTCCGCAAGTTCTGCGCGGCACATGCCGGCGACGGGCTGAAATGCTCATCGGCCGGCACCGGTCCGGCGCAGGTCGCGGTCGCCATCAAGACGGCGATTGCCGCGCTCGAAGGCAACGTCGTTCCGCAAGCAGTGAAACTGCCACTGGCGATCGTCGAGGATCCGAACTTCAAGGCCGGTCAGGATTTCTTCCCCGACCAGTCCGACAATTTCTTCGTCGGCAATTCCTTCCCGACCTGCGGCATCAATTTCACCGCGCAGGAAATTATGGGCCAGACCAAAGCTGACCAATAGGGGCTGACCAATAGGCGGCATATCCGGCGCCGCGGGATCTCCGCGGCGCCGGCCACTCGATATCCCTTGAAGTCAAACTGCCTCGGGAGGGCCGATGGACGGTGCGGTTCCGCTCTTCCGGATGGAAGGCATATCCAAGCGCTATGGTGGCGTGCGGGCGCTGGAAAAGGCCGAGCTTTCGGTCTCGTCCGGTAGCATCCACGCCATTCTCGGCGAAAACGGCGCCGGCAAATCGACGCTGATCAAGGTCATGGCGGGCGTCGTCGCGCCCGACGAAGGCCGCATGATGCTGAACGGCAGCGAGGTGACGTTCGCTTCGCCTGCTGCTGCAAACAAGTCCGGCATCGTCTGCATCTTCCAGGAGCTGTCGCTGGTTCCCGAACTCAGCGTTGCCGACAACATCGTCATCTCCGATCCGCCGAAGCGTTTCGGCATGATCGACCGCAAGGCGCAGCGCCGCATTGCCGAGGATGCGCTGGCACGCGCAGGTGCGGCCGACATCCATCCATTGGCGCTGGTCAAGGATCTTCCGCTTTCAAGAAGACAGATGGTCGAGATCGCCAAGGCATTGGCCAGGAAGCCGCGCATCCTGATCCTCGACGAGGCGACCTCGGCCCTGACCGCGACGGACGTCGCCAGGATATTCAGCGTGCTCAAGCGATTGCGCTCGGAAGGGCTGGCGCTGCTTTACATTTCACACCGCATGAACGAGATCGCCGAGCTTGCCGACCACTGCACGGTGTTTCGCAACGGCCGCAATGTCGCCAGCTACAAGGCAGGCACAAAGAGCGACAACGAAGTCGTCGAACTGATGATCGGGCGCGAATACAGCCATATTTTCCCGCCGAAACCCGCGCGCACCGCAGCCGCCGCCGTTCCCGTGCTGGAGGCGCGCAAGCTGTCCTGGACGGACCGGCTGGACAATGTCTCGCTGACGGTCGGGGCAGGCGAGGTCGTCGGCCTTGGCGGCCTGGACGGCCAGGGCCAACGCGAATTGCTGCTTGCCTTTTTCGGTGTGCTGCGCGGCCTCGGCGGCCAGATCCTTATCGATGGCAAGCCGGTTTCGATCGCCAGCCCGCAAGCGGCGCGCGACGACCGCATCGGCATGGCGCTGATCCCGGAGGACCGCAAGACCGAAGGCTTGATGCTGCCGATGACGGTGCGCGAGAACCTCTCCTTTGCCGCCCTAGACCGGCTGTCCAAGGCCGGCATCATCGACCGCGCCGCCGAACAGCGGCTGATCGACGACATGGTCGGGCTGCTGGCGATCAAGACGGCCGGCCTCGACATTCCGGTCGGTGCGCTGTCGGGGGGCAACCAGCAGAAGGTGGTCATCGCCAAATGGCTGATGCGCCAGCCGCGTATCATCCTGCTCAACGATCCGACGCGCGGCATCGACGTCGGCACCAAGCAGGAACTCTATCAACTGATGCGCAAGCTGGCGGATGCGGGGGCGGCGATCCTGTTCTATTCGACCGACTATGACGAACTGATCGGCTGCTGCGACCGCGTGCTGGTGCTCTATGACGGCGCGGTCAAGCGCGAGCTGGTCGGGGCCGAGATCACCGAGCGGGCGCTCATTGCAAGCGCGCTCAACATCCACGGCGATGACGGCGCGAGAGACGATGCCGGCGCAAGACAGGGAGCGGACGCGTGAAAGAGTGGCGCTACTGGCTGGCCGAGCAGCGCGGAACACTGATGGCACTCGGCATATTCATTGTCATGTTCGTCATCTACACCTCGAACCATCCGGCGGGCTTCACCGCCAATGTCGTGCAGACAGCGTCCAACAAGGGCGTGCTGCTCGCCTTCGTCGCCATGGCGCAGACACTGGTCGTGATCACCGCCGGCATCGACCTCTCCGTCGGCATGATCTTCACGCTGACCAATTGCCTCGCCTCCTGGCTGGTCATCGGCACCGGCCTCGAGACCGCTTTCGGCGTCATCGCCGTGCTCGGCACCGGGCTCCTTTGCGGGGCGATCAACGGCGCCATCGTCATCTACGGCCGCCTGCAGCCGATCGTCGCCACGATCGCCACGGGTGCGGTCTATTTCGGCATCGCGCTGCTGCTCAGGCCGTTTCCCGGCGGTTCGGTCAACGAAGGTCTCGCCGACGCGCTGACCGGACGCCTGTTCGGCGTGATGCCGGCGAGCCTGGTCGTGCTGCTCGCCGTCGTGCTCGTGGTCTGGGTACCGTTCAGCCGCTCGGTGCTCGGGCGGGCGGCTTATGCGGCCGGCTCGTCGGAGACGGCGGCCTACATGTCCGGTGTGCCGATAAGGCGCGGCAAGTTCGCTGCCTACGCGCTCGCAGGCCTGTTGGCCGCGATCGGCGGACTGTTCCTGACCTTCTTCACCTATACCGGCGATGCAGCCTATGCCAGCGGCAACGCCTATACGCTGTTTTCGATCGCCGCGGTGGTGCTGGGCGGCGTCTCGCTGTTTGGCGGCAAGGGCAGCGCCATCGGCGCCATCTTCGGCGCGCTGGCCTTCCGCACCATCGGCGACCTGTTGTTCGTTTTCGATTTCGATCCGCTATGGCAGCCGCTGTTCCAGGGCGTTATCCTGCTGGTCGCGGTCAGCCTTGGCGCCTTTGCGCTGTTTCGGGTCCGCAACCGGCTGGAGTGGTTCCTGTGAGCGAAACGACATTGGGCGGTATCGCCGGCCGCATGCCGAAATTCATCCGCCGCGCCGATCCGGCGGTGCTGACGGCCTTCGCCTGCATCGTGCTGTTGCTGTTCCTAGGCAGCCTCTATTCCAGGAGCTTTCTGTCGCCTGAATATCTCTTGCAGCAGCTCAAGGTGGCCTCGTTCCTCGGCGTCATCGCCACAGGCATGATGCTGGTCATCCTGCTAGGCCAGATCGACCTGTCTGTGCCGTGGGCGGTGGCGGCGGGCGCGATGATGGCGTGTGCGGCCGCGGCCTATGGCCCGATCGGTGTGGCGCTGGCCATCCCGTTCGGCATCTTCTGCGGGGTGCTGATCGGCATCGTCAACGGCTTTGGCGTCGCCTATTTGCGCATACCCTCGATGATCATCACGCTCGCCACCAACGCTGTCGCTCAGGGGCTCATGGTCGTTTATACCGGCGGCTACTCGCCACAGGATTCGGCCACCGGCGCCATGCGCTATCTTGCGACAGGTTTCACCATTCCTGGCGTACCTAACGCCGTCATCATCTGGGCGCTGATTGGCGCTGCGATGGTGTTCGTGCTGTCCCGCACCAGCTTCGGCCGCACCGTCTACGGCATCGGCAACCGCGAGCGTGCCGCCTATCTCTCCGGCATCGATACAAGGCGCGTGGTGATGATCGCCTTCGCTATCTCAGGCGGGCTGTCCGCCTTTGGCGGAGTGCTTCTCGCCGGCTATGCCTCCAAGGCGGCGCAATCGATGGGCGATGCCTATCTCCTGCCGTCGATCGCCGCCGTGGTTCTGGGCGGCACCTCGATCCTGGGTGGCCGCGGCTCCTATCTCGGCACCGTCGCCGGTGTCATCCTGATCACGCTCCTGCAGTCCATCCTTTCGGTCATGCAGATGCCGGAGGCGGGGCGGCAGATCGTCTATGGCTTGGTCATCGTTGCCATGCTCCTGCTCTACGGCCGCGCGCCGGCAAGCCGCTGACCGTGGACGAAAAGACCGCAAAGGCGCCAATGGGCGCTACCGGCTCAGTGCCTCGGGCCATTGTGGTGATGGGCGTCGCCGGCTGCGGAAAATCGGCTGTCGGCAAAGCATTGGCAGCAGAGGAAGGGGCCGTCTTTGTCGAATGCGACAGGCTGCACCCACCCGAAAACGTCGCCCGCATGGCGAGCGGCGAGCCGCTCACAGATCAACTGCGTGAGGGCTGGCTCGATGCCATCGGCGAGCGGATCGCCGACCTGACCGGCAGCGGCCAAAGCGTGGTTGCCGCCTGCTCGGCGCTGAAGCGCAGCTACCGCGATCGTCTGCGTGGCTTCCGCCGGGATATCGATTTCATCTATCTGAAGATCGATCCCGCAACCGCCAAGCAGCGTGTCGCCAACCGCAAGGGCCATTTCATGCCCGCAAGCCTGGTCGAAAGCCAGTTCGCCATCCTTGAGCCGCCTGGCGCCGACGAGCGGGCGCTGACGGCCGACGCCACACTTCCAGTGGCTGAGATCGTCACCGCCGTTGCCAGCCTGCTGGCCGGCGCAAAATCATGAACCACCCTCGTCGGGCAAGGCGGTTTCCGGCCGTTCGGTGAACCGGTCGGCGCCGGACCAGACCATCATTTGCTCGGGATAAAGTTTCAGCGCCTCCAGCAAGCGGTCGCGCTTGAGCAATATGTACTCGGCCTGCAGCGCCATGTTCTTGGCGCCGGCTCTGGCCGCGCGCTCGCCGGCCTCTGCCGGGGCCGGCACCAGTTCGGGACTTAGGACGGCGCGGTATTGGCGGAACGGATCGGTCTCGAAGGTCGACATGGAAAACAGCGCCGCCTTGCCTCTGGCAGCGAAATTCGTCGGCGCCGAGGCGAGGTGAGTCCAGCCGCTCTCGCCAAGGCCGACTTCGGTGAATGTCGAGCCGGCATGCACGGTGTTGGTCACCAATACGACGCCGTTGTTGCCAAGGATCTTGTGGATCCGGCCGGTGACCTGGTAGGCGTCGCTGCGGTCGAACACGATCCGGCTTTTCAGGAAACGGTTCTCGACCCGAACCATCGGCGGGTTCAGGAAGCGCAAGCCGAAGGTCGAATCGGATATGCCGTGAGCCCTGACGCTGAGCTGGTGTGTCTCGATACCGGCCTCATGGAGAGCGCGTTTGCCGATGATGGTCTGTGCCGTGAACTGATCGCACCAGATGATAGCGCCGTGGCCGCGCTTCAGCGCCGCTTGCAGGCCTTCCAGGCCCTCCAGCCGGATATCAGGTGACCAGCGGCGGCCGATGAGATGCGCGGCAAGCAGCAAACGCCGGCGGTGGTTGGCGCAGAGCAAGGCCCTGAACTGCCTTTGCGCATCGATGCCATTGCCGAGCACGGCGCGCGTCGCGGCGGCGTAGCGCACGAAATCCTTGCGGATATGGCGCTTGAGGCGCAGCCCCGATATGCGACTGCAGATCGCGGCCCACCAATTGACCGGCAGCAATGCCGCGACCCCGAGATAGAAGGCGGCCAGCAGCAGCTCGCGGAAATCCCTGTTGTTGAAGGTGCGCAACTTGCCGGCGCGGACCTGCTTGCGGCTGAAGAAGCGGACATGCTCGGCGCGTTCGGGCACCAGGATGTCGGCGATGATTTCCGTATGATAAATGACGGCGGAAGATTGTGTCCGGTCGGCTTTCCGGGATTTTCCCAACCACGGCAGCCTCATCCGATCGGTGTCCACCTGTTCTTGCGTGCGTCCGGAAATCGCTTTACTGCGTCTGCCACGGGCGCGCAATCGGCGCCGGCAAGGCCATGGTGAACGCCATTCAGGGTTCGAACTTGAAACAGGCCCTATCGGTAGCACTTCCCCAACTGGCGCCCTGGCGGCCGGCTGCGGTGGCGCTGATGGCGCCGGACCGGCCGTCCCTGAGCTTTGCCGGCCTCGCCAATCTTGTCGACAAGCTCTGCGGCGATCTCGCCAGGCGTGGCGTTGCCCGCGGCACGGCCGTCGGCATCGTCTTGCCCAACGGCCCGGAAATGGCGGCCTGTTTCCTGGCGGTCTCGGCGTTGGCGACGGCGGCGCCGCTCAATCCGGCTTACGGCGAAGACGAATTCCGCTTCTATCTCGGCGATCTCGATGTGAAGCTGCTGCTGTGCGGACAAGGCATGGGCGATGCCGCGCGCAACGCCGCAAAGGGGCTCGGCATTGCGGTGCTCGACGTCGTCGTGACTGACGGCGCCAAGGCCGGCGAGTTTCTCCTGGCGGGCGACGCCGAGGTGGAGGCTGCCAGTGAGGCTCGCCTCGACGATATGCAGCTCAACGGGCCGGACGATTTCGCGCTTGTCCTGCACACATCGGGAACCACGGCGCGGCCGAAGATCGTCGGCTTGCGGCAGCGCAATCTGCAGGCATCAATGGCCAACATCGCCCGCACCCTGGCGCTTTCGGCAGACGATATCTGTCTCAACGTGATGCCGCTGTTCCACATTCACGGGCTGATGGCGGCGCTCAGCGCACAGCTGGCAGTCGGCGGCGCTATTGTCTGCACGCCGGGCTTCAACCCGCTCAAATTCTACGGCTGGCTGGGCGACTTCAGGCCGAGCTGGTACAGCGCGGTGCCGACCATGCATCAGGCGATCCTGGCGCGCGCCGCCCGCAATGGCGAAACCATCGCGGCTGCGAGGTTGCGCTTCATCCGCTCGTCTTCGGCCGCACTTCCGGACACCGTGTTCCGCGACCTCGAGCGCGTCTTCGGCTGTCCGGTGGTCGAGGCCTATGGCATGACCGAGGCGGCGCACCAGATGACATCCAACGGCCTGCCGCCTGCGCGCCGCAAGCCAGGCTCGGTCGGCCTGCCTGCGGGTCCGCAGGTGACGATCCTGGACGACAAGGGGACGATCCTTCCGGCGGGTGAAAAGGGCGAGATCGCGGTGCGCGGCGCCAACATCCATGATGGCTATCTCAACAATCCGGTGGCCAATGAAGCTGCCTTCAGCGAAGGCTGGTTCCGCACCGGCGACCAGGGCCTGATCGACGAGGATGGCGATCTGAAGATCACCGGGCGGCTGAAGGAGATCATCAATCGCGGCGGCGAAAAGATCTCGCCGCTCGAAGTCGACAATGTCCTGCTCGATCATCCTCTGGTGGCGCAGGCGGTGACCTTCGCCGTGCCGCACGCCATGCTCGGCGAAGAGGTGGGTGCGGCCATCGTGCTGGCCGAGGGCGCCACCGCCGATGCCGAGCAGATACGCGATTTCGCGCGCAGCCGGATCGTCGAGTTCAAGGTGCCGCGCCACATCCTGTTTCTCCAGGAGATACCCAAGGGTCCCACCGGCAAAATCCAGCGCGTCGGCCTGGCCGGCAAGCTCGGCCTGGTCTGAGGACTCTCATTTGAGCATGATCTTGTCCGAACCGGTTCGCACTTTTCGGGACCATGCTCTAATTTAAATCTGCGACGTCAGCTCGACCGGAAAATCATCATTGTCGGCGTCGCGCATGGCGGCGAGGCTGCGATTGTCCAGCACTTCGGCGATCGCCTGGCGCACTTCCAGCATCATGTGCCGGACCTGGCAGGTCGCCTCGTCGCAATCCTCGCAGCGCTGGTATTGCGTGCGGCTGGCGCAGGGTATGGGAGCGAGCGGGCCGTCCAGCACGCGCACGACGTGGCCGATCTTGATTTCGGAAGCCGGCCGGGCGAGGCGATAACCGCCTTCCTTGCCCTTGCGGCTGAGGACGAAGCCGGCATTGCGCAGCTCGCCCAGAATGGCATCCAGAAATTTCTTCGGGATGTTGTTGGCGATCGCGATGTCGTTGACGAATGCAAGCTGGCCGACCGGCAGGCCGGAAAGATGCACGAGGGCCTTGAGGCCGTATTTGCCTTTTTTGGTAAGCATGCCCGGTTCAGTTCATGAAAACCCCAACCACCCGCATCTGGCGGTTGTTTGTGTGCAAATCATGACGTTTCGCCTGAACAACCCGGTTTCGCGTAGAACAAGCCGCCCGGTTGAGACGTTAGGCACAAAGGCGTTGATTCTTTGTAACGTTTTTCGCCGATCGCGACAGATTCCGCATGAAAGCCGTTTGTCGGCGCGCGAAAACGAAAAAGCCGGCAAAGCGCCGGCATTCTTGTGAGGTGAGGTCGAACGCTGCTGATATCAGCGGCTGCCATAGGTCTGGTCGAGCAGACCGCCGGCGGCGAAGTGCTCCTTCTGTACCTTGTCCCAGCCGCCAAAGACGTCTTCCACCGTCAGCAGGCGGACATCGGGGAAGTCGGCCTTGTATTTTGCCGCGACTTCAGCGTTGCGGGCGCGCAGGCCATTTTCAGCCGCGATGGTCTGGCCCTCGGGCGTGTAGAGGAAATCGAGATAGGTCTTGGCGAGGTCACGGCTGCCGTGCTCGTCGGCGACCTTGTCGACGATCGCCACCGGGAATTCGGCGAGCAGGCTGACCGTTGGCGTGACCTGTTCGAACTTGTCGTTGCCATACTCCTTGCGGATGCCGCGCGTTTCCGACTCGAAGGTGATCAGCACGTCGCCGATCTCGCGTTGCACGAAGGTGGTGGTGGCGGCGCGCCCGCCGGTGTCGAAGATCGGCACGTTGTTGAACAGCTTGGTGACGAACTCCTTCACCTTGGCGTCGTCGCCCTTGAAGGCTTCCTTGGCGTAGGCGGTTGCGGCCAGATAGGTGTAGCGCGCATTGCCCGAGGTCTTGGGGTTGGGGAAGATCACCTGCACGTCGTCGCGCACGAGGTCGTCCCAGTCCTTGATGTGCTTGGGGTTGCCGGCGCGGACGAGAAAGGATGGGAGCGAATAGAAGGGCGAGGCGTTGTCGGGGAAATCCTTCTGCCAGTCGGCGGAGACGAGGCCTTTCTTGACCAGAAAGTCGATGTCGGTGACCTGGTTGAAGGTGATGACATCGGCGCCGAGGCCTTCGGCAATGGCGCGCGCCTGCGCCGAGGTGCCGGCGTGCGACTGGTCGACGGTGACGCCCGGATGGCCGGCGACGAAAGCCTTGTTCACCTGAGCGAACAATTCGCGGCCGACATCATAGGAAGCGTTGAGCAATTTGTCGGCCGACCAAGCCTGCGAAGAGGCGAGGATCAGGCCGGCGGCGGCTACGCTGAGCAAAAAACGCTTCATGAAAAGGAGCTCCTTGAGAAGGCCGTTTGTCGATGCATCGATATAATGCGCCAACATAATAGGACCATGTCCAGCGCGGACAGACATGCGCGCCGGGTTCGCCATTCGACGATGAGAAAAAGCGTTGCCGAAACAGCCGATTGGTAGGATTTCCTTCCAACGCCATGCAAAATGATTGCATCTTGCCGCTGTGGCATATACATTTGGCATATACAAGGATGCATCGTGATGCCGCAACACCGCCATTCAACGCCGCCGAGAGAGGCGAAGCTCTTCCGCAACAACCGCAGCCAGGCGGTGCGCATTCCCGTCGAGTTCGAGCTTCCCGGCGAAAAAGTCCTCATCAGCCGCGACGGCGATCGCCTGGTTATCGAGCCAGTCCGTAAACCAGGCCTCACCGCCTTGCTCACCCAATGGGCGAAAGAGCCGCCGCTTGGTCCTGAAGACGACTTTCCCGAGATCCATGATGCGCCCGTGGGGCCTGAGGATATCTTTTGATGCGGTTCATGCTGGACACCAACATTCTCAGCGACATGATCCGAAACCCTGCCGGCAAGGCTGCCAGTACGGCGGTTCGCGCGGGAGACGGTGCCCTGTGCACCAGCATCGTTGTCGCCTCGGAGCTGCGTTATGGCTGCGCCCGCAAGGGATCGGCCAAGCTGCTCGCCAAGGTCGAGCAATTGCTCGCCGAGTTACCTGTGCTGCCGCTCGATGTGCCGGTGGATGCCGAATACGGCACGGTTCGTGCCGAACTGGAAGTAAGGGGCCAGGTCATCGGCCATAATGACCTTTTCATTGCTGCCCACGCCTGCGCGCTGGGGACGACGCTGGTTACGGCCAACACCGGTGAGTTCAGCCGGATCAAGGGCCTGAAGGTCGAGAACTGGCTGGAATAGCGCCGGCTCAGGTCGCCGGGAAAAGCTTCCAGCGCCGCGGCCTGAACGCCACCCGGCTCTTCTGCGCCGCAGGATGGTCCACAGGCAGTTCGATCTCGACCCGCTGGCGCTCGCCGCCGATTTCCAGTTCGACGCGTCTTGTGCCGGCGACGCGGCGGCTGGCGGCGACCGTGCCGGCGATGCAGCCGCTGCAGCCGTCGAGCAGTTCGATATCGTGCGGGCGGAAGTACAGCGTCGCATCGCCCTCGGGTGCGTGCGGCGCCGACACGCCGATCGGACGGTCGGCGAGCCAGATCTCGCCATTCTCAACCTTGACCGGCAGCATGCTCGATTCACCGATGAAGGAGTAGACGAAGGGCGAGTTCGGCGTGTCGTAGATCTCGTCGGCGGAGCCGACCTGCTCGATGCGGCCCTGGCTCATCACCACGACGCGGTCGGCAAGCTCGAGCGCCTCTTCCTGGTCGTGGGTGACAAAGACGGTGGTGTGGCCGGTGCGGTCATGGATTTCGCGCAGCCAGCGGCGGAGTTCCCGGCGCACCTGCGCATCGAGGGCGCCGAACGGCTCGTCGAGCAACAGCACCTTGGGCTCGATGGCCATGGCGCGCGCCAGCGCCACGCGCTGGCGCTGGCCACCGGAAAGTTGCGCCGGATAGCGCTTTTCCAGGCCGGAAAGCTGAACGAGATCGAGCAGTTCGGAGGCGCGTCGGCGGATTTCGGCCGCCGGTGGTCGCGACGGTCCATGCCGGACCTTGAGGCCGAAGCCTATATTGTCGGCGACCGTCATGTGCCGGAAGAGCGCATAGTGCTGGAAGACGAAGCCGACATTGCGCTCCTGGATCGAGCGGTGCGAGGCGTCCTCGTCGCCGAAGAAGATCTTTCCGCGCGTCGGCCGCTCCAGGCCGGCGATAAGCCTCAGCAGCGTCGTCTTGCCGGAGCCGGATGGCCCAAGCAGCGCGATCAGCTCACCCGACTTGATGTCAAGCGATACGTCATGGAGGGCCGGAAACCGGTCAAACTCCTTGCGTACGTTGGCAACGCGAACTTCCATGTAGATCCCTCAGTAATTTGGTGCATGTCGTTGTCGCAAAACCGGTTCCCAGTCTTGGGCGACATGCATTTAGTCAGTGCCCGCGCGTCGCGGCGATCTCGGCGCCGTAGCGCATCTCTAGAAGTGTTTTCAAGACCAGCGTGACCAGCGCCAGGCCGGCAAGCAGCGAAGCGACGGCAAAAGCGCCGACGGCGTTGTACTCGTTGTAGAGGATTTCGACATGCAACGGCATGGTGTTGGTCAGCCCGCGTATGTGGCCCGACACGACCGAGACCGCGCCGAATTCGCCCATCGAGCGGGCGTTGCATAAAAGCACGCCGTAGAGCAATCCCCATTTGACGTTGGGCAGCGTCACGTACCAGAAGGTCTGCCAGCCATTGGCGCCCAGAGAGAGCGCGGCTTCCTCGTCGCCGTTGCCCTGTTCCTGCATCAGCGGGATCAGTTCGCGGGCAACGAAGGGGAAGGTGACGAAGATGGTCGCGAGCACGATGCCGGGCACGGCGAACAAGATCTGGATGCCGTGCGCCTTCAGCCATTCACCGAACAGTCCCTGAGCGCCAAACAAAAGCACATAGACCAGGCCGGAAATGACCGGCGAGACCGAGAAGGGCAGGTCGATCAGCGTGGTTAGAAAAGCCTTGCCCTTGAACTCGAACTTGGCGATCGCCCAGGCAGCCGAAATGCCGAAGACGACGTTGAGCGGAACGGCGATCACCGCCACCAGCAGCGTCAGCCGGATCGCCGAGCGCGTATCGGGATTGGAGAGCGATTCCGTGTAGGCGCCAATGCCTTTCGCCAGCGCCTCGTGGAAGACGATGATCAGCGGCAGCAGCAGGAAGATGGCGAGGAAGGCGAAGGCCACCGCCATCAGCAGCAGCCGCACCGGCCGGCTTTCAGTCACCGCCGCCGACCGGCTCTCGTGATGCGGTTCGTAGGATTTGATCTCGGGGTCAGCCATAGCGCTTGCGACTCCATGACTGCGCCAGGTTGATGACCAGCAGCATCACGAACGACAGCAAAAGCATGATCGCCGCGATCGCGGTGGCCGCCGGATAATTGTACTCCTCGAGCCGGATGACGATCAGAAGCGGTGCGATCTCCGACTTGTAGGGAAGGTTGCCGGCGATGAATATGACCGAGCCGTATTCGCCGACCCCGCGCGCGAAGGCGAGCGAAAAGCCGGTGATGATGGCCGGCGCCAAGCCCGGAAACAGGATGCGGGTGATGATCTGGAAGCGGTTGGCGCCGAGCGTCGCGGCAGCCTCCTCCACTTCCTTGTCGATCTCCTCCATGATCGGCTGCACCGTGCGCACGACAAAGGGCAGGCCGATGAAGACGAGCGCCACGACGATGCCGAGCGGCGTGTAGGCGACCTTGATGCCGAGCGGCGCCAGGAGATGGCCGATCCAGCCATTGGGCGCATAGAGCGTGGTCAGCGCAATGCCGGCTACTGCCGTCGGCAGCGCGAAGGGCAGGTCGACCATGGCGTCGACGACGCGGCGGCCGGGGAAACGGTAGCGCACCAGCACCCAGGCGACGAGCGTGCCGAAGACGACGTTGACGGCGGCTGCGATGAAGGCTGTGCCGAAGCTGATTTCGAGTGCGTTGATGGTCCGGCGGTCGGTGACGATCGCCCAGAAATCGGTCCAGCCGAGGGCTGCCGAGCGCCAGATCAGGCCCGACAGGGGGATGAGGATGATGAGCGTGAGGTAGGCAAGCGAGAAGCCGAGCGTCAATCCGAAACCCGGAATGACACTCGGCTGTCTGAATCGCCACCCCGCCTTGGCGGGTGCTATGGTCATGTCGTCCTGATCTAAATCCTACTGGGCCGGCTTGTAGATCTGGTCGAATATACCACCATCGCCGAAATGATAAGGCTGTGCCTTCTTCCAGCCGCCAAAAAGCGGATCGTCGATGGAGATCAGCTTGATTTCGGGCGTCTTCGGAATGTCAGCCGCATCCACCAACTCGGGCTTGGCCGGACGATAGTGGTTCTTGGCGATGATCGTCTGGGCTTCCTTGGAATAGAGCCAGCCGAGATAGGCTTCGGCGACCTTGCGGGTGCCCTTGGCATCGACATTGGCGTCGACGATCGCCACCGGCGGCTCGGCCAGGATCGAGGTCGGGGGATAGACGATCTCGAAATTGTCGGCTCCGAATTCATTGAGCGCCAGATAGGCGTCGTTTTCCCAGCCGATCAGCACGTCGCCGATGCCCTTTTGCGCGAAGGTGACCGTCGAGCCGCGTGCACCGGTGTCGAGCACCGGAGCATTGGCGTAGAGCTTGCCGACGAATTCCTTGTTCTTGGCTTCGTCGCCGCCATCATTGGCGTTGGCATAGGCCCAGGCGGCAAGGTAGTTCCAGCGCGCACCGCCGGAGGTCTTGGGGTTCGGCGTGATCACCTGGACGCCGTCCTTGACCAGATCGCTCCAGTCGTGGATGCCCTTCGGGTTGCCCTTGCGGACCAGGAAGATGATGGTCGAGGTGTAAGGCGCCGAATTGTTTTCGAATTTCTTGCGCCAGTCCGGATTGATCTTCTTCGACTTGGTGACGATGGCGTTGATGTCGCCTTCGAGCGCCAGCGTGACCACATCGGCATCGAGGCCGTCGATCACGGCGCGGGCCTGGGCGCCCGATCCGCCATGCGATTGCTGGATGGTGACCGTCTCGCCGGTCTCGGCCTTCCAGTGTGCGACGAAGGCTTCGTCATAGGCCTTGTAGAGTTCGCGTGTCGGGTCGTAGGACACGTTCAGAATGGTCGTATCGGCAAACGCGAAACCGAGCGTGCCGAACTGGATCGATGTGGCGACCAGTGCGCCGAGCAGTTTCTTGAAATGAGGTTTGGTCATTCCCGCCTCCGTTGATGACGGCTGAACTCTATCGAATTGATAGAAATTAGATGCATTCAACGTTGCCTTTTTTGTCCACTCGAAGGAAATTTTCGCCGATATTAGGTTTCGGAAGGAAATATTTTCCTCATATTGGTCTAACCCAAATCCGGCCGGTTTGACGCTATCTAGGAGCTGACACCGCAGAAGCAAGGCCGAGCGAGGGAAGGCTCGGTGTAGCACCGGGCGGTTCAGCCCGCAGTGATAGGAAAATCGAAGCGCAGCTTTGGAAACGGCTCATCCCGAAGCGTGTAGTGCCACCACTCTCGCGCATAATTCTTGAAGCCGCCGGCGCGCATGGCGTCGAGCAGCCTTTTGCGGTTTGCCGCCGCTTCTGCCGCCAATGGGCGATGTGCGGTTTCGCTTGCCGGGTCGAAACAGTCGAAGCTGGTGCCGAAATCGAGCGTGCCGGCGCCGGCCGCGCCGCAAGCGGCGGATGACTTGTTCTTGCCGTCGCTGCGGGCGATGGCGATATCGACGGTCGAGCCGCGCGAATGGGTGGACAATTCGCCGATATAGCCCTTGGCGATGAGGTCGCCGCGCTGCACCTGAGGGTACCATTGCGGATCGGGCGGGCCGCCCTCTCTGGTCCATTTGCCCATGTCGGCAACGGCGCGGGCCGGGCGGTAGCAGTCGAAGACGACCAGCGTCAGGCCATCGGCGGCGAGCGCTTTCTGGACACCGGACAGCGCTTGCGCAGCTTGCTTCGTGAGGATGCAGATTGGGGCGTCGTAGCCATCGGCCTTGCGATGCAGGAAATTTTCCAGGCCGGCATAGCGGATGTCCTGGCGGATCGAGGGATCGACATCGGCCAGGCGGACAAAGCCGGCGGGCAGGGGATCGGCGGAGGCGGGGGAGCAAGTCGAAACGAACATGGATAGGGCTAAGGCCAATCCTCGATGCAAGCGCTTCGGCACACCCCCCTCGTGGGGGGGGGGGGGGGGGGGGGGGGGGGGGGGGCGGGGGGGGGGGGGGGGGGGGCGGGGGGGGGGGGCGCCCCCCCCCCGACCACAGGGGGGGGGGCGGGAGGG